>CAYUNL010000184.1:0-5915 GCA_964446055.1 uncultured Alphaproteobacteria bacterium | reverse complement strand
CGAGCACGTCCGCAAGGTGGGCGCCGCTTTCGGGCTGGCCGCGCGAGAAAGCGTTCTGCTCGAGGTTGTGGGTGTGGGGTAGATGGTCGACGCCGCTCAAAAGTGGGCCGTAAAACTTGCGGTTGAGGACCATGCCGCCGACCGAGATGCCGCCGAAGCCGACCCCGTGGTAGCCGCGTTCGCGACCAATCAGGCGGGTGCGCGTGCCCTCGCCCCTAAGCCGGTGATAGGCGATCGCCACCTTGAGCGCGGTATCTACCGCCTCCGAGCCCGAGTTGGCGAAGAGCACGTGGTCGAGACCCTCGGGCGCGAGTAGCGCTAGCTTCGAGGCGACTTCGAACTCGCCGGGGTGGCCCATCTGGAAGGCGGTGGCGTAGTCCATGCGGGCCGCCTGCTCCTGGATCGCCTTGACGATCGGATCGCGGCAGTGACCCGCGTTGACGCACCACAGACCGGCGGTGCCGTCCAGCACCTTGCGCCCATCGGCGGTGGTGTAATGCATGTCCTTGGCCGCCACAAAGAGGCGCGGATTGGCCTTGAACTGCTTGTTCGCGGTAAACGGTTTCCACGCCGCCTCGAGGTCGTTGGGACCAAGCGCCACGCCGGTGTCGTTCATCATTTTCCCCCTATTTCGAGGTCATTATCCAGACGCCGTCCCACTCGCCCTTGGGCGGCGTCTTCTTCATTTGCTCGCAGCGCTCGATATAGGTCTGTGCGAGCCTGTCGTCGGGATTGGCGGTCAGCGCCTCCTTGAAGCTGGCGATGCCCTTGTTCCAATCGCCGGCGCGGTAATGGCGGATACCCTCGCGAAAATAGTTCACCACGTCCATCAGGTTGGGGAAGGTCTCGGGCGTGTGATAGTCGAGCACCTCGTAAACGCCGACCGGCTCGGTCTTGCCCTTGACCACAACCAGATCGACCTCGCGGGCGCGGTAGGTGCCGCGCAGCTTGGCGAAGGTGTTATCGCTGATGAGAATGCGCGCAGCGTACTGCTTGCACGCGCTTTCGAGCCGCGCGGCCAGGTTCACGCCGTCGCCGATCAGCGTGTAGTCCATGCGCTTGGGCGAGCCGATGTTGCCCGAGACCACCGCATCGGTGTTCAGCCCGATGCCCATGTCCACCGGGTTGCGCCCGTTCTTCGCGCGCTCGTCGTTCCACTCCCACATCTCGCTGATCATCGCAATGGCCGCACGCACGCCACGGTCCTCGTCGTCGTCATGGGCGATCGGCAGGCCGAAGCAAGCCATGATGGCATCGCCGATGAACTTGTCGAGCATCCCCTCCTGGCGGGCGATGCAATCGACCATGATCGTGAAGTACTCGTTGAGGAAACTGACCGTCCCCTGGGCGCCAAGCTCCTCGGTAAGCGTGGTGAAGCTGCGGATGTCGGAAAACAGGACCGTGGCAACCGCGCTCTGGCCGCCGAGAATATCCTGGCCGCCCTCCAACAGCTGATCGGCGATCCCGGGGTCCATATACCGCGACATCGTCGACTTCATGCGCTTTTCCGACGAGATATCCTCGATCATGATCATCGCGCCGAGCTTCTTCTGCTCGCCCGAGATGAGCGGCAGGATACTGAGGTTCACCGATAGCGTCTCGCCGCCGAATTCCATCGCGGCGTCCATGAAAACGTCGAGCTCCTGGGTCTCGTCGACGCGGGTTACCTTCTCCATGATCCAGGCGTTGGCGCCGGTAAAGAATTCGTCTGCCTTTTGCCCCAGAATCTCGTCGGCCGCGACCTGCATGATGCGCAATCCCGCGGCGTTGCAAGTGACGATCTTGCCGTCCTCGTCGAGCGTGACAACTCCGTTCGACATGCTCTCAAGCATGCTCTCGTTGTAGTTCTTGATGCTTTGAACGTCGTCGAAGAGCTTGGCGTTCTCGAGGGCGATCGAGACCTGCGCGGTGAACGCCTTCAGCCGGGTCTCATCCTCCTCGGTGAACGAGCCGCCGCGCTTGTTGAGAATCTGGGTCACGCCGATCGATTTGCCGTCTTTGTTGACTACGGGCACGCACAGAATCGAGCGCGTGAAGAAGCCGGTCTGCTTGTCGAAGGCCGGGTTGAAGCGAAGGTCGGCGTAGGCGTGTGGGATGTTTACCGACTTGCCCGACGTGAACACGGTGCCGGCGATGCCGGCGGTGTTGGGCAGCCGGATCTCACCGATGGAATCGCCCTGGGCCACGCGCGAAAAGAGCTCGCCCGTCTTTTCGTCGTTGAGGAAGAGCGTCGAGCGCTCGGCCGTGAGCATGCGCGTCGCCTCGCCCATGACCTTCTGCAGCAGCGCCCCGAGATCGAGTTCCGAGGTAACGTCCGAGACGATGTCCAGAAACTCCATCTCCTGCGCCCGGTTCCGTCGCACGCGTTCGACGAACTCGGTGCTCTGCAGCGCGACGGTGGCCTGGGTGGTCATCGATTCGAGCACCCGGAGATCGTCCTTGGTGAACCGACCCTTCTTTTTGTTCAGCGCCTGGGCGACGCCGATCACCTCGCCTTTGACGGTGCGGATGGGCACACACACGATGTTCCGCGTCACGAAGCCGGTCTGCTCGTCGACCGAGCGGTTGAAACGGTCGTCCTTGTAGGCATCGTGAACGATGAGGGCCTCGCGCTCGGTAAACACGTGCCCGGCGATGCCGGTGGTGTTGAGGATTCTGATTTCGCGCTGGAAGTTGCCCTGGGCGACTCGCGAGTAGAGCTCGCCACTCTGCTCATCGTTCAGGAACAGCGTGCCGCGCTCGGCGCCGACCTCGCGTGTCGTCATTCCCACCAGTGCCCCCAAGACCTCGTCAAGGGTCTCGTACGCCGCCACGGTACGGGTGAGGTTCAAGAGCATTTCGGCCTCGCGCAACCGCCGATCGGTCTCGCTCGGGGGTCCGCTCCGGGTACGGTCGGCGCGGCGCCGGCTACGCGCTCCGCCGTTCGCCGATTGGCCGGCGCCCCGCGCCTGACGGGTTGCGCCACCCTCTCCCGTCCTATTCGCCATCGCGCTCCTCCAATTCCCGGCGCAGCGCGGTGATCGTTTGCTGCGCGTGGTTGATCTCATCGCGGCGTGCTCGCTCGCTCTCCTGGCGCTCCTTCTCGTGGGTGATCGTCTCCCTTTGCAGCTCGTCGCGCAGCTTGCCTGCGGTCGCCTTGAGCTGGGCGATCTCGTCGGCCGAGGCGGCAATCACCTTTTGCACACTGGCTTCTTTGTCGAAGCGCAGCTCTTCCAAGGCATCGCGCAACTCGCCCGCGGTCTTCTTGAGTTGCGCGATTTCATCGGCCGAGGCGGCGACCGCTCGCTGGACGCTCGCCTCCTTTTCGAAGCTGAGCTCCTGGAGCTCGTCGCGCAGCTTACCGGCCGTCGCCTTCAACTGGGCGATCTCATCGGCCGAGGCGGCGACCGCGCGTTGCACGCTCGCCTCTTTTTCAAAGTTCAGCGAATGCAGCTCCTCGCGCAATTGCGCGGCGGTGCCCTGCAGCTGCGCGATCTCGTCCGCCGAGGCGGCGATCGCGGCTTGCACGCTGGCATCGTTCTCGAAGCGCAAGCGCTCGAGCTCCTCGCGGAGCGCGGCCGCGGTCCCCCGGACCTGGCCAATCTCGTCGGCCGAGCCGGCCACCGCCTTCTGCACGCCGGCCTCGTGCTCGAAGCGCGTTTGCTCCAGCTCGTCGCGCAGGGCCGAGATTGTATCCTTGAGGTGTCGAACGTCGCGCTCGCGCCCGATGCCCTCGCCGTCTAGGCCTTCCATATCACGCGCCGTCACGCTGGACCTCACACGTCTCCCTCAGGTCCTGGCCACCACCGTGAACCCGCCGTCGACGACGAGCTCGGCACCGTTGACGTAGCTCGCCTCGTCCGAAGCCAGAAACAGGCTAGCATAGGCCACATCCCACGCCGTGCCCATCTTTCCGGTCGGACTCTGGCGGTCGCGAATGCGAATCATTTCGTCGATGTCGCCTCCCGCGTAGGCCTGGGCAAGCGAGGCGCGGATCAGCGGGGTGTCGATAAGGCCGGCGATCACGGTGTTGCAGCGGATGCCCTTATCGGCGTACTCGGCCGCTACCGTCCGCATCATCCCGCCGATCGCCGCTTTCGACGCCGAGTAAGCGATGTAGGAGACACCGTACCAGCGCTTCGCGGCGGTCGAAGAGATGTTGACGATCGAGCCTGCGCCTTGCGCCTCCATGAGCGGCAGCACGTATTTCAGGGCCAAGAACATGCCCTTGACGTTGACGTCGAACTGCAAGTCCCACGCGTCCTCGGCCAGATCGACGGCGCCGCCCACTCGCAAGATTCCGACGTTGTTGTGAAGGATGTCGATGCGGCCGTGGCTCGCCACGGTTTCGGCGACCAGCGCCTCCATCTGATCGGCGCGGGAGACATCGGCGGCAAGTACCGTGCACTCGCCTTTTTCGCCGTCGATGATGCTTCGGGTTTCCTCTGCGGCATCGCGGTTCACGTCGACCGCCACCACACGCGCGCCCTCGCGGGCGTATAGGACCGCCGTCGCCTTGCCGTTTCCCCACCCCGGCCCCACCGAGCCGGCGCCCAGGACCAGCGCGACCTTGTCCTTCAAGCGGCTTCCCATCGGCCTACGCCGCGTGCCCGGCTTCTGCCTCGAGCCGCTCGCGGAGCGCGGTCTTGAGGATCTTGCCGTAGTTGCTCTTGGGCAGCCGGTCCAGGAAGAAATAGGCGCGGGGGCGCTTGAAGCGGGCAATGTTATCGAGACACAGCCGGTCGAGCTCATCTTCGCCGACGCTGGCCTCGGGTTGGGCGACAACGAAGGCCACCACCTCCTCACCCCACTCGGGATGGGCGCGCCCGACCACCGAGCACTCCAGCACGCCGGTGTGGCGCAGCAGCACCTCCTCGATCTCGCGCGGGTAGACGTTGGCGCCGCCTGAGATAATCATGTCCTTGGAGCGATCCTTCAGCGTCAGGAAGCCCTCTTCGTCCATCGCCCCCAAGTCGCCGGTATGCAGCCAGCCGCCGCGCAGGCTCTCGGCGCTGGCCGCCGGGTTCTCCCAGTACCCTTTCATCACTACATCGCCGCGTACCGTGATCTCGCCGATCTCGCCGGCCGGCAGCTCACCGTCGGACTCGTCGACCACCCTCACCTCGACGTCGGTGCGGGCGATGCCGGTCGAGGCTAGACGCTCGGCATAACGAGGGTTCTCGGTATCGGCATGGTGGCCCTTGGTAAGCACGGTGATCGTCATTGGCGTCTCACCCTGGCCGTAGATTTGCGCAAGCTTGGGGCCAAAAAGGTCGAGCGCGTGCTTGAGGTCTTCGAGGTACATCGGCGCGCCACCGTAGACGATCGTCTTGAGGTTGGCGGTATCGGCGGCGCCGCTTGCGGGAGTGTTCAGGAGGCGGGTGAGCATGGTTGGGACCGCGAAGAAGCTAACGCCGCGCCACGCCGCCGTCAGTGCAAGGATCTCGTCGGGATCGAAACCGCCGCTCTCTGGGATCACAGCCACCCCTCCCTTGGCGAGAAACGGCAGGCCATAGAGGCCCGAGCCGTGCGAAAGCGGGGCGGCGTGAATGATGGTCTCGCCGGGCACGACCGAGTCGATGTCGGCATAATAGCTGAGTGTCATCGTCAATAGATTGCGGTGGGTGAGCGTCGCGCCTTTCGGCCGGCCGGTGGTCCCCGAGGTATAAAAGAGCCATGCCGGGTCGGTCGCGGCGACCTCCTCGGCCTCGATGTGAGGCGCCTCCAAGAGCTCGCCATAGGCGCGGTCGCCAGGACGCACCACCGCACCGAAGCCCTCGAGCGATGCGACGGGCGGTTCGATCGCTTCGCCAATCTCCTCGCTCGCGAAGCAGACCCGGGTGCCGCTGTTCTCCAGGATGTATTGAAGTTCGCGCGGGTGCAGTCCGGCATTGACCGGTACGGCCACCAACCCGGCCTGCCAGATGCCGTTGAGA
>CAYUNL010000183.1:0-5918 GCA_964446055.1 uncultured Alphaproteobacteria bacterium | reverse complement strand
CCGCCCGGCGGCGTTCAGGCGCTCGGCCGTTTCATCGACGATACCTTCGATGGCGTCCAGCACCGGCTGAAGTTCAGATTTCGCGAACAAGTCCTCGACGATCAAGAAGCCGTTGTCGAAATACCGCTGGGCGTCGTCGTCGCCGATCATCGTTTCAGCTTTCCCCGAATCTCGCGCGGCGACGGCTCGATCGCTGTGGCCACGCCGGAACCCGCAGTATACACTCCAAGAAGAGAGAAGCACCCAAACAACCCGATTGGAGGGGGATCATGAGATCATTCGTTTCGATGCTCACCGGTGCGGCGCTCGCCGTAGCTGGGATCGTAGGGCTCTCGGGCCTCGCCCAGGCCGAAGAGGGCGTCCTTAGAGTCATCGGCTTCGAAGGTTACGCGGACGACGATTGGATCGAGCAGTTCGAGGAAATGTACGACGCCGAAGTCCGGGTAACCTTCATCGGCGCCGTGGACGAATTGTTCGCTAAAATGTCGGGGTCCCAGGGCGAGGACTACGACGTGCTCTCGATCGATACCAGCCTCTTCCCGCGCTACAACGGCGCCGGTCTGCTCTCGCCGATCGATCCGTCGAAGGCGGGAGGCGATCTGCTTCCGGCATTCGCGCTTGAGACGCTAGGCGCGCTCCATATCGACGGCAAGCCCATGGGCGTGCCGTTTTCTTGGGGCTCGATCGGCATGATTTACGACACCGAGGAGTTCGGCGACAATCCGCCCACCTCGTGGGAGGTCATGTGGGATCCCAAGTACAAGGGCCGGGTCACGATCCTCGATGACGCCAACAACAACATCACCAACACGGCGATCATCCTTGGCATGGACGACCCCTTCAACCTCTCCGACGCCGAATTCGAGCGCGTCAAGGTGAAGATGCTGGCGCTTCAGGACAACATCCTGACCTACTTCGCCGGCCTCGAAGAGGGCGTCTCGGCGTGGGAGCAAAACGACATCGTCCTGATGTACGCCATGGGCGAGTATCAAGAGCTTGAGATGTTGCGCCGCGACCTGCCCGTCAAGTACATCATCCCCGACGAGGGGGCGATCGGCTGGCTGGATACGTGGGCCGTCAGCTCCGGCGCCGAAGATATCAATCTCACCTACAAGTGGCTCAATTTCTTCGTGTCTAAGAAGGTGTTGGGCGAGATGACGGACCGGCTGGGGTTCGGCAACACCGTCCTACCCTCGCCAGGGTTCGACTACGCCGATCAGCTAGTCTACCTGGTGCCGCCCGAGGACTTCGATAAGCGGGTCAAGGTCTATAACGAGATCAAGGCCGAGATGATGCAGTAGCCGCGCAAGCGGTTTGACGAGTGGAGGGGCCGCCATGGGCGGCCCCTCCTACCTCGTACCACCCCTCAGCCACCCGGTGCGGTAACATGGATCCCGGCGTAGCCCTCTCCCGCGCAAAACTGGCCGCCCCCCAGCGCCTCGCCAGCCTCGCCCCGTGGCTCCGCGGCGGCGCGGTCGGCATTATCTACGGGTTGCCCGCGTTCTTTGTCATCGCGCCGCTGATCGCGTTCCTGATATCGAGCTTTTGGTATATGGACGGCACCACGACCGTCCGCGATCCCTCATTCGTGAACTACGTCGAATTCTTCACCGCCGAATCCTCGTCGGGACGACGCATCTACACCTCGGTATTCGGCGCCACCAGCTTGCTCGCCCTCAGGGTCATGATCTTCACGGTCCTGGCCGGCTACGCCGTCGCCTACTTCATCCACCGCGCGCCCCCGCGGTGGCGCTACGCGATGTTGATGGTCTCGGTCATCCCGATGTTCATGAGCTACATCATCAAGCTCTACGCGATCCGCAGCATCCTCGGGTTCCGCGGCTTCCTGAACAAGTTCCTGGTCTACGCCGGCATTTTTGACGAACCCTCGAAGCTGTTCCTGTTCAACCTGACGGCGGTCCAGATAACGCTTTCGGCGATCCTTCTGCCGTTCGCGATCCTGCCGATCTATCTCTCGCTCGAGCGCATCCCGCGCAGCCTGTCGGACGCCTCGGCCGACCTCGGCGGCGGCTGGTGGCAGACCTTCCGGCGCGTCACGCTGCCGCTCAGTCTCCCGGGGGTCTTGGGCGGGGGCCTGTTCACTTACGTCCTGGCGCTCGGCGACTTCGTGACCCCGCAGATGGTCGGCGGCACCCACGGCCTGACCTACGGCCGGGTGCTTCACAGCCAGTTCGGCATGGCCTTCAACTGGCCGTTCGGCGCGACGTTGGCGATCGTTCTGTTGGTCGTCTCGCTGGCCATCATCGTCGTGGCGACGCGTACTATGCAAGATACCGGCGCGAACAAGCGCTCGCGCGGCGTCATCGGCGGGGCGCTGGGGGCGCTCGCCGAGATCCTCTCCGACGCGGCCGCGCGGATGGTGACGGAGGGCGTGGCCCGCGTCATCCAGGCGGCCAAGATGGCGCTGCGGCTCGTGGTTCGCGACCGCCTAGTCTATTGGGCGCTTGCCCTGGTCGCGCTCGCCGTGTTCGCCATACTCTACGCGCCGGTTTTCCTGGTCGGGATCCTGTCGTTCTTCGAGAGCAAGCGCCAGGTCATCGACTGGGGGAGCTTCTCGGTCGACTCCTACATCGAGCTGGCGGGGAGCAAGCGCATCCTCGGGGCCTTGGGACGGACCGCGATCGTCGCCTTCTTCGCGAGTCTGACGGCGCTCGTGGCGGGGACCGCGATCGCTTACTACTACGCCACCGCCCGAAGCCGGCTGCGCGAGATACTGCAGTTCGCCGTCTTCATGCCGTTTTTGCTGCCGCCGATCATCACCGGCCTGTCGATGCTGGTCTTCTTCCGCGAGGTCGGTATCTCGACCGGGTTGACCGCGGTGGTCATCGGCCATACGGCGTTCGTCATGGCGTTGGTGTACCGCACCCTACTGACCCGCATACAGGCGCTCAGCCAAGCGCTCGTCGAGGCCTCCAAGGACTTGGGCGCATCCGGCTATCAGACCTTCCGCTACGTCGTCTTCCCCCACATGCGAAGCGCCGCGGTGACCGCCGCGCTCTTGGCCTTCGTCATATCGTTCGACGAGACGCTGATCACGCTGTTCCTGGTCGGCGACACCTCGACCCTGCCGATCCGGCTGTGGGCGATGATGCGCACCGGCTTCTCCGAAGAGATCAACGCGCTGGTGACCATCATCATTGTCGTCTCCGGCCTCCTTACCCTGTTGGTCGCCTCACGGCTGCGGCTTTCGGGCACCGAGTAGAACTTCCATGAAAATCACCGACATCGAATGCCATGTCCTGTTGGCGCCCGATTACAACCCCACGTTCACCTCCTCGGCCCAGGACAGCTTCATCGTCGTGGTACGCACCGACGAGGGCGTCTTCGGCATCGGTGAGGCCGACGTCAACCCATGGATCGCCAAGGCCTGTATCGAGGCGCCGGGCACCCACACCATGGGCCAGTGCATCAAGGACATGCTGGTGGGCCAAGACCCGCTCGAAATCGCCAGGCTATGGCGGGAAATCTATGTCGGCAGCTGTATGAACGGCCGCCGCGGCGCGGTGATCAACGCCATCAGCGCCGTGGAAATCGCGCTTTGGGACATCAAGGGCAAAGTCGAGGGAAAACCGATCTTCGAGCTCTTGGGCGGCGCGGCACAAGCGCGCGTCGTCCCCTACGCCTCGCTCCAACCCGCCGGCGAGAGCTTCGAAGCCTACCGCGATTCGCTCTGCGACTGGGCGGCGCGGGCGGTGGAATCGGGCTTCAAGGCGGTCAAGGCCGAGGTCACCATGAACGGGCCCTACGCGCACTCCGGCCTCATTGAGCCCTTCGAACGCCACACCGAGGTCGTCGCCGCGGTGCGCGCCGCGATCGGCCCCGATATCGCATTGATGGTCGACGTCCAGTACCTGTGGTCCGAGGCCGAAACCGCGCTAAAGACCGTGGCCGAGTGGGGCGAGTTCAACCTCACCTTCCTCGAGACCCCTATCTGGACCGACCACCTAGACGAATACGCGCGCCTTCACGAAAAGGCGCCGATGCCGATCGCCGCCGGCGAGTGGCTATCGACGCATTGGGAGTTCGAAGAGCTAATGGACCGCGGCAAGATCGACGTGGCCCAGCCCGACGTGGGCCGCGTCGGCGGCCTGGGCGAGGCCATGCGGGTGTGCGACATGGCGCGCGAGCGCGGGCGCACCATCGTGCCGCACTGCTGGAAGACCGCGGTTTCAGTGACCGCGACCGCGCACCTCGCCTTCGCCACCGAGCATTGCGCCTTCATCGAGTACCTGCCGCCCGAACTCTGCGAGGAGACCCTGCGCAAGGAGCTCGCCTCGGACCCGTTCACCCTGGCGGCGGACGGGACCATCGCCCCGCCTACGTTGCCCGGCCTCGGCGTCGAGCTCAACGACGAGGTCGTGAAGCGTTTCAAGGTCGCTTGACTTGAACCAGGGCACGCGGCTGAAAGACCGAGTCGCCATCGTCACCGGGGCGGCGCGCGGCATCGGCCGCGCCATCGCCACCCGCTTCGCCGAAGAAGGGGCGCAGGTCTGCCTCGCCGACAAGCGGGCCGAGCTGGTGCGCGAGTCCGCGGGCGCGCTCGCTCGGGAACACCCCGATGCCGCGTTCGCGCAGACCGTGGATATCGCCGACCGCGATGCGGTCCAGGCGATGGTCGCGGCAACCCTCGAGCGCTGGGGACGGCTCGACATCCTGGTTAACAACGCTGCCCTCCCCGAGCCCATGACGCCGTTCGCCGAACAGACCTGGGAGCACTACAAAGAGATACAGAGCGTCAACCTCGACGGCGCCTACCTCTGCGCCCTCGCCGCGCTCGCCCATCTCGAGAAGAGTCCGTGCGCACGCATTCTTAACATCGCCTCGATCATGGGCCTGCGCGGCAGCCGCGACTCCCTCCCCTACTCCACCGCCAAGGGTGGGCTCGTCAACATGACCCGGTGCCTCGCCGCCGATCTGGCGCCGAAGGACATCCGCGTCAACGCCATCGCCCCCGGTTTCATCGATACGCCGATGGCGCGCCTGCCCGACGGCAGCCACGAGTTTAAGACCGAGTGGTTCCAGGACATCTACGTCAAGTACGGCCGCGTCTTGCTGGGCGACTACGGCCAGCCCGAGGACATCGCCGGCCCCGCGTTCTTCCTCTGCTCCGACGATTCCGGCTACGTCACCGGCCAGATCCTCCTCGTCGACGGCGGCGTCTCCTCGACCTTCTGAGCCCGTGCGGGAATCCTTCGAGGTCTGGCCACCCACTACTCGGCGGCACGGTCGCTCCGAGGGGCAAACGCCGATTCCATCTCGCGGCGCAGCTTGACCGCCGTGTCCTCCTCGTCCAGGGCGACGTCGCCGACGGTGAGTTGCGCGCCCTCGGCGATATCGCGGGTCAGCGTCACGGCGTTGGCGAGGCCGAGCGGCAATCCGCCGATCTCCATCGAGCGCCGGGCCGGCATCTGCTTGCCCCAGACCATGTAGCCGCCCTCGCCGTCCAACACCTCGCCCTGCTTCAGCGGTCGCTTGGCGGTGGCGACGACATCGGCGCGCCAGTCGGTCGGGCGGCCCGTGGGCTCGCCCCGGCACCCCACCGAGGCGACGGAAATGCCGAGCTCGAGGCCGATCATGTGGATCGGGCGGTAGAGCGCGGCGTAGGCGCCCGAGCGGTCCGGCAGCATGGCGTATTCCCGGAAGCAGCGGCGCGCATAGTCGGATTCGGTCTCGACCACCACGTAGGTGCCCAGCGCCAGGTGGTGCTCGACCTCGCTCAGGTCCCGGTTGACCGAAGAGACGACCTCGGTGGTGCTGTCGTGGGCGAGGGTGCCGCCCGCCGCCACCGGCTTGCACACCTCGGCGAGCTCGAAGCGCGAGGCCGGCGGAAAGCCGAGGCCGTCGGGCTGCGGGCTTAGTCCGGCCGCGTTGCACACCGCCGACATCTCGATGGCCGA
>CAYUNL010000182.1:0-5946 GCA_964446055.1 uncultured Alphaproteobacteria bacterium | reverse complement strand
TCGCTCGGACTTGATATCGGGCTTGGTATCGGCGGCCTGCCCCGGGGGCGAGTGATCGAGATCTACGGACCGGAGTCCTCGGGCAAGACCACGCTCGCGCTCCATGCGGTCGCCGAGGCGCAGCGGCTCGGCGGCACTGCCGCTTTCGTTGACGCCGAGCATGCGCTCGATTCGGCCTATGCGGCGCGCCTCGGGGTTGACATCGACGAACTCCTGATCTCTCAGCCCGACACCGGCGAGCAGGCGCTGGAGATCACCGATACCCTGGTTCGTTCGGGCGCTCTCGACATTCTTGTCGTCGACAGCGTCGCCGCGCTGGTGCCTCGAGCCGAGCTCGAAGGCGAAATGGGCGACACCCACGTCGGCCTGCAGGCCCGGCTGATGAGCCAGGCGCTGCGCAAGCTCACCGCCTCGATCGCACGCTCGCGCTGCACGGTCATCTTCATCAACCAGATCCGTATGAAGATCGGCGTCATGTTCGGCAACCCCGAGACTACTACGGGGGGTAACGCTCTCAAGTTTTACGCCACCGTGCGACTCGAAATCCGACGCACCGGCGCGATCAAGGACCGCGACGAAGTGGTCGGCAACCAGACCCGCGTCAAGGTGGTGAAGAACAAGGTCGCGCCGCCGTTCAAGGTGATCGAGTTTGACATCATGTACGGCGAGGGCATCTCGCGTGGCGGCGAGCTCATAGATCTCGGCGTCAAGGCCGGCGTAGTCGAGAAATCGGGATCGTGGTTCTCCTACAATTCTGAACGCATCGGCCAGGGCCGCGAGAATGCCAAACTCTTCTTGGCCGAACACGCCGAGGTTGCCGACGCGATCGAGGCCGCGATTCGCAGTGACGCCGGAATCGCGCCCGCACGGGAGCTCGCCACCGCCGATGTCGCGATTCCGACCGTGGTCGAATCTGGCGACCTCGGCGAGGAGGCCAGCGAAGCCTGATCGACGGCTTCGGTGCGAGGTCTCACGGTCGAGACGGCCTCGCCCGGACCTGTTCGCGTAGCGACCGTTGGCCCACGATAGCGGGCAAGGTCGGGAGGGCTGCCGGGCGGCGATACGGTAGGCCAAAGTCATAGGGTGCGCTGGACGGGGCGGCCGCGTGCGCGGTCACCTCCGCTCACGTCGCGTGCGGTGCCGAGGCAATTCTTGGCGCGGACTCGGGTAGCGGGGTAGGGTGTGTCGCTGTCCTTTGGGCGTGTAGTTTCTCGCTAATCCGATGCAAAGCGCGAACGACATTCGCAGGGCGTTTCTCGAGTACTTCGCTGGCCATGGCCACGAAGTGGTGGCGTCGGGCTCGTTGGTGCCGCACAACGATCCAACGCTGCTGTTCACCTCGGCCGGAATGGTGCAGTTCAAGAACGTCTTCACCGGTATCGAGAACCCGGACTACGTGCGCGCGGTAACCTCCCAGAAGTGCGTTCGCGCGGGCGGCAAGCACAATGACCTCGACAACGTCGGGTACACCGCACGCCACCACACGTTCTTCGAGATGCTGGGGAACTTCTCGTTTGGCGATTACTTCAAGGAAGTCGCGATCGAGCTGGCGTGGAGCCTAGTCACACGCGAGTTCGGTCTGTCGCCTGAACGCCTTTGGGTCACGGTCTATCACGACGACGACGAGGCGTACGCACTGTGGCGCGAGATTGCGGCCCTCCCTGAATCGCGAATCATCCGCATTGCCAGCGACGCCAACTTTTGGAGCATGGGCGAAATCGGGCCCTGCGGGCCGTGCTCCGAAATCTTCTTCGATCATGGCGAGGCGCTCGAAGGGGGGCCGCCGGGCTCCCCGGACGAGGATGGCGACCGTTTCGTCGAAATCGGGAACCTCGTGTTCATGCAGTACGAGCAACGCGCGCCCGGCCAACGGGTCGACCTGCCGCGGCCTTCGATCGACACCGGCATGGGCCTCGAGCGGATCGCCGCTGTGATGAGCGGGGTGCACGACAACTACGACATCGATCTCCTTCGCAGTCTCATCGAAGCCTCGGCCGAGGCTTCGGCGACCGATCCCGACGGCCCACACGCGATCTCCCACCGCGTCATCGCCGACCATCTTCGCGCCGTGACATTCCTCATGGCCGACGGGGTGATGCCTTCGAACGAAGGCCGTGGCTACGTCCTACGTCGAATCATGCGCCGTGCCATGCGGCATGCGCACCTACTTGGCGCGACCGAACCGATGATGTGGCGCTTGGTGCCGGCGCTGGTGGCGGGAATGGGCGCGTCCTATCCCGAGTTGGGCCGTGCCGAGCCGCTGGTGACCGAAACCCTCAAGCTCGAGGAGACGCGATTCAAGGCAACTTTGGAGCGCGGTCTCAAGATGTTGGCGGACGAGGTTGCCAAACTTCCCGCGGGTGGGCGGCTCGCTGGCGAGATCGCGTTTCGCCTGTACGATACTTACGGTTTCCCGCTGGATCTTACGGAAGACGCGCTCCGCGGCCAGGGGCTAACTGTCGATACGCAGGGTTTCGATGCCGCGATGGCCCGGCAGCGCGCCGAGGCGCGCGCGGCATGGGCGGGTACCGGCGATGCGGCCACCGAGACCTTGTGGTTCGAACTGCTCCAGGAGGTAGGCGCGACGGAGTTCCTGGGCTATGAGACCCTCGTAGCCGAGGGTACGGTCAGGGCGATCGTTGTCGATGGAGAGCGCCGCGACGCGATCGAGGCAGGGGCGGAGGCCGCGGTGATCGTCAGCCAGACGCCGTTCTACGGTGAGGCCGGCGGCCAGGTGGGCGATCGCGGTGTCCTGTTCGCCGCTGGGGGTGCGAATCTCGCCGTGCGCGACACCCAGAAGAAGCTCGACGCGCTCACAGTCCACATCGGCACGCTCGGCAGCGGCGCGCTCTCGGTCGGCGACGTCGTGGAGCTGCGCGTCGACGGCGAGCGCCGCGCTGCGGTCCGCGCCAACCACTCCGCCACTCACCTCCTACACGCCGCGCTGCGCGGCCAGCTTGGCGATCACATCACCCAAAAGGGATCGCTGGTGGCCCCCGACCGCTTGCGCTTCGATATCTCTCACCCCAAGGCGGTGAGCGCCGCGGAGCTTGAGGCGGTTGAGGCGGCGGTGAACGCGCAAATCCGACGTAACTGCCCGGTCGAAACGCACCTGATGGGGCCTGACGACGCGGTCGCCACCGGCGCGATGGCACTGTTTGGCGAGAAATATGGCGATGAGGTCCGAGTGCTGTCGATTGGCGGCGAGGACGGTGCGCCTTATTCGATCGAGCTCTGTGGCGGAACCCACGTCGCCCGCACCGGCGATATCGGTTTCTTCAGGATCGTGGCCGAAGGGGCGCTCGCGTCGGGGGTGCGGCGTATTGAGGCGCTCACCGGCGAGGCCGCGCTGGCCCATGTCGTGGACCGCGAGCGCGCGCTCGGTGCGGCGGCGGCGGCGCTGAAGGTAGCGGCAACGGACGTGCCCGATCGGCTCGCCGTAGTACTCGACGAGCGCAAACAACTCGAGCGCGAACTCGCACTCGCGCGCCGCAAGCTTGCCGCCGGCGGCACCGGGACCGGGCTCGTGGCCCGGGAGATCGCCGGCGTTCGCTTCACTGCGCACACCGTCGCCGACGTGCCCGCGCGCGAGCTCAAAGCGCTGGTGGACGACCTCAAAAACGGTGGATCTGGCGTTTACGCTGTCGTCGGCCTCGGCGACGGAAAGGCGTCGCTCGTCGTCGGCGTTACCGCGGACCTGACCGACCGTTTTGACGCCATCTCGCTCACTCGTCTCGGTGTAGCCGCGCTTGGCGGCAGCGGCGGGGGCGGCCGCCCCGACATGGCCCAGGGCGGCGGCCCCAACCCGGAGGGCGCACCTGCGGCGCTTGCCGCTATCGAGTCTGCCCTCGCCAAGGCCGCGGCGCCCGCGTGAGCGCGTCGGCCCTCCCGAGGGTCAGTAAACCGGCTGGTTGCGCTGGCGTCGGCGAGGAGCTTAAGGTGGCCTCACCAATGGGGCGGAACCGATGAGTAAGAGCGAATCCGAGGGCGCGACTATCCCGCCGGAGATTCAGAAGATGAGCTTCGAGGAGGCGCGCGAGAGCCTCGAAGAGATTGTCCAGCGGCTTGAGGGTGGCGAAGTGAGCCTCGACGCATCGATCGACATGTACACCCGCGGGACCCTGTTGATGCGACATTGTGAGGCCAAACTGCGCGCCGCGCAGGAACGAATCGACAAAATCGTGGTCGGCGGAAGCGGCGCCGTGGACACCGAGCCCGCGACGCTCGACTGAGGACGCGTTGACGGCTCTTGAAAGCCTCGTCCGCATGAATGCAGCAGCGGTCGAGGACAAGTTGCGCGGTCTGCTTCCTGTCCCCGAAGGGCCCGAGGCGCGCCTCGTCGAGGCCATGGCATACTCGACGCTCGCCGGCGGTAAGCGCCTGCGCCCGTTCTTAGTGACCGCCTCGTCCGAGATGTTCGGGGTCGCCCGCGAATGCGCCCTTCGCGTCGCGGCGGCGGTCGAGATGGTGCACACCTACTCGCTCGTGCACGACGACCTCCCATGCATGGACGACGATGCACTCCGCCGCGGCAAGCCGACCGCACATATCGCCTTCGACGAGGCAACGGCGGTGCTGGCTGGCGACGCGCTGTTGACGCTGGCCTTCGAGGTGCTGGCCGAGGCCGCGACGCATTCCGATCCCGAGGTGCGCTGCGAGCTGATACGAACGCTTGCGGCGGCCGCGGGCTGCCAGGGCATGGTGGGAGGCCAGATGATCGACCTCGAAGCCGAGAACCAAGCCCTTGACGCCGGTGCGATCACCCGGCTTCAGCAGCTCAAGACAGGCGGCCTGATCGCTTTCAGCTGCGAATCCGGCGCGATCCTGGGCAAAGCGCCGCAGCAGCTCCGCCACGCGTTGCACGCCTACGCCCACGATCTCGGCCTCGCCTTCCAGATTGCCGACGATCTCCTCGACAGCCAGGGCTCGGCCGAGAAGCTGGGCAAGGCGGTAGGTAAGGACAGTGGACGGGGCAAGGCAACGATGGTCGCGCTTCTCGGGCCTGAGCGCGCGCGCACCCAGGCCGAGATGCTGGCTCGCCAAGCCGCCGCCCACCTCGAGCCCTTTGCCGAAAGGGCCGAGGCCCTGCGCGCCCTCGCCGACTTCGTCATCGCCCGCGACCGCTAATCCGGCAGGGAGACGCGGATTCAGCTTGTCCACGGGAGGATCGCAGCTGAAAAACAACACCCATCCGCCTTCCGAATCGGCGCGGATTCGCCTCGATACGTTGCTGGTCGAGCGCGGGCTCGCCCGGTCGCGCTCGCGAGCGGCGTCGCTGATCATGGCCGGGCGCGTGTTCTCGGGCGAGGCGCGCCTTGATAAGCCCGGTGCGATGCTCGCGCGCGACATGGCGGTCGATGTGCGCGGGCGCGATCACGAGTGGGCCTCGCGCGGCGGGATCAAGCTGGCTCACGCGCTTGATCGATTCGATCTAGACGCAGACGGCCGCATTGCGCTCGACGTCGGCGCTTCGACCGGCGGTTTCACCGATGTGCTACTCCGGCGCGGCGCGGCGCGGGTCTACGCCGTCGATGTCGGCTACGGCCAGCTCGACTGGGGGCTTAGAAACGATGACCGCGTGGTCGTCCTGGAACGTACGAACGCTCGCTATCTGACCGCGGCCGCGATCCCCGAGGCGCCTGGCGCAATCACCTGCGACGTGAGCTTCATCGGCCTCGAAACGGCACTTCCTGCGGTGCTCGGCCTGGCCGCGCCAGGTGCCTGGCTGGTGGCTCTCATTAAGCCGCAGTTCGAGGTCGGCAAAGGGCGGGTGGGCCGCTCCGGCGTGGTCCGGGAGCGAGCGCTTCACACCGAGGTTTGCGCGCGTATTAATGGCTGGCTCTCGGCCCAGCCCGGTTGGTCGGTGCTTGGACTGGACGAAAGCCCGATAACCGGACCGGCCGGCAACGTCGAGTTCTTCATCGCCGCCGCTTTTCGTGGCGAATG
>CAYUNL010000181.1:0-5952 GCA_964446055.1 uncultured Alphaproteobacteria bacterium | reverse complement strand
CGTGGTCGTTGTGGGCGATGATCGCTATGTTGCGAATGTGGCCGTGCTCGTTCTTGGGGGGTCATTGGTAGCATTGGCAGCGGCCGAGTGCCGGCAACTGCCACGGTGGTTTGCGACGGGGGTCCACGAGCGGCTTCCCTGGGGCAGGGATCGGGCTACCATGAACGGTGAACCAGTGAGTGGAGCGAGCCGGACAATCAGCGCACTACCAAGTCGATGACATGAAGGCACTAGACTATCACGAAGGCACCAAACACTCTTGGGTGCGGATTCGCGCCGATCGCCACAGCCTCGACTTCGAGAACCGGCC
Organism: uncultured Alphaproteobacteria bacterium; assembly: GCA_964446055.1. Lineage (GTDB taxonomy): Bacteria > Pseudomonadota > Alphaproteobacteria > VGEJ01 > VGEJ01 > CAYUNL01. Next base: position 5,642 of record CAYUNL010000181.1, on the reverse strand, counting down.
GCACCCCTTCAAAGTCTACTCCGGCCTCGCCCGACAATCGCTGCCCACACGATGGACGGCGACGGACAAGCCCGCGCTGGCCGCGCTGGCCCAATCGGGGACGCCGATGGGCAGCGGAATGCCGCCGAGCGTGGAGGACCTGGCTCACCTGCTTTCCGCGGTGGGTATCACGAAACGACGGAGATACCCGGGCGGCGAGGTAGTGTTCCGTGGCGCCTCGTGTACCGGGGCGCTCTACCACATCGAGGTGTATGTCGTCTGCGCGGACCTCGAGGGGATTGCGGCGGGGGTTTACCAGTTCCAGCCCGCCGACTTTTCGATCTGCCCGCTGCGGGAGGGTGACCATCGTCAGGCACTGGTGGAGGCGAGCGGGGGCCACCCCGCCGTGGCAGAGGCACCGGCGGTACTCGTTCTGACGAGCACGTGGTGGCGCAACGCCTGGAAGTACCGGGCGCGCGCCTATCGGCACGCGTGGTGGGATTCGGGCTGCATGGTGGCGAATCTGCTCGCCCTCGGCGCGAGCTTGGAGCTAGCGGTCTCGGTGGTGCTGGGCTACGCCGACGGCGCGGTAAACCAACTGCTGGGTGTCGAGCCACAAAAGGAGGCGTCCCTGGCCCTGGTCCCCATCGGGCGCGGAGGTCCGGAGCCGGTGACGCCCACTTTCCCCGCCCCGCCGCTCGGGCTCAAGACCGAAGCGCTGTCCAATTACGAAGTTGAATACCCCGAGATTCAGGCGGCCCACACTACCTCGTCGCTGGGCAGCGGGACGGAGGCGGCGGCGTGGCGCGGTGCGCTCGAGCGAAACGGAGAACCGGCCGCCGCGGGCAAACGCTTCGCCCTGGAACCGGCCGCCGATGACGCCCTTCCGGGCGAGCCGGTCGAGGCCGTGATACGACGGCGGGGCTCGACACGCCGCTTCGCCCGCCAGCCCATCTCATCGTCCCAGCTTTCGACGATCATCGACCGGACGAGCCGGGGCATTCCCGCCGACTGCCTTGGTCCACCCGGCGCGCGCTTGTGCGACATCTATCTGATCGTCAACGCCGTCGAAGGGCTGCCATCGGGCAGTTATGCGTACCGCGCGCAAGACGGGGCGTTGGAGCTTCTTCGTGAGGGGGTATTTCGGGAAGAGGCCGGAGCGCTTGCGCTTGGCCAAGAGCTGGCGGCCGATGCCAGCGTCAATCTCTACTATATGACGGAGCTCGATCGTGTCGTGGATCGGTTCGGGGACCGGGGGTACCGGGCCGCACAGCTCGAGGGTGGGATCCTTGGCGGCAAGGCCTACCTCGCGGCGTACGCTCTGGGGTGCGGGGCTACCGGACTCACCTTCCTCGACGACGACGTGACCGACTTCTTCTCGCCCGACGCCGCGGGAAAGGCCGTAATGTTCCTTGTCGCCGTCGGACGCTCCGCCGCTCGGGCCGGAAGGTCGGTGTGAGCGGAGGCGATCGCAGCGCCAGCGCCTGGCTGTTCGAGGCCAACGATCTGCTCGACTTCGCGAGAAGGGAGCTGGAGCGCCTGTTTGCGAAGCCAGCGCGCTAACGCGCTTCCACGCCGCTAGACCAAGGATTGCGGCGCACCGTTGGCCACAATCGGGGCCATGTTGAGGTGTTCAGCCGGAGAATATCGGACTACTCTGGAGCGGCGGGCCCCTTTGGGGGCCGCTTCGCCGGTCGCGGGGACCGACGAGGAACACGCAAAAGGGAGGAAATGGCTATGAGCGAGGCGCTCAGGCAGATCATCGCCGAGACGCAAGAGGCATTCAGGGCGGATCCCAGTAAGGCCCAGGAGACCTTCACGACGGTCTCGGGCCTGAAGGAAGGTTTCCACACCGAGGTATCGATCCGCGAACACGGCCTGACGGTCGACGAGCCGGAAAGCTTGGGCGGCACGAACAAGGGCCCCAATCCGGTCGAGCTGATTCTGGCTTCGCTGGGCACCTGCCAGGAGATCACCTACCGCGCCTATGCGGCGGCCATGGGGATCCCACTCGACGGCGTTTCGGTGACCATGGAGGGCGACATTGACCTTCGCGGGTTCTTCGCCGTCGACGAGACGGTGCGGCCCGGCTACGAGTCGATCAAGGGGACGGTCCACATCGATTCGAGCGCCAGCGCCGAGCAAATCGAACAGCTGCGCCAAGCGGTCAATGCCCATTGCCCGGTGCTCGATATTCTATCGAACCCGGTTCCGGTCGAAATGACGGTCGAGGCCAAGCCGGCGTCTGGGATCGCCGCCGAGTAGCGCCACGCGACGACCGTGCGAGGGCCGCCCCCGGGGCGGCCTTTGTGCTCCGGCAGCCCGAGGATTTCCGGCCGAGGTGCGCCGCCAGTGCGGCCCGTCAGCGAGGGGTTGCCGCGGCGCTGAGAACGCCGGCGGCGCCACCTGCGCGAGCGCTTGGGGATGCGCCGGACAGATCGGCGCCCCGGAGGTTCGCCCCGGCGAATTCGGTCGGCCAGTATTCGCCGGTGATCTCACCGCTCGCGCCGCTCAGGGCGACGGCGCCGAGCCTGGCGAACGCGAGCCTGGAACCTTCGAGGTTGGCGTTGCGGAAATTGGTCCCCGAGACATCGGCCTCGCGGAGATCGGCGCCACTCAAATCGGCGCCGCTGAGATCGGCGAGCACCCACTGACTTCGCCGCAGCACGGCACCGGCGAGATTGCAGCCGGCGAAGTCGCCGCCGTTCAGCCAGGCGCCGGTAAGGTCGCACCCGTGCATGTCCCGGCCCGAAAGGTTGGCCCGCCTTCCCTCGGCGCCGTTGGTGGCCACCCACAGCGCGTGGACGCCCAAGATCCTTTGAATACCGCTCGGCAGACGGCTGGCGGTCAGATTGACCGAGACCCCGCCCTGACCGACGCCCGAGAGGGAGGCGTCGGTCAGGGCAGTGCCGCGAGGCGCGGCGCCACAGTCGCCGCCGCGGAGCTCGAGGGTGATCGCGAGGCTGCGACACAGCCGGTCGATGACCAGCGACGTCAATCTTTCATCGCCATCGGTAGCGGGAAGGATCACGATCCTTCCGCTGGGCGAGCGGAGGGCCCGTACCGTCACCAATCCCCGCGGCCCGGAAACCTGGCAGCGAGGCAAAACCTCACGACAGCCGAATTCGCCCGCGCGTTCTACGAACTCGCGCAAGGAAAGCCATCGGATGGGCAGGTTGCTCATCGTTGGGATGGCTTCGAGCAGGGCTCGTCCGGCGGAACCGCGCAGTAGGCGCGAACGCGATCGAGGTTCTCCTGGGTGACGTCAAGCCAGCCGGCTACCGCGAGCGTGCGGCCGATCTTCTTGGGCGGACCAAAACGCTCGATGAAGACGCCGGCTCGGGTCAATAGCCGCTCGCAAAGCACGTCGGTAACACCGACGATTCGAACGATTCCGTGTTCGAGGCCGAACTCGAACAGGCGCCCGAACATGCGCCCCGTGATCTCGTGGACCGCCGCCAACGAGCCATAGTTCTTTTGCCTAGGTTGGATCGCAAATCGGCTGATTTCCCAGGTTTCCGGATCCTGGGGGGCGGGATGGCCGTACAGGAGCTCGCCAAACACGTCCTTGAGCAGGTATGGGCCAGCAGTCGGCATCAGGCGCCAACAGCCCTCGACCTCGTCGAGCTCGTTCCGGCAAAGCAGATACACCGGCCTGAGATCATCGTATTTGTCCTGCTCGCGGCCCTCGACACTGGTGACATTCCACCCCAGCCGTTCCTTGAAGACGCGATGGCGGAGACAGTACATGCCGTCGCGCAGGACCGCCGCCCTCGCTGCTCCCGCCTCGTGAAGAAAATCGACCTCCGCCACGGTCCCTCCCCCCAATGGCTGAATGCCGATTCATGGGTGGACCAAGCGCGTTGGCACCTATCAGATCTGAGAGGTAGTTCGATCCCCGGCCGGGATCGATACTGGCGGGTTTGCCTACGGCTGAATCAGCCCTAGCACCAAGGTTTTGGCCACGGCGTGGGTCTTGCTGTAGACCCCAAGCTTGCGCATCGTGTTCTTGAGATGGAAATTGACCGTCGACTCGGCGATGTCGAGGATCAGCGAGATCTCCCAGCTGGTCTTTCCCTGCGCGGTCCAGGCCAGGCACTCGACCTCCCGCTTGGTCAATTTCGAGGCTTGTTGCTGCGGCCGCTGGCCGATCAGCGCCTCTTGAATCGCGCCGTGTAGATAGATCGCCATAAGGTGCAGCTGGTGACCGTAGGCGGCGACCTGCTTGTCGAACTCCCTTTGATTCTCGCCCGACACCAGGCTTATCAACCCAAATTCGGCGGCGTGGCCATGGACCGGGACCGTGAAACCGTGGTCGAGCCCGTGGTCGCGGGCCTCGTTCATGATCAGGGTCTCGGGACGGCTGAGCTCCCTGCGGACCGCGAGCTGGCTCCACTTGACCGGGGTCACGCGGCGAAGGGATTCGGTGATGATCGGATCGCTGCGATGGTACTCGCGCTCGAAATAGCGCTGCTGCCAGCTGTCGGGAAAGGTGGTCAAGATGTAAGGCGTGGCATCGTCGCCAAGCTGGGGAAGATGCATGCCGCCGTAAACGAAGGTGCGGAAACCAAGCCTCTCAACGGCGGACCCGAACGCACTTCTCAGCCCATCGACGCCGGGCACGTTCCGCATCGTTTCGATGAACTCGTCTACGCCCCCATCCCCCTACAGCATTAGATAGTACCCTACAATCGCGCGTACGAACCGCCAAATCCGTTGCCGCGGGTGAGACCACCGCTTCCGCGTGTGGAGGGTTTCCCTGACCAAGTGATCCGCCCCCTCGGTCCTATCAGATTCGATGGGTTGTCGGGCGCCGCAGACCAACCACACTTGCGGGCTATAGGGCTCGCCTGAGCGAACAGGCGCTTGCCCTCGTAGTATTGCGAGCTTCAGGAGTGCAGCCAAATGACAACCAATGCCGAGATGGCGGCGATGTTCTTGCGGAACTCCGCCGCCTATTTGCGAGGGGTGGGGGAACACAACCCCTCGGTCAGAGAGGAGATGGAAGCCACCGCCGATTCCTACGAAGTCATGGCCGATTTGGTCGAGAACGACCCGTGCGGACAGAGTCCGATCGCGGAGAGAGCCGAGGAGTCGTCCCCTAACTGATCGTTTCCAGTGTCGCGAACGAGGGGACTTGCGTCGGCGCCACGTGGCGGGCACACTTCCGCCAGCGACAGAGCTCGTGGAGGGGCGAATGTCTGAGGCGGTCGCGGGCACACGAGATTCGCGTGGAGAATGGCAGCCAGCGGCACTTCCCGCGACGGCGCCGGTCTGGGCGTGGCCGCCGAGCCCGCTCCAAGTCGTGAAGTACCTGTTCGGTTATCCCGGGTATTTGCTCCCGTGGAACGTGATCATCGGCGCGATCGTGATCGCGGCATGGTTCCTTACCCAGCCCGAACTCAGCACGATGGCCGAGTTCCAGGTCGACTGGATCGCCCAGATATACCTTCGCAATATCGCGCTGCTGTTGGTGTTTGCCGGGGCCTTGCACTTACGGCTGTATACCTTCAGGGGCCAGGGGACCGAGCATAAGTTCAACCCCAAATGGCTGGACGAAAAGAACCCGACCTTCCTGTGGGGCAATCAGACGCGTGACAACATGTTCTGGAGCATCGCCAGCGGCTGCACCGTTTGGACCGCCTACGAAGTGCCGATGATGT
>CAYUNL010000180.1:0-5952 GCA_964446055.1 uncultured Alphaproteobacteria bacterium | reverse complement strand
GCTCCTCGCCGACGATTCGCGGATCGAGCATCCGCGAGGTCGAATCGAGCGGATCCACCGCCGGATAGATGCCGAGTTCCGCGATCTGGCGGCTAAGCACCGTGGTCGCATCAAGGTGGGCAAACGAGGTCGCCGGTGCCGGGTCGGTGAGATCGTCGGCCGGCACGTAGATCGCTTGCACCGAGGTGATCGAGCCCTTGTGGGTCGAGGTAATGCGCTCTTGCAAGTTACCCATGTCGGTGGCCAGCGTCGGCTGATAGCCGACGGCGCTGGGGATGCGGCCCAAGAGCGCCGACACCTCCGAGCCCGCCTGGGTAAAGCGGAAGATATTGTCGATGAACAGCAGGACGTCTTGACTCGTTCATCTGGCCGTAGATCAGGGCCGCTTTGGAGCCCTTTTCGCCAAGCTTGATGACGCCCGATTCAATCATTTCGTGATAGAGGTCGTTGCCCTCGCGCGTGCGCTCTCCGACGCCGGCGAAGACCGAGAACCCGCCGTGGGTCTTGGCGATGTTGTCGATCAGCTCCATGATAATCACGGTCTTGCCCACTCCGGCTCCGCCGAACAGCCCGATCTTTCCGCCCTTGGCGTAGGGGGCCAGGAGGTCGATGACCTTGATCCCGGTCACCAGGATCTCCTGTTCGGTGGATTGATCGACGAAGGCCGGCGCTGGCCGGTGGATGGGCAGCCTTAACTCGGTTTCGATCGGCCCGCGCTCGTCGACTGGCTCGCCGATGACGTTCATGATGCGCCCGAGCGTCCCCTGACCCACCGGCACGGTGATGGGGCCGCCGGTGTCGGCAACCTCTTGGCCGCGCACCAGGCCGTCGGTCGAGTCCATGGCCACCGTGCGTACCGTCGATTCTCCGAGGTGCTGGGCGACCTCGAGCACCAGGCGCTGGCCCTGGTTATCGGTCTCGAGCGCGTTCAAGATCGCCGGTAGATCCTCCTCGAACTGGACGTCGACCACGGCGCCCATCACCTGGGTCACGGCGCCGACAAGGTTGCTGGTCATGATTCTCTATCTCCCAATACTCGCGGCGATCTCCGCCGCGTCAAAGCCTCAAAGCGCCTCGGCGCCAGAGATGATCTCGATCAGCTCGTTGGTGATCACCGCCTGGCGGGTGCGGTTGTAGTTCATCGTCAGGCGGTCGATCATGTCGCCCGCGTTGCGCGCGGCGCTGTCCATAGCGGTCATGCGCGCGCCCTGCTCCGAGGCGCCGTTCTCCAAGAGCGCGCGATAGATCTGCACCGCCAGGTTGCGCGGCAGCAAGGCTCTCAGGATTTCGGCCTCATCGGGCTCGAACTCGTAGATCGCGCCGGATTCGTGGCCCGGTGGCGCCTCGCCAACCGGCGATGGGATCAGGCGCGCCTCGGTAACGATCTGGGTCATCACCGTCTGGAAGCGATTGTAGAAGATGGTGCAGATGTCGAACTCGCCGGCCTCGAACATGCTCGTCAGGCGATCGGCGATGGGCGCCGCCTCGGCAAAGGATACATGCCGAATGCCGGTCAGTTCGATGGTATCGACGATGATGTCGCCGAACTCGCGGCGCAGCATGTCGTAGCCCTTCCTGCCGACGCACAGGATCTTTGCGGACTTGCCGTCCTCTTGAAGGCGGAGGATATGGCGGCGCGAAGCGCGCGCGATGGACGAATTGAAGCCCCCGCACAGGCCTCGTTCGGCGGTAGCGACGACAATGAGCTGGGTCTGATCACCGCCGGTACCCACGAGCATTCGCGGCGCACCTTCGAACTCGGTGAGGTTGGCGGCCAGCGAGGCCATCATGTTGGCCAGGCGCTCGGCGTAGGGACGCCCTGCCTCGGCACGTTCCTGAGCGCGCCGCAGCCTGGACGCCGCGACCATGCGCATCGCCTGGGTGATCTTTTGGGTCGAGCGTACGCTATCGATGCGCGTGCGCAGGTCCTTAAGGTTGGCCATGCCCCTTGGTCAATATCCGTCGCGCGATTGGGCCCGCGACCTAGGCGAAGCTTTTGACGAGGTCGTCGAGAATGTTACTCAGCTTCTTCTCGGTATCCTCTGAGATCTCGCGCTCGGTGCGGATACTCTCGAGTACCGCCGCGTGTGGGCCGCGCATTGCCGCCAAGAGCGCAACTTCGAAGCGTCCGATATCGGCGACCGCGATGCCATCGAGGTGGCCGCGGACGCCGGCGAAGACCGAAACCACCTGCTCCTCCACCGGCATCGGTGCGTACTGCGATTGCTTTAACAGCTCGGTCAACCGCTCGCCCCGCGCCAATAGCCGCTGGGTCGCTGGATCGAGGTCGGACGAGAACTGCGAGAACGCTGCCATTTCGCGGTATTGGGCGAGCTCGAGCTTGATGCGTCCGGCGACTTGCTTCATCGCCTTGTTCTGGGCCGCCGAGCCAACCCGGCTGACTGAGATGCCGACGTTCACAGCGGGCCGAACGCCCGCGAAGAACAAATCGGATTCGAGGAAGATCTGGCCGTCGGTGATCGAGATCACGTTGGTCGGAATGTAGGCCGAGACGTCGTTGGCCTGGGTCTCGATGATCGGTAGCGCGGTCAGCGATCCCGAGCCATGCTCCTCGTTCATTTTCGCTGCCCGCTCCAAGAGCCGTGAGTGGAGGTAGAACACGTCGCCCGGGTAGGCCTCGCGGCCGGGCGGACGGCGCAGCAGCAGCGACATCTGGCGGTAGGCCACGGCATGCTTCGAGAGATCGTCGAAGACCACCAGCGAGTGCATGCCGTTGTCACGGAAGTACTCGCCCATCGTGCAGCCGGCATAGGGCGCCATGAACTGCAGCGGCGCCGGCTCCGAGGCGGTCGAGGCGACGACCGTGCAATACTCCATGGCACCGGCGTCCTCGAGAGTCTTGACCACCTGCGCGACGGTGGAACGCTTCTGCCCGATGGCCACGTAGATGCAATACAGCCGACGCGATTCATCGTCGGATTCGTTCACCGATCGCTGGTTGATCATGGTGTCGACGGCGATCGCGGTCTTGCCCGTCTGGCGGTCGCCGATGATCAGCTCGCGCTGGCCGCGACCGATCGGGATCAAGCTGTCAAGCGCCTTCAAGCCGGTCTGCATGGGCTCGTGAACCGAGCGTCGGGGGACGATCCCCGGCGCCTTGATTTCGATGCGCCGGCGCTCGTCAGTGGCGATCTCACCCTTGCCGTCCAGGGGATTGCCCAAGGAATCGACGACCCGGCCCAACAGCGCTTTGCCCACCGGGACCTCGACGATGGTTCCGGTGCGTTTGACGACATCGCCCTCTTTGATGTCGCGGTCATCGCCCAGGATCACCACTCCGACGTTGTCGGATTCGAGGTTGAGCGTCATGCCCTGAACGCCGCTTGGAAACTCGACCATCTCGCCGGCCTGGATCTCGTCGAGCCCGTAGACGCGGGCCACGCCGTCGCCGACCGAAAGCACCTGGCCGACTTCCGACACCTCGGCCTCGGTGCCGAAGTCTTCGATCTCCTTCTTGAGGATTGCCGAGATCTCGGCGGCGCGGATATCCATCATCCGACCCCTTTCATGGCGGTCTTGAGATTGGTAAGGCGGGTGCTAAGCGAGGAATCGAACATCCGCGAGCCCACCCGTACCACCAGCCCGCCGAGTAGTCCTTCGTCGACTTCGGTACTCAGGATGACCTCTTGGCCGATGGTCCGCGCAAGGCTCTTCTTCAGCGCTTCTACTTGGTCGTCGGTCAGGGGCCGGGCCGCGGTCGCCACGGCGCTGACCTCGCCACGGTGGCGCGACAGCTGTGCGCGGTAGGCGCGAATGATATCCGAGAGTACGAACAGCCGCCGCTTTTCGGCCAGCAGCCCAACGAGGTTGCGGGCAAGATCGCCCACGCCCGCCGCCTCCAACACCGCGTTGGCGGCCCTGCCCTGCTCGGCGCGCTTCAGTATGGGACTTCGGATCAGACGGCGAAACTCTTGGCTTTCCTCGATCATCGAGGCAATACGGTCGAGATCCGCGGCGACCTCATCGAGCGCTTTGCGTTCATGTGCAAGCGCGAACACTGCGGTCGCGAAGCGGCCGGCAAGTGCGGATGTGAGGGAAGTCTCGGCCGCCACCTCGGTCCGTCCCCGACTGCTCCAAGAACGCCTATAACGCTTTGAAATGCTTAGACAAAACGATCGGCGGAGCACCCCCCGCCGAAAGCCGAGCGATACCTACCACAACCACCCCCACCATGCAAGCAAGCCCCGGCGCCTCTGTCCGAGCTTAGACCAGCTTACCGGGGTTCATGATGTTGTGGGGATCGAGTGCGGTCTTGAGAGTGCGCATGAGCTCGATCTCCACCGCGGACTTGTAGTCGCGGATGGCGGCCCGGCGGGCGAGACCGACCCCGTGCTCGGCCGAGACCGAGCCGCCGAGGTCGGCGACGATGTCGAAGACGATGCGATCGACGGCCTTGCGATGCCCCAGGAATTCGGCCGGATCGGCGCCCTCGGGCTGGCTCAGGTTGAAGTGGATGTTGCCGTCGCCGAGGTGGCCGAAGGAGATGAACCGGCCGCCGGGGACGGCCTCGGCCACCGCCGCGCGGGCGCGATCCATGAAGGCGGCAACCTGGCTCGGCGGCACCGCGATATCGTGCTTGATGCTCGCTCCCTCGCGCGTCTCGGCCTCGGGAAGGGTCTCGCGCAAACGCCACAGCGCGGCCGCCTGAGACCCGCTCTCGGCCAACACCGCATCGCTCGCGCGGCCGACCTCGATGGCGTCCGCGAGGCTCGCCTCTAGCGCCGCACGGGCGCCGCCTTCCGCCGCTGCTACCTCGGCCAGCACGTACCACGGGTGGGCCGCGTCCAGCGGATCCGCGCAGCCCGGAATGTGTCGTATCACGAGGTCGATGCCGGCGCGCGGCATTAGCTCGAAGGCGCTGACCGCACCGCCGCTCGCTTCCCGCAACGGCCCCAGAATGGCGAGCGCGGACGGGATATCCGGCACCGCGACGAGTGCCGTTGCCGTCTCGCGGGGCTTGGGAAACAGGCGCAGAACGGCAGCGGTGATCACCCCCAGCGTACCCTCGGCACCGATGAAGAGCTGTTTCAGGTCATAGCCGGTATTGTCTTTGCGCAGCCTGCGCAAGCCGTCCCATACCCGCCCATCGGGCAGTACCACCTCGAGGCCCAGCACCAGCTCGCGCATCATCCCGTAGCGCAACACCGCGGTGCCCCCGGCGTTGCTCGAGATTGCGCCGCCAATCTGGCACGTTCCCTCCGAGGCCAAGCTCAGGGGAAACAGGCGGTCCGCCTGATCGGCGGCCTCTTGTACCGCGCTCAAGACGCAGCCCGCCTCGACGGTGATCGTCTCGTCGCTCGCATCGACGCTGCGGATCGCCGCGAGTCGCGACAAGGACAGCACGATCTCGTCCCCCGCACTGCTCGGCACGGCGCCGCCGACGCGGCCGGTGTTCCCGCCCTGGGGCACGATCGCGGTCCCAGCCTCGGCGCACAGCCGGACCACGGCCGCGACCTCGGCGGTCGTGCCCGGGCGCACCAAGAGCGGCGTCGCGCCGTGGTAGACGCCGCGCGAATCGACGAGGCTGGGCTCGAGCGATGCGGCGTCGTCGATCCAGCCTTTGGGCCCGAGCATCGCCTTCAGGTCCTCGATGAGCGGCTTCGTGCCACCGGCCATCGGACCTAGCCCGGCGCCGCCGCCCGGCGAAGGCGATCGTTGATGGCTTCCCCAAGTCCGGTATCGGGGACCGGCATGACCGCGATGGCCGTCGCCGCCGGCCCGTCGAGCGCGCGCAGCATTGCGAACAGGTTTGATGCCGCCTCGCTCAGATCGCCCGATTCGCTGAGGTTGAGCGCCTCGGAAAACTCGGTGAACCAATGCGGGCCGAAGGCGAGCAGTGCTTCGTCGGGCGCAACCTCGGTCGCGTTCAGCCGCAACCGCCGTGAGGGTGCATAGTGGCGTGAGGCGGTGGTCGGCGCCGTGGCCACGGGG
>CAYUNL010000179.1:0-5986 GCA_964446055.1 uncultured Alphaproteobacteria bacterium | reverse complement strand
TGGCATGATCAAGGGCACGCCGCCGACGTGGGTGTGCGTCGTGTATTCGGGCTCGCCGCGCTTGGAGACGGCGATGTCGCTGCTGGTTCCCCCCATGTCGAAGGTGATGAGCCGCCCCTGCCCCGCTTCGGCCGCCGCCCGCGTCGCCGCGACGACGCCCGAGGCCGGCCCCGAAAGTATGGTGTCGATGGGCCGCTGGCGCGCCGTCTCGATGCTCAGCGTCCCCCCGTTGGAGGCGGTGATGTAAACCGGCGCCGTAACGCCGAGCGCCTGGACCCGTTCGACGAGCCGGCGCAAGTAATCGTCCATCAGCGGATGGACGTAGGCGTTCATGATGGCCACGGACGCGCGCTCGAACTCCCGCCGCTCGGGCCAAATGTGAGCGGACTCGGTGACCAGCACGCCGTCGAGCCGCTGCTTGAGCCGCGCCGTCACCTGCCGCTCCATCGCCGGATGGAGGTAAGAGTGCAACAGCATGACGGAGACCGCCGAGACCTGCTCCTCTGCGAGTCGGGCGGCGATGACGTCGATCTCGTCCGGGTCCGGCTGGCTCAGGGGCGTGCCGTCCACCATCACCCTTCCGGCGACCTCGAAGACGAGGTTCCGGGGAACTAGCGGCTCCTCTTTCTGAGCGGTGAAGTCGAAGGCGTTGGGCATGTTGGTGCGCCCGATCTCCAAGATGTCCCTGAACCCCTTGTTGACCACCAAAGCCACCTTGGCGCCGCGCCGCTGGATGATGGTGTTCACGAGCAGCGTCGTGCCATGGATGATCAGCTCCACGTCCCCAGGCGCCACCCCGGCCCGCTCGAGGAGCGGCGCCAGACCCCGCGCAACCGACATGGAGGGATCGGCCGGCACGCTGGGTTCCTTGTAGTAGGTGAGGCTTCCCGTCGTCAGGTCTGCCAGCACGAAGTCGGTGAAGGTCCCGCCCACATCGATGCCGACCCGGCAACGGTGCTCCCGAGCGTGCTCCGTCATGGTATGCCGTCCTCCCCTTCGTGGCCCCGCTGCCGTTCTGTCGCGACAGCCCTCGATGCCTTGTGAGTGCTGCCTACCCGGCCGCCTCGCCGAAGGCATCGGCGATGGCCTTGCCGAGGCGCGCCTTGACCGAGTCGGGATCGGCGAGAAGCGCCAGGAAGGGCTCGCCGCCGCCCATGCTCAGACCGGGAAGCGCTTGGCCGAAGATCCGCTTTCGCGTCTCGAAGCGCACCGACTTGGGCAGCGCGTAGAGCCGCCGGTTAAGCTCCATCATGGTCTCGTCGTCGAACACCGCCTCCCAGGCCTCGCGCTCCGGCCCGAAGTCGAAGTCGGCGCGGACGTTGTCGCGCGTCCGAGTCGTGCGAATCGTCTTCGTCGCCGCTTCGTCGACGACGCCCCCGTCCGCGATCACCACCCCGTAGTCCCGCTCGGCCGCCTCTCGGCTCACGAACCCGAGCCTCACGTCCCGCAGCACCGCTTGCGGGTCGCGAAGGAAGGGATCGCCGTAGCCGCTCGCCCCCGGCAGCAGGAAGGTCATGCTTTCGCCCGCCTTGAGGAAGAACTCGTCGATCTTGTCGATCTCCCGCTCGTCCTCGCCTCCCGGATTGACGATGGCCCGGAACTTGGCGCTGGGCCGCCCGCCCATCGTCCCCCAGGGCGGGAACCGCATGCGGTCCATGCCGCGGGCCTGGATGCTGCTGCCGTCTTTCAGCACCTCCCAGGTCATTACCTGACCGGTGCCGCCCCGCCACTGGCCGGCGCCGCCGGCGTCGGTGCGCAGTCCGTATTCGTGGATGATGACCGCGGCGTCCCCCTCGACGATCTCCACCGGGTGGTTGCGCATGTTGGACATGGTGGAGTCGCGGCCGTCGACGCCGTCGTGGCCCTGCCACGCGCCCATGCCGCCCCACAGCGGCTCAAGCACCAGTATGTTCCGGTTGCCGCTCGCGGTGTCGGGCTCCGCCAGCACCACGGGGGCGCTGGCGCCGCAGGTGGGGGCCGCCATGAGATCGGGCGCCGCCTTCAAGATGGCGCCGGTGATCGCGTCGCAAAGCCGCCGCGCCGGGGCGTGGCGGATGCCGACGGCGTCGGGGAACTCCGCGTTGAGCACGGTGCCGGGCGGGTTGGTAACGCTGACCGGGCGGAAGATGCCGGCGTTGAGCGGCACCGACTTGTCGTGGGTGCAGACCAGCGTCAAGAGTCGCATGGTGAGCCAGGTGTGCCGCCCTCCCCCGGTGGGGACGTTGAAGGCGGCCGCGACCTGGGGGTCGGTGCCGGTCAGGTCCAGGTGCACCGACCCATCGTCGACGCTCAGCTTGACCCTCAGCCGCAGCGGTATCGGAGTCACGACGTCGTCGTCCATGTAATCCCAGAAGTCGTACGCGCCGTCGGGGATGCGCCGCAGCACCTCGCGGGCCTTGGCCGCCGAGTAGTTCTGAAGCTCCTCCTGGCAGGCAACGAAGGTCTCGACGCCGTGGGCCTCGATCATGTCGGCGACCCTCTGGGCGCCTGTCCGAAGCGATGCCAGCATGGCCTTGATGTCGCCCATGTTGGCGTCCGGGGTGCGGCAGTTGGCCCGGTAGATGGCGATGACGTCCGCGTTCATCTCGCCCTTGCGTACGACCTTCAGGGGCGGCAGCAACAAGCCTTCCTGAAAGACCTCGTGGCTCGAGGGCGAGATGCTGGACGGCACGCGCCCGCCGATATCGGTGGAATGGATGAAGCACCAGCCGTAGGCGACGATGCGCCCGTCGTGGAAATAGGGCCGCACCATGTGGATGTCGGGCATGTGGGTGGCGAGCCCCCCCGACTGGTAGGGGTGGTTGGTGATGATGACGTCGCCGTCCTTGAGGTCCGGCACCATGCGGATGGTCTCGCTGCAGTCCAGATCGAGGAAGATGGTGACGCCCGAAGTATTGGGGAAGGCGAAGAACTTGCCGTCGTGGATGCTCGCCAGGGCGCAGGCGAAATCGGCGGCTTCCTTCACGTAGAGCGTCCGCGAGGTGCGCTGCAAGGTCGCCGACATCTCGGCGGTCGCCGCCTCCACCTTGTTGATGAGAATCTCGAGAAGGATGGGATCGAGGGGCATGAAAACAACCTAACCGGGTTCGGGCCTGCGGCGGATGGAGGTTACTGTCGAACGGACCGCCGCGCAACGGTCGAACAGGGGCGTTCGATGGTAACGGAGATCCTGAACTTGGGCAGACAATGCTTGACTCGCCACATGCCCGTCGGCTTTGATGATAACGAAGCGGTCGGAAAATACACCAAAATAAAACGCAGCGACAATAAGAAGACAGCAACAAGATAAACAAGGTTCGATCCCTCTGTGCGGTACTGATCGCTTTGTTGAGCTGCCCCGCGCGGGCGGCGAAAGCCCCGGAAACCCGTCTCCGGGGCCTGGAAACAAAACATAACAGGAGGTTATCCCATGAGGAGGATCATTGCCGCCCTGTTGGGCACCGCTGCTCTCGTCGCCATGAGCGGATCGACGCGAGCGGAAACACTGACCGTTGGGGTGTTCACCGAAGCCACGTCCATGCACCCGCTCTACGCCAACTGGAACCCCAACAACCAGGTCTTCACCCACGTCTTCTCCCATCTCATCGCCCGCGGCCACAAGCACGAGCAGTACCCGGGTCTCGCCCTGTCGTGGAAGCCCATCGACGACAAGACCTGGGAATTCAAGCTGCGCAAGGACGTGAAGTGGCACGACGGCTCGCCGTTCACTGTCGACGACGTGCTGTTCACGGCCGCCGAGGCCAAGAACGTGGTGTCGGCGGGTTCGCCCGGCGGGCGCTACTTTTTCGGCAAGGAATACAAGAAGATCGACGACTACACCTTCCACGTCACCACCGGCGGGCCCTATCCTACCATGGCCGAGGACCTTGCGGTGTGCACCATCGTGTCCAAGAAGCATGGCACGGGAAAGGTCGTCGGCGATTACAATAGCGGCAAGGCGACCATCGGCACGGGTCCCTACAAGTTCGTCGAGTGGGTTAATGGCGAACGGGTGGTGTTGGAGGCCAACAAGGACTACTGGGGCGGCGGGCCCAACGACTTCATCCCCAAGCCCCGCTGGGACAAGATCGTCTACAAGACGCTGACCTCCGACCCCTCGCGGGTGGCGGCGATGCTCACCGGTTCCGTCGACATGATCGACTTCGTTCCGACGCCTGACATCAAGCGCCTGAAGGCGGACAAGAACCTCACCATCAGCGAGTCGGCCAGCGATCGGGTGATCTACCTCCAGCTCGACAGCGGCCGGGACATCAGCCCCGACGTCTTCACCAACGACGGTAAGCCGATGTTCCCCAATCCGTTGCGCGATTGGCGCGTGCGCAAGGCCATCTCCATGGCCATCAACCGCGACGCCATCGTCGAGCGGGTGATGGAAGGCTCGGCCATCGCGGCGAGCCAAATGCCGCCACCGTTCGTCTTCGGCAACAGCCCCAGGCTGAAGGTCGAGAAGTACGATCTCGAAGGCGCCAGAAAGCTCATGGCTCATGCCGGTTACGGGGACGGCTTCAAGATGATCACCCGCGGCCCCAACGACCGTTACATCAACGACTCCAATATCGTCGAGACCATCGCTGGCATGCTGCAAAGGATCGGCATCAAGTCCGAGGTGATAACCGAGCCCAAGGCGACCTACTTCAACCGCATGCGCAATTACAGCTTCATGCTGATGGGCTTCGGCACCGATACCGGGGGCTCGTCCTCGATCCTGACCAGCGTCGTTCACTCGTTGAACCGGGCCAACAACTTCGGCTTCTCCAACGCGGGGTATTACCAGAACCCGCGCGCCGATAAGGTGATCGAGGCCTCATTGGTGGAGACCGATAACGACAAGCGCGAAGCGCTGATGCAGGAGGCCTGGGAGATATCGACCCGCGATTACGGCCACATCCCCCTCCATTACCAGAAGAACGTCTGGGCGATGAGGAAGGGTCTCGAGTATCCGGGACGCAGCGACGAGCGGACCATCGCACTGTTCGTCACCAAGAAATAGGCGAACCGGTTCCTTTATCGCGCCTGCGGGCGGCCCTCGGCGAGGGCCGCCCGAATCCTTTCCAGGAATGGGGGGATCCACTCCCCCGTCGTTCCTGCGGGGCGTCGCCGGGGCTCGCCGCGCGGCCCGCGCCCCGATGTTCGAATACGATCCCCTCCCGGTCCTCGACCTCGATCAAGCCATCGATCACCATGGGCACGGGGAGGCCGGTAGCGGAAGCGGCCCGCGTCGCGGCCAGTCCGTGCCCGTGATAGGGGGACCGCTCGCGGAAGAGCTTGAGGACGTGGCCGTCCTTCCATGCGAGGAGCTCTGCCGTCGCGCCAATGGCGAGGGGTGGGGCTTCCATGTCCGACATTCTCCAGATAACCTTCAAGCCCATGGAAATCGTACCTTAAATCCCGCCCGAAGAAACTGCATTCTCTCCACAGCCATTCGATGGCGAGATATTGGCGGATTGAGCCGTCACATGAATGTCGCCTATTGGCTATTAACGGACGTGCGACTGCGTTGTTATTAACGTCCGCTCTGAGGCCCAAAGCGGACTTCAATGAGGGCTGTCAATTAGGTCTGCTTTTGACCCTTAACGGACATCTTCAAGTTAATCAATCTGCCCGAAAAGCCGCTTAATACCGAGACAAATCTCGGGGGGCGGGTCACTGGGATGTCTATCGATTTTAACCCTTCTCTCCCTTTCGCGGTCGCTCGGAAGCGATCCGCTTTGCCGCCAGTGCCGCCTCGGCCGCCTGCGCGGCGAGGCCGTGGGCGTAGCCGTTCCAGTGGCCGTCGTCGGGATATTCAAAACGGCGGCCATCCCTAGCGAAAGCGGCGGCGAATGGCAGTCCCATATCAATGACAGTGAATCCGCGAGCTTTGGCCTCGTCCATGAACGTCCCGCGCAGCCGCGCAAAATAACTATTCGCAGCCTGGTCGAGCGCCTGCGAGGGCATTGTCACGTTGCCGAACGAAGAACGTGAATAGCCCGCGGCCCCCCAAACT
>CAYUNL010000178.1:0-5988 GCA_964446055.1 uncultured Alphaproteobacteria bacterium | reverse complement strand
GCCAGCGGCTCCGCGTTGCGGGATCTCGGGCCGACGTGCTACCCCAAGCCGATGCAGTTCGAACGCGACAGCGCCCACTTCCGGATCCTCGAAAAGCTGTGCACCGCAGCGCGGCCGGTGCGCGGCGTCTCGACGGTCATGCTCAACCGCGCCTTCGACGCGCCCACCGCGATCGAGGCCTTGGCCGAAGCCGGACTGATCGAGGAACGCGGCTGGGACGTTGGGCCGGGCGCGGTGTGGATTCCGACCGAGGCCGGCGAGTCCCTCTATGAAGAACTCGCCAAGGCGGCCTAGAACAGCGAGCCGAAATCGGTCCAGGCGCCGTCCTTGGCAGCGGACTCGAGGACCGTGCGAACGAAGTTGACCCCGCGCGCGCCCTCCTCGACATCGGGCGACCACAGCGCCAGCGGGTCGGGATCGGTGTCGGCGCGACGGGCGGCTATGACGTCGGCGTAATCGGTGTAGAGGTTGGCGAAGGCTTCAAAAAAGCCTTCCGCCAAGCCCGCGAATACGCGAGAAGCCCGCTGCGTGGCCGGCGCGGCGCCCCCACCCCGATCGAGGAGGCGCGGTGGCTCGCCGGCCATCGCCAGGGTCAGGGTGTTGGCGGCATGCTGATCCCAAGCGAGGTGTCCTTTCTCGCCGTAGACGCGCAAGCGGAGCCCCACGTTCTCGCCGGCCGCGACCACCGAGGTCCACAGCGCGCCGCGTGCGCCATCCTCGTAGCGGAGCGTTATCTGCGCGTTGTCTTCAAGCTCACGTCCCTCGACGAAGGTGTGGAGATCGGCAGACAGCGCCGTGGCCCGGCGACCGGACACGTACTCGCCCAAATGGAAAGCGTGGGAGCCGAGGTCGCCGACCACCAGCGTGGGCCCGCTTATCGCGGGGTCGGCCCGCCACGCGGCTTGCTTGTGGTCCTCCTTCTCGATCGCGGTGGACATCCAACCGCTTGAGAACTCACTGTGGATCACGCGGATGGCGCCAAGCGTGCCGGCCGCAACCAGGGCGCGGGCCTCGCGCACCATCGCGTAGCCGCAGTAGGTGTAGGTGACCCCCAGGAAGCGCCCGGTCTGGCGGCTCGCCTGCACCAGGTCGCGGGCCTCGGCCACGCTCGTGGTCAGCGGCTTGTCGCAGATCACGTCGATGTCCGCCTCGAGAAAGGCCTTGCAGATCGGGTGGTGCGAGTTGTTGGGGGTGACGACGATCACCACCTCGATACCGTCCTCGCGCGCCGTCTCGGCCGCGATCATCTCCTGATAGGTCGCGTAGGAGCGCTCCAGCCCGATCTCGCGGGCGCCCCGCGCCGCCGAATCCGGCGTCGAGCCGAGGCAGCCGGCGAGAAGCGTGTAACGGTCGTCGAGACGCGCTGCGACGCGGTGCGATTCACCGATATAGCTGCCGGTCCCGCCGCCCACCATGCCGAGGCGAAGCCGCCGCGGCGCCGTTTGTTGTGTCATTCCTGGCCTCCTCTTTTGGCCGCTACGCGGCCGCTAACGAGTGCGCCCTCGCCGAACCGGGCGCGGACATCGTCAATGGTGCGCTCGAGCGTGGCCGTGCCGGCGTCGAACAGATCCGCCGGGTCGGCCGAATCCGCAGCCACCAATCTCGAGGCTCCGATCCCGATGAGACGGAACCGTTGGCCCCGTGCCTCACCCCGCAACAGCGCCTCGGCGATCTCGAACAGGGTGCGCGCGAGCTGGGTCGGGGCCCGCAGCCGCCGGCTCCGCGTACGAATCCGAAAGTCAGCCGACTTTAGCTTGAGCGTGACCGTCCCGGCGCCCAACTCGGCCCGTTTGAGCCGGCGCGAAACCCGCTCGCACAAAGGCCACAGCCGCCCGGCAAGCGCATCGGCATCCGCGATGTCCTCGGCAAAGGTGGTCTCGGCGGAGATGCTTTTGGCCGCACGGCTCGTGCTCACGGTGCGGGCATCGCGGCCCAGCGAGTAGCGCTTAAGCCGCGCACCGATGCGGCCGTAACGCGCGATCAGTTCGGCTTCGGGCACCTTGCGAAGTGCGCCGATGGTCTCAAAGCCGTCACGCGTAAGGCGGGCGCCGAGCACCGGACCGACCCCCGAGAGTGCCCGCACCGGCTTGTCGGCAAGAAAATCGAGCGCGTCGGACCGTCCGACGACGGCGAATCCCCGGGGCTTGCAGGCCGCCGACAGGAGCTTGGCCAGAAACTTGTTGTAGCTCAGTCCGATCGAGACGGTGATGCCGATGGTGCGCTCGATCTCGAGCGCCAGGCGGGCCAGCGACTGCGCCGGCATCGCGACGTGCACGGCCTCGGTGCCGCTAAGATCGAGGAACGCTTCGTCGATCGAGACCGGCTCGACGAGCGGAGTCACGGCGCGCATTGCCGCGCGCACCTCGGCGCCGACGGCGCTGTATTTTTCCATCTGGGGCCGGACCACCGCGGCGTCGGGGCAGCGACGCAGGGCCTCGAACATCGGCATCGCCGAACGAACGCCGTGGCGCCGCGCCAGGTAACAAGCCGACATCACAACCCCGCGGCCCAACCCTCCGACCACCACCGGGCGGTCGGCCAGCGCCGGGTCGTCCCGCTTCTCGACCGCGGCATAGAAGGCGTCGCAGTCGAGGTGCGCGATCGCCAGCGCGCCGAGTTCGGGGTGTCGGACGAGGCGGGAGGAGCCGCACTCCGCGCAGGTTCCGGCATCGACCACCGCGGCGCAGTCACGGCAGATCGCCATCGCCGTCGCCATCGATTCAGCCGCGTGCGTCATCTTAGTGCCGCACCGGCCGCGATTCCTGCTCGAAGGAGGGCGGCGGGCCGGGCAAGGGTGAGGCCTGGTGGTGGACCAGCTTCCACGCGCCGTCCTCGCCGCGGAAGAAGTTGGTAGCGACGAGAAAGGAATCGGCCAGCGCCTCGACGCAGGTCACGAAGGCGACCGGCCCATAGAGGTGGGCCAGCGCGTTGCCGAAGCGGATCGGCGGTTGGTCTGGATTGGAGAAAATCGCCCGCCAGCTCTCCATGATCGCATCGCGTTCGGTCAGGACGTCCCAGCCGGGGTGGATGCAGGCGACCGGCGCCGATTGCGACCAGAGCTCGTCCATCGCCGGAAAATCTTGATCGGCGAAGGCGCGATAAAACGCCTCGTTGGCGAATAGGATTTTCTCGGTTTCCGGCATGTTCTTGCACGGCGGCGGCGCCCGAGTGTAGTTCGCGCCGCCCCCCGTGCGAAGAGGCTTGCGCCCGAGCGTTGACGGCCCGACGCCGCGGCGTTAGCGTTTTGACCCCGGATCGCGGCAACGGCCAGCGACAACGAGCATGATATTCCGCCAGCTCTTCGATCACGCCTCGAGCACCTACACCTATCTTCTGGGGGGAGCAAAGGGTGGCGAAGCGCTGATCATCGATCCGGTACTCGAGCGCGTCGAGCGTTACATCCAGCTACTCGACGAGCTCGACCTGCGCCTCCTCAAGGCGCTCGACACTCATGTCCACGCCGATCACGTTACCGGGCTGGGGGCGCTCCGCGACCGTACCCGCTGTGTCACCGTCATGGGCGCCGAAAGCAAGGTCGACGTCGTCTCGGTGCGGGTCGGCGATGGGGACCATATCGACGTCGAGGGGGTAAGCCTGCAGGCCATGCACACGCCGGGGCACACCAGCGATTCGTACTGCTTCCGCATGGCGGACCGGGTATTCACCGGCGACACGCTGTTTGTCCGCGGCACCGGGCGCACCGATTTTCAGCACGGCGATTCCCACGCCGCCTACGAATCGCTCTTCAACAAGCTGTTGACGCTGCCCGACGAGACGCTGGTCTACCCGGGCCACGACTACAAAGGCGAAACGGTCTCGACGATCGGCGAAGAGCGTGCCCACAACCCGCGTCTGCAAGTCGGCTCGCCCGAGGAATACGCCGAGCTGATGGCTTCCCTGAACCTGCCGAACCCGAAGATGATGGACATCGCGGTGCCGGCGAACCTCGCCATCGGCGCTACCCAGGGTGGGTCCGACCTGGCCTGGTGCCTGGAGTGCGCGGACGCAGCCGCCGAGATGGGCCGCGCCGATGTGGTGCTGGTCGATCTTCGCGAGGATTTGGAGCGCCAACGCGACGGCGTCATCCCGGGCTCGCTGCACGCGCCTTATGCCGATCTCGAACGATTCCTGAGCCCCGGCGGGATCCTGCACTACGAAGGCAAGACCGCGCGCAAGCGCTTGGTCTACTACTGCGCCTTCGGCGAACGTTCGGCGCTGGCCGTCAAGACCTCGCAGGAGATGGGCCTTGCCGACGTCTGCCATGTGGTCGGCGGCATGGACGCATGGTCGCGCTTCGGCGGTGCGGTCGAACAAGCAGGCTAGGACGCGCCGTCCCGACATGGGCGGGTGATGCTGACCGAGCCCAACACCATCACCATCACCATCGTCGAATCGGCGGACCTCGCGCCGAGCCCACCGATCCCGCTCGGCGATGAAGAACTGCGCGCGGCGATGGACGCGGTGAGGTTCTAAGCGGGCGCCGGCGAAGCCTAGACGCTGCCCGGGCGCGCGCGAACCTGGGCCGACAAGACACGGCTAGGATTTACCGCTATCCTTTGGGCAAGAAGGGTAGAGGCAATGGCCAGGGTGATTGCTTTCATACTCGCCGCGCTGATTGGCTCGGCGGCGCAGGCGGCCAGCGGTATCGACTTCGGCCGCTACCACGCGCTCGTCATCGGCATCAACGAGTATCAGAACCTTCCGCGCTTGGCGACTGCGGTAAACGACGCCAGCGCGGTGTCCGACGTGCTGCGCGAGAAATACGGCTTTCAGGTCACGTTGTTGCTCAACCCGGGCCGTTCGGACGTCGTTCGGGCGCTCGATATGCTTCGCGGCGAGCTGACCGAGCGTGACAACCTCTTGATCTATTACGCCGGGCACGGGGTGCTGGACGTCGAGGCCGACGCCGGGTTCTGGATGTCGGTCGACGCCGAGGAGAGCACCCAGGCCGACTGGATTTCCATCGCGACCATAACCAGCACGGTCAAGGCGATGTCGGCGAAGCATGTCATGGTGGTATCGGACTCGTGCTATTCGGGGAGGTTGACTCGGGGTCTCGCGGTGTCGGTCAGGACGGGCTCCGAGCGCGCGGCCGAACTCAAACGGTTGGCGGCAAAGCGCTCGCGCACCGCGCTGGTGTCGGGCGGGCTGGAGCCGGTCAGCGACAGTGGCGGAGAGGGCCATTCGGTGTTCACCCAGGCCTTCTTGACGGCGCTCCGCGAGAGCAATGAAGTGCTGGACGGCCAGCAGCTGTTCACCGCCGTTCGCCGCCCGGTGATCGTCAACGCCGACCAGACCCCGGAGTATTCCGATATCCGCCTCGCCGGCCATGACGGCGGCGACTTCCTGTTCGTACCGGTGAGCCTTAGCGCGCCTGCGACCGCAACCGACCAGTAGGCGCCCGCACCGGAGGCCGCGCCAGGGGCGGGCGAGTCGAACCTTAAGGTCGTGTTCTGGGAGTCAATAAGGGAGGGCAATAACGCGGCTAATTTCGAAGCCTATCTGGCGCAGTTTCCCAGCGGGATTTTTGCCCCGATTGCACGCAACAAACTTGAGGAAATACGGGTGAGGGAAAGCGCGGCAGCCGCGGTGGAGATGCCCGAGCCTTCCGCCGAAGTCGCGGAACCGCTGGCGGGATTCGATACCCGGTCGATGGAGCTTTCGTTCTGGGAATCGGTGAAGGATTCGCAAGACTCGGCGACGATTCAGTCCTACATCGATCGCTACCCCGAGGGCACCTTCGCCGCGCTCGCCCGCCGCCGCCTCGAGGTTCTCAAAGACGGCCCGGTGGCGGTGGCAGCGGCGCCGGTGCTTACCGCGTTCGACGGCGAGTGGCGCGGCCGCGCCAAGAAAGAGTCCGGACACTCGCAATGCCCGACCATGTTGCGCTGGAGCGTGGACATCTCGGGTAAGAACGTGACCGGAGGGGGGCGACGCGGCGCTGGCTTTCACCTACCTCTGGGCCAAGCGTTTTGGCTGGTCCGGGGC
>CAYUNL010000177.1:0-6039 GCA_964446055.1 uncultured Alphaproteobacteria bacterium | reverse complement strand
GCGCTGCTGCCGCTTGTGTGGTGGCTCCTCCGGCTGACGCCACCGGCGCCGAGGCGCCTGGTGTTCCCCGCGGTGCGGCTGCTTCGCGGCCTGGGAAAAACCGAAGAGACGCCGGCCAAGACCCCGTGGTGGCTGGTCGCACTTCGGCTCGGCATCGCAGCGCTCATCGTCCTCGCGCTCGCAAAGCCGGTGGTCAACCGCGGCATGGCGCTCGTTGGCTCGGGTCCGGTACTGCTGGTGATCGACGACGGCTGGGCGTCGGCCCCCGATTGGCGGCTGCGACAATCGGCGATGGCCGACATCGTCGATGAGGCCGAGCGGCAGGGCCGCACGCTACGCGTGCTGTCGACGGCGCCGCCTGCGGACGGCCGGCCACTCGCGCCGAGCGGGTTGTTGCGAGCTGGGGAGGCCCGCGAACTGGTCCATGGCCTTGCGCCCAAGCCGTGGCCGGTGGACCGCGCGGCGGCCACGGCCGCGCTTGAGACTGCCGGCGTCACGGGCCCTGTCCAAACCATCTGGCTTGCCGACGGGCTGGAGGGGCCGGGCGGCGGCGCCGCGGCGACGAGGTTGGTGGAGCGTTTGCAGCGGATCGGCCCGCTGCGCCTGATAGCGCCGCCGCCCGAGCACCTCGCCAAAGCGCTCGCGCGACCGCGCAACGAGGGAGCGGCACTTGTGATCTCCGCGGTCCGCGCGATCGCCGCAGCCGAGACGAGCAGGGCGCCCGAGGAGACGGTTTGGCTGCGTGCGCGCGGCGAGAACGGCGTGGTCGTGGCGCGCGAGCCCCTTCGATTCGGAGCCGGGGAGGCGTTGGCGAGCGTGCGGCTCGAGCTTCCGACCGAGGCCAGAAACCGTCTCGAGCGGTTCGATATCGAGGGCCAGAGTTCGGCCGCCGCGGTGGTCTTGGTCGACGAGCGATGGCGGCGGCGCACGGTCGGCGTAGCCTCGGGATCACCGCTGGACACGGCCCAGCCCTTTCTCTCGGACCTTTACTATCTCGAGCGCGCGCTCGAGCCGTTCAGCGAAGTCACGACCGCGGAGGTCTCCGCACTCCTCGAAGCAGAGTTCTCCATGATCGTACTTTCGGACATCAGCCATCTGCTACCCGCCGATCTGGAGGCGATTGAGAGCTGGGTGGAGCGAGGAGGAATCTTGGTCCGCTTCGCCGGGCCGAGCCTCGCGGACGACGTGGACACGCTGATGCCGGTGGCGCTACGGGCGGGCGACCGCAACCTCGGCGGGCCGCTGACCTGGTCGCGCCCGGCGCACTTGGCGCCGTTCGAATCGCACAGTCCCTTCTTCGGACTTGCGGTACCCGAAGAGGTGCTGGTCGAGCGTCAGGTCCTGGCGCGGCCGGCGCTCGACCTCGCGGAAAAGTCATGGGCCCGGCTCGAGGATGGGACCCCCCTGGTCACCGCGGCGCGCCAAGGCGAGGGATGGCTGGTGCTGTTTCACATAACGGCCAACGCCGAGTGGTCGAACCTGCCGCTCTCGGGTTTGTTTGTGGACATGCTACGGCGGCTTACCGGGTTGGGGCAGGGCGTGGGGGCCGGCGATTCGCGCGCCGCGCTGCCGGCGCTGTTGACCCTTGATGGCTTCGGCAGCCTGCGCGAGGCGCCGCCGACGGCGCGCGCGGCGGAGAGCGCGACCATCGCCGAGGGACTCGTGGGTCCCACCCACCCACCCGGCTATTACGGCACCGAAGCGGTGCGCCGCGCACTCAACCTTTCGCCCGCAGTGGATTCTCTGACCGCCGTCGGTTCGCTGCCCCAGGGTGTAGAACGCACCGAGCTGGTGGGCGGTCGGGCGATCGACCTCACCCACTGGTTGTTGGCGGCGGCGCTGGTACTCGGCCTTGTCGATCTCGCCGCGGCGCTTGCGCTTCGCGGATTCCTTAGACCCGGGCTCGGTGCCGTCGCGACCCTTGCCGCCCTCGCCATGGCGTTGCCCGGCGCCCCACCGGCCCAGGCCGACGAGGCAGCGGATGCTTTCGCCATCGAGGCCAGCCGCGAGACCCGTTTCGCCTACGTGCTCACTGGCGCAGCCGAGATCGATGCCATGAGCGCCGCCGGGCTGGTTGGGCTGACGCGCTTCATCGCTCTGCGCACCGCGGTCGAGGCGGCTTCGCCGATGGGCGTCGATCTCAAGCGCGATCCTTTGGTGTTCTTCCCGCTGGTCTATTGGCCGGTCACGCCCGACCAGCCGACGTTGTCCCCCGCGGCGGTGGACAAGATCGGCCGGTACATGAGGAACGGCGGGACGCTGGTAATCGATACCCGGGATCACGGCGAAGCGATGGCGCCGGCGCAATCGGGACCCACCCGTCTCGGTGCGGCCACGCGAAGGCTGCGCGAGGTCTTGCGGAATCTGGACGTACCCGTCCTGGCACCGGTGCCACCCAAGCACGTTCTGACCAAGTCGTTCTATCTCATTCAGACGTTCCCCGGGCGCTGGGCCGGGGGCACGGTGTGGGTCGAAGGGCGTTCGGAGAGCACCGGCGAGAGCGTTTCCTCGTTGATCGTCGGCGCCAACGACTGGGCCGCCGCCTGGGCGATCGACGCCAATGGACGGCCGCTTGCCGCGACGGTGCCGGGAGGGGAGCGCCAGCGCGAGGCGGCGCTCCGCTTCGGCACCAATCTTGTGATGTACGCGCTGAGCGGCAACTACAAAGCCGACCAAGTGCACGTGCCGGCGATCTTGGAACGGCTGGGCGAGTAGGAGGGGACGCCGTGCCATCCAGCGCGACAGCGGTCACCGACATCGTCTTCACGCCGGTCCTGCCGTGGCCGGTGATCGTCGGGCTGGCCGCGGCGTGCGCACTATTGCTTGGCTACGGCGCGGCGCGGCGCGCGGGCGGAATGGGTTGGCGCGCGGTCGCGTTCGCGACCGGCCTCGCGGCGCTCGCCGAGCCCACGGTAATCGAAGAGATCCGCGAACCCCTGCGCGACGTCGTGGCGGTCATCGTCGATCGTTCGCCGAGCCAAACCCTGGGCGACCGCCCGGCAGAAACCGAAAGAGCACGCGCCGAGCTGGTGGCGGCGCTCGCTTCGCTGCCCGATATCGAGACCCGGGTCGTGGATGTCCCGGGCAGCGCGACCGCCGCGACCGAGGACGGCACCTACCTCTTTCGCGCCCGAGCCCGGGCGCTGGCGGACGTGCCGCCCGATCGCGTCGCCGCCACCATCGTGATCAGCGACGGACAAGTGCACGACGTTCCCGCCGCAGCGGACGGTGCCTGGACGGCCGGTCCGGTGCACGCGCTGATTACCGGCGTCCGCGGCGAGAGAGACCGTCGCTTGGTTGTCGAGGCAGCGCCGCGATATGGGCTGGTCGGGGCAGAACTTGCCCTCAGGGTGCGCATTGAGGACGGCGGCGAGGCGCCGGCGGGGCAGGCCCGGGTGACGCTGCGCCGCGATGGCGGCACACCGGAACGGCTCGCGCTACGCACCGGCGAGAGCCAGGTATTGGCGCTGACGCTCGAGCACGGCGGCGAGACCGTGATCGAGATCGAGGTCGAGCCGGCCGAAGGCGAGCTTAGTCTTCGCAACAACCGGGCCGCGGTGGCGGTCAACGGCGTTCGCGATCGCCTGCGCGTCCTGTTGGTCTCCGGCGTGCCGCACCCCGGTCAGCGCACATGGCGAACCCTGTTGAAAGCCGATCCTTCGGTGGACCTGGTGCACTTCACGATTCTGCGACCCCCCGAGAAGCAGGATGGGACCCCGACCCACGATCTATCGCTGATCGCATTCCCGGTCCATGAGCTGTTCGAAACCAAGCTTAGCGACTTCGACCTGGTGATTTTCGACCGCTATCGCCGTCGCTGGTTGATGCCCAGCGTCTATCTTCAGAACGTCGCCGGTTACGTACGGGCGGGCGGTGCGGTGCTCGAGGCCGCCGGGCCCTCATTCGCCACCGAGCTCAGTCTCTACCGGACGCCGCTCGGCGATGTGTTGCCGGCGCGGCCAACCGGCGCCGTGCTGGAGGAAGCGTTTCGTCCCCAACTGACCGAGCCCGGCCGCCGCCATCCCGTGACCGCCACGCTTCGGGGCGCCGGCCGGGATGAAGCCGACGGGAGGCCGGCCTGGGGCCGCTGGCTGCGTCTGATCGAGGCCGAGGCCGAGCGCGGCGCGATACTGATGTCGGGACCGGAGGAGCGGCCGCTGCTGTTGCTCGACCGCGTCGGCGAGGGTCGCGTGGCCCAGCTTTTGTCCGATCACGGCTGGCTGTGGGCGCGGGGCTACGATGGCGGGGGGCCGCAGGCCGAACTCCTGCGCCGGCTCGTGCACTGGCTGATGAAGGAGCCCGACCTGGAAGAGAACGATCTGCGGGCGCTTGCCACCGGCGAGGTTATCGAGATCATGCGCCGCAGCCTGGCACCCCAAGACACGCCCATCACCATAACCGCGCCGTCCGGTGAGCAAGTGGAGCTGACCCCGGAGGAGGGCGAGAGCGGCGAAGCCCGGGCAAGCATCCGGGCCGAGGAAAGCGGCCTCTACCGAATCAGCGACGGCTCCCGCACGGTTGTCGCCGCGGTCGGCACCCTGAACCCGCGCGAGTTCGCCGACGTCCGAGCGGCCGCCGCGCCACTTGAGGGAATCGTCGAGCGGAGCGGTGCAAGCCTCACCTGGCTGGTCGAGAGCGGTGTACCCCAATTGCGCCGTCTACCCGCCGGGCGCGAAATGGCCGGGCCGGGATGGATCGGCCTTCGCGCCAACGGCGCATTCGTCGTGTCCGGCGTTCGCGAATTGCCGCTGATGCCAGCGCTGTTGGTGTTGGCCCTGTTCCTCGGTGGTCTGATGGCGGCGTGGCGCCGCGAGGGACGCTAGGTTACGAGTTCCCAAGCGTCGGAAGGCCGCCGAGCCGCTCGTCCACTGACCTGGGTTAAGGACGTGGGTGTGCGGTTGCTAGATCACATACTTTGTCGATGAACCGAATCCCAACTCAGGGAGAACGGTAATGAATAGAATCGTCTCATCCTCGACGGCAGATCATCTTTTGATCCGCCACCTGCCCAGGCTAGACGTGCAGGCCGGTCTCTTCGCGGGTCTGATGGGTGGCGTCGCCGAGATTCTGTGGATAGAGCTCTACGCGGCGACGGGCGCGGTTCAGGCGGGCGCGGTAGCGGCCGAAGTCACGGCCACGGTGTCGCCGGGACTGGCGGAATCGCAGTGGGCCGTCTCGTCGGGTATCGCGATCCACATGGCGCTCGCCCTGGGGATCGGCGTCCTCTTTGTGTCCGCTTTGCGTTTTGCCGGTTCGAGAATCTCTGGCCCGCTCCAACTGGTCGCCGCGGGTCTAACCTTCGGGGCCGCGATCTGGGCCTTCAACTTCTTCGTACTTTTGCCGCAGATCAACCCCGAGTTCGTGGCGCTGGTACCTCACGCCATTGCCTTGCCGTCAAAGCTCTTGTTCGGGCTTGGCCTTGCGTGCGGGCCGCTGGTTCGCTGGACCCGCCGCGCGGGCGGTCTCAGCGAGCGCGGTAGATGACGAACTCGCCGTCGTCTCCCGAGAGTAGGCCTGGTCCTTCGGGGACGTCCTCCACCGAGGTGTAGTGAAGTGGTTGGCCGCCGCAGGCCACGAGGCTTGCGGCGGCCAAGACCACGATGAAACACCACACGCGGGTCATGCGTTGGGGCATGGCGCAGCCGAGCTAGAACTTGACCCGGACGCCGGTCAGCACGCCGTCGATATCGTCGAGCGAGAGGCCGGTGCGATCGAGCGAGTGGTGGCGATATCCGGCGTAGACCTCGGTGCTCCACGGCGAGATCTTCTGGACGAACTGAAGGCCGTACACCTGGCCCTCGTCGCCCGTGGCCGCGCTGTCATCGTAGTTGCCGTAGTCCACCGAGAAATGGCTCGACCCCACGGGGAAGACCGCACTCACGTAGCCGACCTTGCCGTACCAGAAATTGACGGCGTCGCGGGTCGAATCGTCGTCGTCCCCCTCGCCCCCGGCGAGGGTCAGGGCGAAACCGCTGTCGTGGAGCGCGGACAGCGAGCCCGACAGGATCGTCTCGGGGAAGGTGCGCGTCGCCGACTGGT
>CAYUNL010000176.1:4560-6067 GCA_964446055.1 uncultured Alphaproteobacteria bacterium | reverse complement strand
CTTCGTTTGCCCGGGTCCCCAAGATTCTTACCAGAGGACTCGGGCGATGGGTCGGGCGTGGCAGCCGGGCTGCGCGGGCTAAAAGAGATCGATCCCGCGTTCGATGCCGAATCGTTCCTTTCGGGCGCCCGAATCGCCTACGAAATGATCGTGGTGTCATTCTCCAACGCCGATACCGACACGCTCAAGCCGCTGCTCGACGCGAAAGTGTATGCGAGCTTCGCCGCGTCGATTGGCGAACGCGAGGCGCGCGGCGAAACCTTGGAGACCACGCTGGTGGCGATCACGTCGACCGATATCGTCGAAGTGGAGTTGGCCAAGCGCCTGGCCAAACTGACCGTGAAGTTCGTTAGCGAGGTGGTGAACGTGACGCGGGACGCGGACGGCGAGATTGTCGCGGGAGATCCCCGCACCATCGACAAGGTCACCGATCTGTGGACCTTTGCGCGCGACGCCGGCGGCCGCGATCCGAATTGGAAGCTGATCTCGACCCGTAGCCCGGAGTGATGCCAGGCCGCGGCGCGGCGCCCCTTGGGATCATCGCGATCGCCGCCGCCGCGGCACTCGTCTACACCGCCTTCGTGCCCCCGCCGCCGAAACCACCGGATCGATTGGTGCTGGTCCGCGAAAGCTTCGACCAGCTTGCGGGCTGGGCCGAGGATTCACACGCCGAAGCTTTGCCCGCGCTGGCGCGAAGCTGTGCCCGCCTCGCCAAGCGCGGCGACGAGGAGAGCGTGGGACCCGACGGCATCGCCGGCAGCACCGCCGACTGGCGTCAGCCCTGCGCGGCGGCAGCGCGAATCGGCGAGGACGACGATGCCGCGCGGCAGTTCTTCGAATCCGAATTCGCCCCCTTCGCGCTCCACAACAACGACGCCGCGGTCGGGCTGTTCACCGGCTACTACGAGCCCCAGCTGCGCGGAAGTCTGGTCGCCGACGAACGCTACACCGTGCCGCTCTACCGCCGCCCACCCGACCTGGTGACAGCCAAGCTGGGCGCTTTCCATCCCGAGCTCTCGGGGCGTCGCATTACCGGGCGCGTGCGCGAGGGCCGGCTGGTCCCCTATCCGAGCCGCGCCGAGATCGATGGCGGCGCGCTGGCCAACCGCGATTTGGAGCTGGTATGGGTGGACGACCCGGTCGCCGCCTTTTTCCTGCATATCCAGGGCTCGGGCCGCGTCGAGCTGAGCGACGGGACGCTGATACGAGTGGGCTATGGCGGCCAGAACGGGCACGCCTATGTGGCGATCGGCCGGGAGCTGGTCGAGCGCGGCGCGCTGACCCAGGAATCGGTATCGCTACAGTCGATCCGGGCGTGGCTGCGCGCCCACCCCGCGGAAGCGGCGGCGCTGATGGCGGCGAACCCTAGCTACGTGTTCTTCCGGCGGCTCGAGGGCGAAGGGCCGGTGGGCGCCGAGGGGACGGTGCTTAGCGCCGGGCGCTCGCTGGCGGTGGATCGGCGATACCTGCCGTTGGGGGTGCCGCTGTGGTTAGACGCCATGGCCCC
>CAYUNL010000176.1:0-4550 GCA_964446055.1 uncultured Alphaproteobacteria bacterium | reverse complement strand
CGACGACCGGGAGCGGTCCCGACCGGCCGCTTCGGCGGGTGGTGATCGCGCAGGACACCGGCGGCGCCATCCGCGGGCCGGTGCGCGGCGACGTGTTTTGGGGACATGGCGCCGAGGCCGAAGCCGTGGCCGGCCACATGAAGCACGAGGGCCGGTATTACATCTTGCTGCCGCTTGCCGTGGCGGATCGAGCGGTCGCGCCGCCGCGCTAGTCGACGACACAAAGGCGTGCCTCGGCCTCACACCCCTCGAGCACCGCGAGAAGGTCTTCGAGGGCGACGGCGATGCAACCCTCGGTCGGGGCGAAGTCCGGGCGCGCGCGGTGGAGAAAGATGGCGCTGCCGCATCCCGGCACCACCGGGTCGTCGTTGTAGCCCAGCACGACGATCACGTCGTAGATGGCATCGCTGCGCCACAGCGCCTCGCAGCGCGCCCCGGCGCTGGTTTTCACGGGCCGGTTGTAGCGGTCGTCGCGGGGATCGTCGCACCAGCCGTCGTCGGCCTCGAGCGGCGCCACGGGAAGTGCGGTGACGGGCGGGTCCACGCGTTCGGGGCGGAACAGCACGCGGCGGAGCGCAAAACACCCGAGCGGCGTCGCATGATCGCCCTCGCGCTTGCTTCGGCTTACCCCGGCCGCGCCGATGGCGCAGCGAAACCGCCGCCCGCCCCACTTCGCCATGCCCGGCGAGGAAACGGTGAGGATGCTCACGACCGCTCGCTGGACGCCGGCTTGCTAGAGGGTCGAATCGATCGCCAACTGGGTCTGTTGGATCTTGCGGGCATTGTCGTGATAGAGCGCGAGCATTCTGGCAAGCTCAATAGCGCTCAACTGTTCGGACGCGTTGCCCGAGCCCACGCTCGGGGCGAAGGACACATCATCGGACGTGAGCGCGACATGGGCGAGGAGTGGCTCGATGGGCACGAGCCCCGTCTGTCCGTCGCCGAGCGGCCGGACCTGTTGGGCCGCGGTCTCGCTTGGCGGAGGTACGATTTCGGCTTGGGCCAGACGCGTCG
Organism: uncultured Alphaproteobacteria bacterium; assembly: GCA_964446055.1. Lineage (GTDB taxonomy): Bacteria > Pseudomonadota > Alphaproteobacteria > VGEJ01 > VGEJ01 > CAYUNL01. The sequence goes on along the minus strand of CAYUNL010000176.1, from coordinate 3,536 downwards.
AGCTCACCGGCGGCTCGGAGCCAAGCGCCACCGCGCCGGTGCGCGGCGTGGCCCAGGCGATGGCGGTCGTCGGGGCCTCTTGGGGCCCGTCGAACATGGCCAGGACGTGCTCGCCGATGTCCTTCCCGGTCGCCACCTCCACCGCGACGCCGACGGCGGCGGACGCGGCCCCAAGGGGGCCTCCGAACAGCCCGCCGCCCAAAAGGCGCGGGGCCGGCGCGATCTCATCGCCGGTGAGCTTGCGGTAGAGTGTCGATATGATCGGCAAATGCTGCAGCGGGTTGATGAGGTCCAGAAGATCGCCGAAAGTGAAGCCGTCCTCGCCCCAGGCGGCGGCGATCGAGGGATCTGCGCTGGCCACGCGAGCGGCGCGTTCGGCGCTGGCCAGCGCCTGCGCCGGCGGCGTGCTAGCCATATAGACCGATGTCGGAGCGCCCACGGCCGTCCCGCCTCGTCACCCCAGCCATTCATTCACATTGGCGAACGAAGCAAGACTCGCGCCAGCTCATCCCATAGGGTTTCCGCCACTTTCGGGCGCCACGACCGCGGCCGAGGGGGAAGATCCTTCCCATCGCCAATGGCGGCGGATTGTTCTTGCCCGTCCCCCGGGCGGGGTCCACAGTTCCGCCCATGTCGGGAGAAGACGATGCCACGGCCCCCGGGGCCACGCTGGAAGCGGGAATTCACACCGATTTTCGCGACACCATGTCGTACGGCGCCTACCTCGGTCTCGACCGCCTGCTGGCCGCGCAGGCGCCGCTAAGCGAAAGCCACGATGAGCTTTTGTTCATCGTCCTCCACCAAGCCAGCGAGCTGTGGTTCAAGGTCATGGTGCACGAGATCGCCGCGGCCACCGATCAGCTACGCCAGTCCGAGCCCGCCCCGGCCTTCAAGATGCTGGCTCGGGTCTGCCGAATCCTCAGGTAAGTGGTGCAGTCGTGGGACGTCCTGGCGACGCTGACGCCGGCCGACTACCTTGCCTTTCGCGACCGGCTGGGCCACGCCTCGGGGCTGCAGTCGCACCAGTACCGATTGCTGGAGTTCGCGCTCGGGCGCAAGAACGCGGCCTTGATCGAACCGTTCCGCCACGACCCTCCGGTGGCGGCGCGCTTGGACGCGGCGTTGACCGCCCCGAGCCTTTACGACGAGGCGATTCGTCTGTTGGCGCGCCGCGGGCTGGCCGTCGCGGCAGAGGGCATCGAGCGCGACCTTTCACTGCCCTACCGGGCGGACCCCTCGGTCGAGGCCGCTTGGCGGGCGGTATACCAGGACGTGGGGCGCCACTGGGACCTCTATGAACTGGCGGAAAAACTGTTCGATGTCGAGGATCTCTTCCACCAGTGGCGCTTCCGGCACGTCAGCACCGTCGAGCGGGTCATTGGCGAAAGGCGCGGCACCGGCGGATCTTCGGGCGTGACCTACCTCAAGGGCGCCCTGGATCACCGGTTCTTCCCCGAATTATGGGCGGTGCGCACGATTCTGTGAGCCGGGAGTGGGATCGCGAGCGGTTGAAATGGGCGTTGAGCGAGCGTATGTCGTGAACGTGACCGACTCGGCGAAGGCGAGGGCGAGAACATGAGCGCAGACAAACGCATCTTGCTGGTGGATGACGATGGCCCGCTGCGGGAATCATTGCGCGAGCAGCTCGAGCTCACCGAGGGCTTTGCCACCGCGGAGGCGGCCTCGGGCGCCGAGGCGATCGAGAAGGCGAAGGCCGAACACTTCGACCTCGTGCTCTTGGACATCGGTCTACCCGATCTCGATGGGCGTGAGGTATGCCGGCTCTTGCGTAAGGGTGGCGTGGCGGCGCCGATCATCATGCTGACGGCATCGGACACCGACGCCGATACGATTCTGGGGCTGGAATCGGGCGCCAACGACTACGTGACCAAGCCGTTTCGTTTTAACGTCCTGTTGGCGCGGGTGCGGGCCCATCTGCGCCAGCACGAGCAGAGCGAGGACGCGGTGTTCTCTATCGGCGACTATTCCTTTCGGCCCAGCGCCAAGATGCTGTTGGACGATGAGCGCAGCCAGAAGGTGCGGCTGACCGAAAAGGAGACTGCAATTCTGAAGTACCTCTATCGCGCCGGCGAGAAGGTCGTGCCGCGCGAGACGCTCTTATCGGAGGTGTGGGGCTACAACGCGGGCGTCACCACCCATACGCTCGAGACACACATCTATCGCCTGCGCCAGAAGATTGAGCGCGATCCGGGCCAAGCCGTACTCTTGGTGACCGAACCCGGTGGCTATCGGCTGAACCCCTAGGCGCGAGGCCCGATACCGCGGTTGCGCCGGTATCGAATGCGTCTAACTTGCGGAGTTTTGCTTTTCACACCATATGGCTGTGAGGCACACTTGCCGGCGAACGGCGGCAGTGGGGGCAGGTGCAAGGAACGAGGGTGGCCGGTAGCGACGATTTCTTCGTGCGATTCTGGGGTGTGCGCGGCTCCATCGCCTGCGCAGATTCGGGAACCAGCCGCTACGGCGGCAATACTTCATGCCTTGAGGTGCGCTGCGGCGGGCAGCTGTTCGTCTTCGACGCCGGCACCGGATTTCGCTATCTCGGCAACGCGATCCTGAACGAGAGCCCGATTGACGCCGATCTCTTCCTTACCCACACCCACTTCGACCATGTCGTCGGATTGCCGTTCTTTCGCCCAGCCTTCAACCCCAAGAACAGCTTCCGCATCTGGGCCGGGCATCTGTTGCCCGACCACACGGTACAACACGTCCTGCGCCAGATGATGATCGCGCCGCTGTTCCCGGTTCCGGTCGACATCTTCATGGCCAAGATCGACTTCCACGATTTCAACGCCGGCGAGACGCTCGAGCCCAAATCAGGCGTGCGCGTGCGCACCGCACCGTTGCACCACCCCAACGGCGCCACCGGCTATCGCATCGAGTTCGACGGCAAGTCGATCTGTTACCTGACCGACACCGAGCACATCATCGATGAACCCGACGAGAACATCATCGAGCTGATCGCCGGCGCCGACATCGTGATCTACGATTCGATGTTCAACGAGGAGGAGTTCGCCCAGCGCAAAGGCTGGGGGCATTCGACGTGGCAGGAGGGCGCGCGCCTGTGTGAGTTATCGGGCGCCAAGCAGTTCGTGATCTTTCATCACGACCCCGACCACGACGACGACATGCTCGACAAGGTAGCCGCTGAGGCCGAGGCGCTGCGGCCCGGCACCGTGGTCGCCCGCGAAGGCATGGTGCTAAGCCCCTGAGCGCCCGCTACCCCGCCATCGCCGATCGCTTGCGCGGGCGCGAGAACGCCTTCGTTGCCTTCCTGGAGGTGATCGAGGGCTACGCCGAGGCGCTTGAGGCGATCGGTCCCGACACCCCGCCCGAGCCGCGGTGGAACCAGGGTTGGTTCCCGCGCCTCGATGCCGCCGCGGCCTATGCGATGGTGCGCCACCACGCGCCGGGCCGCATCGTCGAGGTCGGCTCGGGCCACTCGACGCGGTTCCTCGCGCGCGCGGCACGCGACGGCGGGATCGCCTGCGAGATCACCGCAATCGATCCCCAAC
>CAYUNL010000175.1:0-6081 GCA_964446055.1 uncultured Alphaproteobacteria bacterium | reverse complement strand
GAACACGATTGCCGACCGGTCATTCCCTATGGCCGTCAAGAATACGCCCGCCGGCGCGCCCTCGCAACGCCGGGAACAAAACCGCTAGTGGTGGCTCATATCCATACGTCATTCTCTGCCGTCCGCTTGCCACCTTCCTCGCCCGTGTTGGCAACCCCGCGAGGCTCGATGAGCAGCACCTTCGCTTCATTCTCCGCAAATGGTTTGTGCTCAACCCCCTTGGGAATGACGAACATCTCCCCCTTCGACAAACGCACGTTTCCATCGCGAAAATCGATGCGCAATTCACCGTCGATCACGAAAACGTTTCGTCGGTATCTTGATGATCGTGCCAGATGAAATCGCCCTCGAGTTTCACGACCTTGAACTGGTAGTCATTCATTTCGGCGATGACTTTTGGCGCCCACCGCTCACTGAAAAGTCCAAACTTCTTCTCGAGATTGATGCCGTCGTGCTTCATGGGTATGTCCTCCTGCCGCTTGCGTATGTGGCGAGGGGTCTAGTTGGTTTCGCTGAGCGCCACCGCGATGTGCGCGGCGGCGGCGGCGTTGTGCTCGACCAGCGCGACGTTCGCCTCGACCGTGCGGCCATCGCTAAGCCGGGCCAGGCGGTCGAGCAAGAACGGCGTCAGCGCAGCCCCGCTCACCGCGCGCTCGGCCGCCTCGGCGTGCGCCCGTTCGATCCAGCGCTCCAGCTCGGCGGGCTCGATGGCCTGCGCCTCGGGGATGGGGTTGGCGACAACTACCCCGCCGGGCAGGCCGAGTGCGGCGCGCTGGCGCAGTACGGTGGCGACCGCCGCCGGCCCCTCGAGCGCGGTCTCGAGCGCCAGGCCGGAATCGCGGGCGTGGAAGGCGGGAAAGCGGTCCGTGCCAAGGCCGATCACGGGCACGCCTAGCATCTCCAGGACCTCGAGCGTCTTGGGCAGGTCGAGGACCGACTTGGCGCCGCTACAGACCACCGCGACATTGGTGCGCGCGAACTCGCTCAGGTCGGCGGAGATGTCGAAGGTGTCCGCCGCCCCGCGGTGCACCCCGCCGATGCCCCCGGTGGCCAGGACGCCGATGCCGGCGGCGGCGGCGCAAATCATCGTGCCCGCCACAGTGGTGGCGCCGTCGCCGCCCGCGGCAAGTACGGTGGCGAGGTTGGCGCGGCTCACCTTGGCGATATCTTCGGCCTGCACCAGGTGCTCGAGATCGCCGGCGCCGCAGCCGATGCGCACGCGCCCGCCGCGGACCGCGATCGTCGCTGGAATCGCGCCCGCGGCCGCGACCGTCGCCTCGAGCGCGTGCGCTACCTCGAGGTTGCGGGGTCGCGGCAAGCCGTGGGCGATGAGCGAGGATTCGAGCGCCACCACCGGGCGGCGCTCGGCCAATGCGCTGGCGACCGGCGGCGCGATGTCGAGGGCGTGTTTCACGCGCGCGCTTTGGCGCCGGCGGCCCGCGCCGCCAGGGCTCCAAGATCCAGCGCCGGTGTCACCGGGCCGTCGCACTCGGCGGCCAGGCTCGCCATGGCCAGGCCGCGGCCGACAGCGTCCCCCAGGGCGGCGCCGCCGACGAGCCCGTCGATAACCCCCGCGGCAAAGGCATCGCCGGCCCCGTTCACGTCGCGGACCGCGCTCGGCAGCGCCGGCCAGATCGCGGATGCGCCTTCCGCGGCGACGGCGACCCCTTCCGATCCAAGCGTCACGAAGGCCGACCCGAGCCCGGACTCGCGCAGCGCCTGGCCCGCCGCCAGGGCGTCTTCGGGTGATCCGACCGCCCGGCCGCTGAGCGCCGCGACCTCCGCGCGGTTGGCGAAAAGGGCCTCGATCCGTCTCAGGCACGGGCTCAAGCGTCCGACCTTGGCCGGCGAGACCGCGCACGCGAACAAACGCCCCGGCGGGTTGAGCGCCGACAGGCTCTCGCCGGGCAGGTTCGCATCCACCACCCAGCCCGGCGTCTCGGCGAATCGATCGGCCAGGTTCGCGATCAGGGCCGGATCCAGCGTCTCGTAGATCGCGGCGTCGGAGAGCCCGGCGACCAGTTCGCCGCCGGGCTCGAGGATCGCGGTGTACGAGGCCGTCGGAAGCTCGGCGCAGCTCAGCACCGCGGAGACATCGATGTCCTCCCGGGCGAGCGCCGCCATCAACGCTTCGCCCTTCGCGTCCCTGCCGACCGCGCTGACCAGCGCCACCTCGCGGCCGAGCCGGGTGAGGTTGGCCGCGACGTTGCGGGCGACCCCGCCCGCGGCCTCGGCGACGGTCACCGGATTGGAGCTGCCGCGCACGAATTGGTCTTGGCAGCGCGCGATACGATCGATGTGGGCCGCGCCGATGCAGACGACGGCGCCGGCCGAGGGCGCGCTCAAACGGTCCACGACGCCGGCGGCAGGTAGCGCTTGTCCTGAAACTCGCGCAGCCATCGGGTCAACGAGCGCTCGCTGTCCATCACCTCATGGAACCCCGCCTCGTGAAGCTTGATCGGCGACATGATGGCGGGATTGACCCGGGTCGGATCGTCGACGCCTAGGAGCGAATCGATGTACTGAAACGACAGCCCGACGAAATGCTCGAGGTCGGGCGAGCGAAGATCGTGCTCGGCCCGGATGCGGTCCCACACCGCCGCGCGCTTGGGCATCTCCGTGGCAAGGTGCATCGGTTCGCGGCCACCGGGCTCCATGCCCAGCGCCTCGGCAAGCGCCGGCCACAGGTTCTCCCAGACCAAGACGTCGCCGTTGGTAACGTTGAAGATCTGGTCGCGCGCCGCCGGCTCCTCGCCCGCCCAGGCGATGGCGTGGGCCAGCAGCTCGGCATCGGTCGCTTGGGCGATGGTCGATTCACCGCCCGGATAGTGGAGCGGCTTGCCCTCGGCCTTGAGCACCGCCGCGTAGGCGCCGAGCGCCGGAATCGGGTTCATCGGGCTGGCGAAGGATTCGCCGCAGATGCTGGCGGGCCGGAAGATCGTCCAGTGCCAGGTGCGCTCCGCCCGCTTGGCTCGCAGGTAGTCCTGTTGCGGCCAATAGAACATCGGCAGGTCGCGGGCGTCGTCGCGGCCCTCACGCGAAGGAATGGCGACCTGCCGAACGTGCACGCCATAGGACTTGCCGCCCTCCATCGTGGTCACGTGCCGCAGGCCCGACGAGGCGCCATCGACCGCGTCGAGGACGTTTCGAAACATTCGCATGTTGGTCGCGATGTGCTCCTCGTCGAGCCATCCCGCCACCAGCTGGGGCTTCTCGTAAAGCGCGGCGTAGACCAGGTGCGTGGTTCCCGCCGCTTCGCGCGCCAGGATTTCGGCGCATCCGTCATCGTCGGTCAGGTCGACGGCGACAAATCGCGCATCCAATCGGTCGTGAGGCGGGCGCCGCGAGACGACGGTGACCTCGCATTCGGGCAACTCGCAGAAATGCCGCGCCGCCTCGAACCCCACCAGCCCCGAGGCGCCGACCACCAGCACCTTCTTGCTCACCGCGCACCTCCTTCTTGCGGACCCGTATTGGGCGGCGCCGAGCTTACCCCAAGCCACGGCGCCCCTGGGCATCGGTTTGTGTGCGATCGCAAACGCGATAATATCTGCGCCTGGCGAAGCTTGGGAAAGTCAGATGAGCGCGGAACGCGACTACGGCCTCAAGGGTGGGGTCGGCAAGGCCGTCGGGCTCGACGCCGACGAGATCGAGGATCGGGTCGAGACCGAGTGGTTCAGCTGCGAGGTGGATCGCCAGGAGCTTAAGCGTCTGATCGCCCGCCGCGACGGGCCGGCGTTGCGCTACTTCGGCTTGTGGGCAGTCCTGATGATTGGCTCGGGCGCGGTCGCGTTTGTGGCCTGGCCCTCGCCGTGGTGCATTCCCGCCTTCCTCGTCTATGGCGTCCTTTACTCGGCCAGCGATCACCACTCGCACGAGCTATCCCACGGGACGGTCTTCCGCAGCCGCTGGCTCAACGAGGCGATGTTGCGCGTGGCCGGGTTTATGACCCTGCACGAGAGCCACTTCTGGCGTTGGAGTCACACCCGGCACCACACCGAAACGATCATCGTCGGCCGCGACCCCGAGATCGCTTTTCCGCGGCCGCCCAATTGGGGCGCGCTGCTCGACTTCTTCTTCCTGCAAAGCGGGCCGCAACAGATTCGCAACATCGTGACTCATGCGACCGGGCGCCTGCCCCCCCACGCCAAGGAATTCATTCCCCAGTCCGAGTGGGCGCGCGTGGTCGGCCTGTCGCGCATCTACACCGCGATCTTCATCGCCGTCATCGTCGCTTGCATCGCGACCGCGAGCATCCTGCCCGCCCTGTTCGTGGTGCTGCCGCGCTTCTACGGCGGCTTCATGGCTCAGGTGTACAACGGCAGCCAGCACGCCGGTTTGGCCGAGAACGTGCGCGACCACCGCCTCAACTCGCGCACCGTGTTGATGAACCCGGTATCGCGCTTTCTCTATATGAACATGAACTACCACATCGAACATCACATGTTCCCGATGGTCCCCTTCCATGCGCTGCCCCGCCTTCACGAGCTGATCAAGGACCAGTGCCCGCCACCCTACCGCGGGTTGCGCGGGGCCTACTCCGAGATCGTGCCGACGCTGGTGCGCCAGCTTCGCGACCGCACCCATCACGTGGTGCGCCCGTTGCCGGCCCAGCCCGCGCCCGCTTGACGCCGCTACCGAGAAAGGGAGATCTACGATGGACCGCGAGTGGGTGGACAAGGGCCGCAAGGTTCGCTGGGAGATCATCGGCGAGGACGTGATGGACCCGATCGCCGCGGGCCTCGACGACATGACGCAGGATATGCAGGACTACGTCAGCGGTTTTTCGTGGGGCGAGGTTTTCGTCCGCGAGGGCCTGCCGGCCAAGACCCGGCTCCTCATCAACATCGCCACGCTTGCCGCGATCGGTGAACGCGATACCCTTCGCCACCACGTCCGTGCCGCCGCCCGTCACGGTTGCTCGCGGATCGAGATTCGCGAGGCGCTGATCCAATCGGGAACCGTCGCCGGCCTGATCCGCTCGGCCCAAGCGTGCGGCGTCGCTCAGCAAGTGCTCGACGAGCTCGACGGCGCCACCCAGGGCTAGCCTTGAAAGTACTCTTCACCGATCGCGTCTGGGGCGACGCATCGGTCGAGACGCGGATCATCGAGGCCGCCGGCCACACCCTGATCGACGCCAATCTCGGCCGCCCCACCGCCGAGGAAGTGCGCAAGCTGGTGGCAGCCGAGCGCCCCGACGCGCTGCTCGTCTGCTTCGCGCCGATCTCGGCCGAGGTGCTCGAGGTGGCCGACCTCAAGATCATCGCCCGCACCGGCATCGGCGTCGACAACGCCCCGGTCGAGGCCGCGCGGGCGCGCGGCGTCCCGGTCACCAACGTGCCCGATTATTGCGTCGAAGAGGTCTCCGATCACGCCGTGGCCCTGGCGCTCGCGCTCTTGCGTCATATCCCCGATCTCAACGCCCTCACCCAGGGCGGCACCTGGCAGCCGAGCGCCGCCACCTTCACGCGGTTTCACCATCTCACCGTCGGTATCGTCGGCTGCGGACGCATCGGCTCGGCGACCGCGCGCAAGTTCGCCGGCCTCGGACTGCGCATCATCGGCCACGACCCGTTCGTCGAGAGCCACGACGACATCGAGATGATGGATCTCGATTCGCTGGCCGAGACGGCCGATGTGATCTCGTTGCACACCCCGCTTTTCGAAGGCACCCATCACCTCGTGTCCGACGACTTCCTGTCGCGGACCAAACCGACGGCGATCGTCGTCAACACCGCCCGCGGCCCGCTGATCGACACCGACGCGCTGGTGCGCGCGCTCGATCAAGGGCGGATCGGCGGCGCCGCGCTCGATACGCTCGAGGGCGAGCCGGCGGTGCCGGCGGCGCTGACCGGCCGCGACAACGTCATCCTCACCCCCCACGTCGCCTTCTCGTCCGTGCAATCGCTCGAGGAGTTGCGCCGGCGCACCGCCGAGGAAGTTGTCCGCGCCCTCGCCGGCGAGCCCCTCCTGCATCCGGTGTAATGCGCATGTCCCCTCGCCGTTCTCGATGCAAGCGGATACATGAGGCGTCTTGTGTTCCGGGATGGGGGCACGCACACTGCGCCTCGGCGGAGGCAA
>CAYUNL010000174.1:0-6113 GCA_964446055.1 uncultured Alphaproteobacteria bacterium | reverse complement strand
GCCGGCGCGCGCCGGCGCAGGCGCCGCAGAGCGCGTCTTCGCCGACCTCAAAGTCGAAAGGCAAGCCGCATGCGGTGCACATCGGCTCGTCGATGAAGCTCAGTCCCCGCCAGCATTCGGCGCAAACCTGCCCCTGGCGGTCCACGGGCGCGCGGCACGACAGGCATTGCGGCGGCAAGAGCCAGTCGAGCGCGGTCGCGGCGACGCGGCCGATTGCCGCCGCGGGCGCTGCCATGGCGCTCAAAGTCATGGCCGAAATTCAGCGCCGCGGACGCCGCCCGAGTCAAGGCTGGAGGCGCCCTTGGCCGCGGCGCGATGGCGTGTCATATAGCCGCGATGGCGACGGGCCAGACAGATCCGAGCAGGGTGTTCGACCGCCGAGCCGTCCGCGGCCACCGCGACCGCGCCGCGCCGGGGCTGGACGATCACAATTTCTTGTTCGTCGAGGCCGCGCGGCGTCTGGTGGAGCGCTTGGGTGACGTCAACCGGCACTTCCCGCGGGCCCTCGACCTAGGCTGCCACGGCGGCGAGTTCGGCTTCGCGCTCACGGCTTCCGATGACCGCCGCGGCGTCGAGATGCTGGTCGAAACCGACATCTCGGCGGCAATGGTGGCGCGCGCGGCGGGGTCAGGCCGCCGGCGGGCCGTCGCCGACGAGGAGGCGCTGCCGTTTGCCGCGGGGTGCTTCGATCTGGTGGTGAGCGCGCTGTCGCTGCACTGGGTTAACGACCTGCCCGGCGCGCTGGTGCAGATTCGGCGCTGTCTCAAACCCGACGGCCTGTTCCTCGCGGCGATGTTCGGCGCCGGGACGCTTACGGAGTTGCGCCAGGCGCTGGTCCAGGCCGAGCTCGAGGTCGAGGCGGGGGCGGGGCCGCGGGTCTCGCCGTTCGTCGAGGTGGCCGAGGCTGGCGCGCTTTTGCAGCGCGCCGGTTTCGCCCTGCCGGTGGCCGACGCCGATACGGTGGAAGCGACCTATGCGGATGCGCCGGCCTTGATGCGCGAGGTACGCGGCATGGGCGAGGCGAACGCCATGCTCGGACGCCGTAGGGCCTTCACCCGCCGCCGCACCCTGGCGCGAGCGGCGGCGATTTATGCCGATGGCTTCGCCGCGCCCGAGGGTCGGGTGCGCGCGAGCTTCGAGATCCTCACCCTGACCGGCTGGGCGCCTCACCCCTCCCAGCCTCAGCCGCTTGCGCCGGGCAGCGCGCAGGCGCGCCTTGCGGACGCGCTCGGCACCGTCGAGTACCCCGCCGGTGACAAGGCGCGGCCGCGCCGGGACTAGCGCCTGGATTAGAGAAAGTCGCGCAGCATCGCCACCAGCGGCACATCGGCGGGAGGCATGGCGAGGTCGGCCATCTTGGCCGGACGCAGCCAGCGTGCTTCCTGGCCTTCGCGCGGGGTGGCGATCCCGCGCCATACCCGGCAGACGAAGAGCGGCATCAGCAGATGGAAGGTATCGTAAGCATGTGAGGCGAAGGCGAAGGGCGCGAGACAGCTCTCTTCGGTGTCGATGCCGAGCTCCTCGCGCAACTCGCGGATCAGCGCGTCCTCGGGCGTCTCGTCTTTGCCGAGCTTGCCGCCGGGGAACTCCCACAGCCCGGCCATCGGCTTGCCCGGGGGGCGCCGGGTGAGGAGGACGCGGCCGTCGCCATCGACCAGCGCCGCCGCCGCCGCCACGACCACCGGCGAGCGCGCCATCAGGTGTGGTATTCGGCGTTGATCGTCACGTAGCCGTGGGTCAGGTCGCAGGTCCACACCGTCGCGCGGCCGCTGCCGATGCCGACGTCCACGGCGATGGCGATGTCGGAGCCGCGCATGTGGTCGACGAGGCCGTGCTCGTTGCGCGCCGCGAGCGGCTCGTCGCCGCTGGCCACCGGCACCCCGCCGATGGCGATGCTGAGCGCCGCGGGATCGACGCGCTCGCCGGCCTTGCCCACCGCGGCGATGATGCGGCCCCAGTTCGGGTCCGAGCCGGCGATGGCGGTCTTGACCAGCGGCGAGTTGGCGATGGACATGGCGATGCGCCGTGCGGCCTTGGCGCCGGCGGCGCCGGTCACGGTGATGGTGACGAACTTGGTCGCGCCCTCGCCGTCGCGCACGATCTGATGGGCGAGATCGCGCATCACCCGCTCGAGCGCGGCGGCGAAGGCGCCAAGGCGGGGATCGGAGGCCGAGACGATCGGCTTCCGGCGCCGCGATCCGCCGGGGCGCCGTCCGGTGGCGAACAGCAAGACGGTATCGTTGGTCGAGGTATCGCCGTCCACGGTGATGGCGTTGAAGGTGCGCCGGTTGATGCGGCGCAACAGGCCCTGCAGCGCCGGCGCGGCGATCGCGGCATCGGTGAACACGAAGGCGAGCATCGTCGCCATGTCCGGTGCGATCATGCCCGAGCCCTTGGCGACACCGGTGATGCGCACGCTCTCACCGCCGAGTTCTACCTCGGTGCCGGCACCCTTGGGATAAGTATCGGTGGTGCGGATGGCCTCGGCGATCCGCTTCCAGCCGCCGGGCCGGGCGGCGCGGTGAAGGCGCGGCAGCTTGGCGAGGATCTTCTGGCTCGGCAGGGGAACGCCGATGATGCCGGTCGAGGCGATGAAGACCTCGGCCGCCGGGCAACGCAGCTCACGCGCGGCGGCTTCGGCGGTGGCCCGGGTCGCACCTTCGCCGGCGCGGCCGGTGAAAGCGTTGGCGTTGCCGGCATTGACGACGAGACCGCGGGCGCGCCCCCGGCCCAGCACCCGACGGCTCCACAGCACCGGCGCGGCGGCGGTGCGCGAAGTCGTGAAGACCCCGGCGACCGCGGTCCCGGGCGCGAGCTCGACGAAGGTCAGGTCGCTCTTGGCCGAGTCGCGTATTCCGCTTCGCGCCACCGCCGCGCGCACGCCGGCGAGCGGCGGTAGCCTGGGGAACGCCGCCGGCGCGAGGGGCGATCTTGGGGGCTTGGTCATGGCCGAATCGTGATCGGGGAAGCTGGCGGCGATGTTACACGCGGCCCGCCACGCACGACAAGGACGGCGCGGTTTTAGATTCTCCCGCGGCGCCCGCCAAAGGCTTGGCGTCGTTGACAGAAAAGCACGCGGCGCTTATCTCTCGGAAGGTGGCGGCCGGTGAATCGGCGCGCATCCGAGAAGAAGGATCGGCGATGATCGGCGGGCTTGCTCAGCGTCTCTTTGGCACCGCAAACCAGCGGCTCGTCAAGGGTCTGCAAAAGCCGATCGACGCGATCGGGGCGCTGGAAGCCGACCTCGAGCCGCTTTCCGATTCGGACCTGCGGGCGCGCACCGACGCATTTCGCGCCCGCCTCAAGAACGGCGAGGAGCTCGATGACGTCCTGGTCGAGGCCTTCGCCACCGTGCGCGAGGCTTCCAAGCGCACCCTCGGCCAGCGCCATTTCGACGTTCAGCTGATCGGCGGCATCGTCCTTCACGAAGGCCGCATCGCCGAGATGAAGACCGGCGAGGGCAAGACGCTGGCGGCCACGCTGCCGGTCTACCTCAACGCGCTCGAAGGCAGGGGCGTGCACGTGGTTACGGTGAACGACTATTTGGCGAGCCGCGATTCCGAATGGATGGGCGAGATCTACCGGTTCCTGGGGCTCGAGGCGGGGTGCATCGTCCACGGCCTGTCCGACGACGAGCGCCGGGCCGCCTATGCCGCCGACGTGACCTACGGCACCAACAACGAGTTCGGCTTCGACTACCTGCGCGACAACATGAAGTTTCAGCTCGAGGCCATGGTCCAGCGGCCGTTTAACTTCGCCATTGTCGATGAGGTCGATTCCATCCTTATCGACGAGGCCCGCACCCCGCTCATCATCTCGGGGCCGACCCAGGACCAGACCGACCTCTATCGGGTGATCGACCGGCTGATCCCGGGGCTCGAAGAAACCGACTACGAGATCGACGAGAAGAGCCGCACGGTGGCGCTCAACGACGCCGGGGTCGAGCGCATGGAGGGGCGGCTACGCGAGGCCGGCCAGCTCGAGAACGGCGGCCTCTACGATATCGACAACGTCACGATCGTTCACCACGTCAACCAAGCCCTGCGCGCCCACAAGCTCTTCACCGCCGACGTCGACTACATCGTCAAAGATAGCAAAGTCGTCATCATCGACGAGTTCACCGGACGCATGATGGAGGGGCGGCGCTACTCCGACGGTCTTCACCAGGCGCTCGAGGCCAAGGAGGGGGCGACGATTCAGAACGAGAACCAACCGCTCGCATCGATCACCTTCCAGAACTATTTCCGGCTCTATCCGAAGCTCGCCGGCATGACCGGGACCGCAGCCACCGAGGCGGCCGAATTCGCCGATATCTACGGTCTCGAGGTCACCGAGGCGCCGACCAACGAGCCGATGATCCGGATCGACCATGACGACGAGGTCTACCGCACGGCGGACGAGAAATACCGCGCGATCATAGGTCTGGTCGAGGCATGCCGGGGGCGCGGTCAGCCGATTCTGGTGGGCACCGTATCGATCGAAAAATCAGAGCATCTGGCGAAGATGCTCAAGAAGAACAAGGTCCCGCACAGCGTCCTCAACGCCCGCTACCACGAGCAGGAGGCGACGATCATCGCCCAGGCCGGCCGGCTGGGGGGCGTCACCATCGCCACCAACATGGCCGGGCGCGGCACCGATATCCAGCTCGGCGGCAACGCCGAGATGCGGGTCAAGACAGAGATCGACGAGCACGCCGATGCCCGGGTGCGGGAACAGAAAGCGGCGGCCATCGAGGCCGAGGTGGCCGAGGAGAAGGCCAAGGTCATCGCCGCCGGCGGGCTCTACATCATCGGCACCGAGCGCCACGAGAGCCGCCGCATCGACAACCAGCTGCGCGGCCGCTCGGGCCGCCAGGGCGACCCTGGCGCCTCGAGTTTCTATCTCTCGCTCGAGGACGACCTGATGCGCATCTTCGGCTCCGAACGGATGGACGGAATGCTGCGCAAGCTGGGGCTCAAAGAAGACGAGGCGATCGTCCATCCATGGATCAACAAGGCGCTGGAGAAGGCTCAGCAGAAGGTCGAGGCGCGGAACTTCGAGATCCGCAAGAACCTCTTGAAGTTCGACGATGTTATGAACGACCAGCGCAAGGTCATCTACGCGCAGCGCATCGACCTGATGGAAGCCACCGACGTCTCGGACACCGTCACCGACATGCGCCACGAGATCGTCGACGCGCTGGTCGAACGCCACATCCCCGAGAAGGCGTATTCGGAGCAGTGGGACGCCGAGGGGCTGAAGACAGAGGTGTTGCGGGTATTCGGTCTCGACCTCCCGGTCGTCGACTGGGCCAAGGAGGAGGGCATTGCCGGCGAGGAGATGCGTGCCCGGGTGGCCGACGCGGCGGAGCGCAAGATGGCCGAAAAGGCGGCCAATTACACGCCCGAGGTGATGCGGGTGGTCGAAAAGAGCCTTTTGCTACAGCTGTTGGACCAGCACTGGAAGGACCATCTGTTGCAGCTCGACCACCTTCGCTCGGGCATCGGTCTTCGCGCCTATGCCCAGCGCGATCCGTTGAACGAGTACAAGCGCGAGGCCTTCGACCTGTTCGAGGCGCTATTGGACGGCCTGCGCGAGGCGGTGACGACGGTGCTCGCCCACATCGAGCTCAAGCTCGACGAGCCCCAGGCCAACCTGGGTGTTCGGCGGCCCGCGCAACAGATGCACGAGAGCAAGGTCAATCCGCTGACCGGTGAGGAAGAAGCTGCTCCGGCGCTGCCGCCCGGCCCCGGCGGACGGGCGATCAAGGGTCCGGCCGACCCTGCCGATCCCGCGACCTGGGGCAAGGTGCCGCGCAACTCGGCCTGCCCCTGCGGCTCGGGCAAGAAATACAAGCACTGCCACGGCAAGCCCTGAGCGGGGGGCCTATCCGTCGATCCGGTATCCGCTCCCATCGGCGGCGTTGACCGCGCACAGGCGTTGCACCACGGCCGGCCGCGGCGTTGCAACCTCGCCGTGCTCGTAGGCGATGACGTGCAGGGCGCCGCCAAGGCGCTCGATGAGCTCGCCCTCGTCCAACAGGTGCGCGGGGTTGCGCGGCCGCCCGAAGCGCTCGTTACCGCGCGCAAAGGTCTCGTAGATCAACACCCCACCCGCGTCGAGCGAACGCACGA
>CAYUNL010000173.1:0-6135 GCA_964446055.1 uncultured Alphaproteobacteria bacterium | reverse complement strand
CTCGGTCCGCTCGGTCGAGGCCGTGACGTCGGTGCCAATGCCGCCGAACCACTGCAGGTCTGCCGGCGCCTGACGCAGGGTGCGAACCAGCTCGTCGGGCGTCATCTTGTCGCGCTCGATGCCAAGCAGCGCCTTGATCTGGGGACTTATCGCCACCGACTTGGCGGTGCGGCTGAACACGCCGCCGCCCTTCGAGATCAGCGCACGGTCATAATCGGCCCAGCTCGAGCGGGGAAGCGCGAAGAGCCGTTCGCGCTCGGCAAAGCTCAAAGCGGCGTCGGCGTCGGGATCGATGAAGATGTGGAGGTGGTTGAATGCGCCGACCAGCCTGATGTGCTCGCTCAGGAGCATTCCGTTGCCGAACACATCGCCCGACATGTCGCCGACGCCGACGACGGTGAAGTCCGTGGTCTGGATATCGTGGCCGAGCTCGCGGAAATGGCGCTTCACCGATTCCCAGGCGCCGCGTGCCGTAATGCCCATCTTCTTGTGGTCGTAGCCGACCGAACCCCCCGAGGCGAACGCATCGCCAAGCCAGTGGTCGTACTCGGCGGCGATCCCATTGGCGAGGTCGGAAAACGTGGCCGTGCCCTTGTCGGCGGCGACGACGAGGTAGGGATCTTCGTCGTCGTGGCTTACCACCTCGGCCGGGCGTGCGATGTCTCCGCCGTGAATGTTGTCGGTGATATCCAGCAACCCCCGCATCATCGTCTGGTAGCACGCGATCACCTCGGCCACGACCGCCTCGCGGTCGCCGCCCGGCGGCAGCCGCTTGGTGACGAACCCGCCCTTAGCGCCGACCGGCACGATGACCGCGTTCTTCACCATCTGCGCCTTCATCAGCCCCAGCACCTCGGTGCGGAAGTCCTCGCGCCGGTCGGACCAGCGAATGCCGCCGCGCGCCACCTTGCCGCCGCGAAGGTGGACCGCCTCTACGCGCGGCGAGTAGACGAAGATCTCGGCGAAGGGCTTGGGCGGCGGCAGCTCGGCGATGGCCTGGGAATCGAGCTTGATCGAGACGTAGGGCTTGGCTCCGCCGGCGGCCGCCGGCTGATAGTAATTGGTTCGGATGCTCGCCTGGATCACGTCGAGATAGCGGCGGATGATGCGGTCCTGATCCAAGACTTCGACCGAATCGAGCGCCGCGGTGACCTCGGCGGCCAAGACGCCCGCGCGGTCCGCGCTCGCCGCCTTGGGATCGAAGCGGGCATGGAAAAGGTCGACCAGCAGCCGCGTGACGCCGGGGTGTGCGGCAAGGGTGTCCTCCATGTAGGGCTGGCTGAACGGAATCCGCGCCTGGCGCAGAAACTTGCAGTAGGCGCGCACGATGGTCACCTCGCGCCAGCCCAGGCCGGCACCGAACACCAGCCGGTTGAACCCATCGTCCTCGGCCTCGCCGTGCCACACGCGGGCAAAGGTCTCCTGAAAGTTCTCCCTGGTGGGTGCAGGATCGAAGTCGGCGCCGGTCGGATGGACCAGCAAGAAATCCTGCATCCATACGACCGCTGGCTCGCCGCGGCGGCGGATGCGATAGGGCCGCTCCTCGACCACCTTGAGACCCATGTTCTCGAACATCGGAAGGCAGTCCGAAAGACGGATGGGATCGGTCGGGTGGTAGATCTTGAAGCGCACCGAATCCGCGGCGGCCTCGATCGGGCGGTACATGCTGGTGGTCATCGGCGCGGCGCCGGCGACCTCTTCGATCTTGTCGATGTCGGCCAGCGCTTCGGCCGCGCTGAAGGTCTCCTTGTAGGCGGTTGGGAAGGCATTGCGATAGATATCGCGGAGCCGGTTGCCGGCCTCCTCGCCTTGACGTTCGATCAGCACGTCGCGCAGGTCGTCGTCCCACGAGCGCGCCGCTTTGACAATTAGCGCCTCGATCCGGCCGAGATCGGGATCGGGCACCCGTTCGGGCGTGGTTCGGACGATGATGTGCAGGCGCGCGAGATTGGATTCACCAAGTTGAGTGAAGAAGGCCGAGGTCGTGCCCTCGTAGGCCGCGGCCAGGATGTCCTGGATGCGCTCGCGAAGCCGGGTCGAAAAAATCTCGCGCGGCAGGTACACCAAGCACGAGCAAAAGCGCTCGAAGCGGTCGCGGCGGACGAATAGCCGGATGCGCGGGCGCTCTTGCAGCCGCATGATGCCGAGCGCGGTCGCGAACAAGTCCTCTTCCGAAATCTGGAGCAACTCGTCGCGGGGAAAGGTTTCCAACACATTGAGGAGCGCCTTGCCGTCGTGACTCACGGGCTCGAATTCGGCGCGCTCGAGGGTGCGCGTAACCTTGCGTCTGAGGTAGGGGATATCGCGCGGCGTCCGGTTGTAGGCGGCGGAGGTGAAAAGGCCGATGAAGCGCCGCTCGCCGATGGCCTTGGCGCGGCGGTCGTAGCGCTTGATTCCGATGTAGTCCATGTGGACCCGGCGATGCACGGTGGCCCGGACGTCGGCCTTGATGACCATTACCGCATCGGGGGAGGCGACGAAGTGGCGCGCCGCGGCGGAGAGCGCCCCCAGTCCCCGTCGTCCCCGGAGAACGTGGACCCCCGCGTCGCGGAAGATGCCGAGACCAGAGCCAGCGACAAGGCGGGGAAGGGTTTGGCCCTTGACGGTACGGTAGTCGTAGTCCCGGAAGCCCAGGAAAGTGAAGTGGTCGGCACCGATCCATTCCAGGAACGCCGCCACCTCGTTCCGCTCTTCTGCGGGTAGCGGGGGCGGCAAGTCCTTCAGCGAGGCGATGGCCTCGCGCAGTTTGGCCCGCATCTCCCGCCAATCGTCGACCCCGGCGCGCACATCGCTCAGAACCTTTTCGATGCCGCTGCGAATCGACTCCAAGATCTCGGGCGCCGACTGGGCGTCGATCTCAAGATGCATCAAGGATTCGATGGGTGCGCCGGAGTCGCGCTCGGGGGTCTCGATCCGCCGGCCCGCGCCGTCGCGGCTCACGCAGATGGTCGGGTGAACGATGAGATGGGTGGCAAGCTCGCGGCGCTCGATCTCGGCGGCCACCGAATCGACCAGGAACGGCATGTCGTCGTTGACGATCTCGACGATCGTGTGCGGCGACACCCAGCCGTGCTCGGCGACGTCGGGATTGTAGGCCCGGACCTTGGCGGTGCCGGACTGGCGCTGCTCGAAGAATTTCCACAGCCCGAGCGCCGCGCCGTAAAGCGATTCGGCGGACCGCGCGAGAACGTCCTCGCCGGGGACGCGGTCGTAGAAGGTCATGACGAACCGTTCGAACTCCACCGCGTCGGCGGAATCGAGTCGCTTACGCGAGTGGGCAACGACCTCGCCGATGCGATCGGCCTTCGATTCTCTCGATTGTTTGGGCATTAGGGCACCGTGGGTCAAAGCCGTGGAAAGAAGATTACTCGAATGTCGAGGCCGCACAAAGGCGCGACCCAACCGCGCAATCGGTGTATGGTGCCGGCGAGAAAGGCCGACTGGCCGTTGTGTGAGGGGGCGCAGCGCCCGCGAACGGAGCGGTGGAAGAAGCGGCCGACGCGACGGGGGGCCATCCTGAGCCAACTTTGGCGGCACCGGGCGTGCCATCGGGCGAGCCGGCCGCGCCGCGTCACAGCCTCTTCCCGCCGCGGCTCGCGGATGCAACCGCCTAGGCGATCAGCAAGGGAGGCAAACATAATGTCTACAGTACCCACCCTTGACGAGTTCATGGATGGTGTGAAGAAGCGCAATCCAGGAGAGACCGAGTTCCACCAGGCGGTCTACGAGGTCGCCGACAATGTCCTCGATTACATCCAGGACAAGCAGCACTACCACGACGCGGAAATCCTGCGCCGCATCGCCGAGCCCGACCGCATCATCATATTCCGCGTCTGCTGGGAGGATGACGAGGGCAACTACCGGGTCAACCGCGGCTATCGGGTTCAGAACAACAACGCGATCGGACCCTATAAGGGCGGCATTCGCTTCCATCCCAGCGTGACCTTGAGCGTGCTCAAGTTCCTGGCCTTCGAACAGACTTTCAAGAACAGCCTTACCGGGCTGCCGATGGGCGGGGGAAAGGGCGGCTCGGACTTCAACCCCAAAGGCAAGTCCAACCACGAAGTCATGCGCTTTTGCCAGTCGTTCATGACCGAGCTCTTTCGCCATATCGGCCCCGACACCGACGTTCCGGCGGGGG
The DNA here is from genome assembly GCA_964446055.1 of uncultured Alphaproteobacteria bacterium. Lineage (GTDB taxonomy): Bacteria > Pseudomonadota > Alphaproteobacteria > VGEJ01 > VGEJ01 > CAYUNL01. Next base: position 1,994 of record CAYUNL010000173.1, on the reverse strand, counting down.
ACATCGGCGTCGGCGCACGCGAGATCGGCTACATGTTCGGTCAGTACAAGCGCCTGGCCAACCGCTTCTCCGGGGTCTTGACCGGCAAGGGCATGGAGTACGGCGGTAGCCCCATCCGCACCGAGGCCACGGGCTACGGCACCGTCTATATGATGGAGGACATGCTCAAGGTCGGGAAGGACGGTTTCGACGGCAAGTCGTGTTTGGTCTCGGGCTCGGGCAACGTCGCCCAATACGCGGTCGAGAAGATCAACGAGCTCGGCGGCAAGGTGGTGACGATGTCGGATTCCTCGGGCTTCATCTACGACCAGGCGGGCATCGACACCGACAAGCTGGCTTGGGTAGTCGACCTCAAGACCGTGAAGCGCGGCCGCATCGAGGAATACGCCAAAGAGTTCGGCGCCGAGTACCACGCCGGCGAGCGGCCCTGGAAGGTGCCGTGCGATCTTGCCTTCCCCTGCGCGACCCAGAACGAGGTCAGCCTCGGCGATGCCAAGACGCTGCTCGCCAACGGCTGCAAGGGCATGTCCGAGGGCGCCAATATGCCGACCGACCAGGACGGCATCCACGCCTTCGTCGAGTCCGGCATCTTGTTCGCCCCGTCGAAGGCGGCCAACGCTGGCGGCGTTGCGGTCTCGGGTTTGGAGATGAGCCAGAACTCGGCCCGCATCACCTGGAAGGAAGCGGAACTTCAACAACTCCTTCGCGACATCATGCAAGGCATTCACGACGCCTGCCGCGAGTACGGCCAAGGCAAGAACGGCATCAATTACGTCAAGGGCGCCAACGTTGCCGGTTTCGTCAAGGTGGCCGACGCCATGCTCTCCTACGGCGTGGTGTGAACACGGGATACCAAGCTGCCAGCGTGGCCGGGGCCAACAGGGCCTCGACCGCGCGCGCGGCTTCCCACTAGGCGCCGTAGGCCCCACACATGGCCACGCTCTTTACCAAGGCGCGTAAACGGCTCAAGAGCGCCGCGCGTGAGCTCGGCGTTCACCGCGACGTCATCGAGAAGCTCAGGTACCCCAAGGAGGCTCTTGCCGCCACACTGATGGTCCGCATGGACGATGGTTCGCGGCGCGCCTTCAAGGCGTGGCGCTGCCGCTACGACGACACCCGCGGCCCCACCAAGGGCGGCATTCGATATCACCCCAAAGTCAACCTCGACGAAGTCATGACTCTCGCCTTCTGGATGACCTTCAAGTGCGCGGTCGCCAACCTGCCTTTCGGCGGCGGCAAGGGCGGGGTCTCGGCGGACGTGAAGCAACTCTCGCGAACCGAGCTTGAACGGCTGAGCCGCGCCTACATCCAGGCCTTCGCGCGTTTCATCGGGCCCGATCGCGACATCCCGGCCCCCGACATGTACACCAACGGTATCGTCATGGCCTGGATGGCTGACGAGTACGCCACCATGGTCGACGAGCCGAGCCCGGCGGTCATTACCGGCAAACCGATCAAGCTCGGCGGTTCGCTCGGGCGCGAGGACGCCACTGGCCGCGGCGGATATTACGTGCTTCGTCACCTGGAGCGAGAACTCGATCTCTCTCCGGAGCGCTCCCGTATCGTTTTGCAAGGCTTCGGCAACGCCGGGCTCCACTGCGCGCGATTGTTGCACGGCGACGGCTATCGCATCGTCGGCCTCTCGGATTCGCAGCTCGCGATCTACGATGCCGACGGTGTGGACCCGCTCGCCATGATGGCCCACAAACAAAAATCCGGGACGCTCGCCGGCGCTCCTTCGAGAAGCAAACTACAAGAGATGGACAACGCCGCGCTGTTGCACGCCGAGTGCGACGTGCTGGTGCCGGCCGCGCTTGAGAACCAAATAATCCTCGAAAACGCGCCCGGCGTCGCCGCACGGGTCGTGCTTGAGCTCGCCAACGGCCCAGTGAGCCCGGCGGCCGACAAGATCCTCGCCGAGCGCCGCGTCACGGTGGTTCCCGACATCCTCGCCAACGCCGGCGGCGTCACCGTCAGCTACTTCGAGTGGGTGC
>CAYUNL010000172.1:0-6139 GCA_964446055.1 uncultured Alphaproteobacteria bacterium | reverse complement strand
CTTCAACGCCGCTATCTTGTCCGCGAAAAACCCTTCGAAATCCATGATCTCCCGCTCCCCTGGGTTCGCCGCCACGGGTCTGATGAAAATGGGGGCCGACGGTGCCGCGATGCGACGCCCGCCGGCCCCCAACCGTCCTCGGCTTACTGACTGGCGATAAACTCTTCGATCTTCGCCCGCATACCCTCGGCGTTCTGGGCCAGCCCCTGGGCCGCACTTAGCACCTGACCCGAGATGCCGCCCGCTTCCTGGGCCGCCTCGTTGACCCCGGCGATGGTCGAGGTCACCTCCTGGGTGCCGCTTGCCGCCTGCTGGACGTTGCGGCTGATCTCCTGGGTCGCGGCGCCCTGCTCTTCCATCGCCGAACTGATGCTCATGGCGATTTCGTTGAGCTTGTTGATGGTCTCGCCGATATCGCCAATCGCCTTGACCGCGGCGCCGGTGGTCGACTGGATGGCGTCGATTTGGGTGGCGATCTCGTCGGTGGCCTTGTCGGTCTGGTTGGCCAGGCTCTTGACCTCGGAGGCGACCACCGCGAAGCCCTTGCCGGCATCGCCGGCGCGCGCCGCCTCGATGGTCGCGTTTAGCGCCAAGAGGTTGGTCTGGCGGGCGATATCCTGAATCAGCATGACCACGTTGCCGATCTTCTCGGCGGCTTCGGCGAGACCGCGGATGGTTTCGTTGGTCTCGTTGGTCTCATCGACCGCACGCTTGGACATCTCGGTCGAGCCCACGACCTGGCGGTTGATCTCCTCGACCGAACCGGCGAGCTGCTCGGCCGCCGAGGCTACGGTCTGGACGTTCGAGGTGACTTCCTCGGATGCCGCGGCCACCGTCGAGGACTGCTGGCTGGTCTTCTCCGAGGTTGCCGACAGGGTCTCGGCGCTGGCCTCCATCTCGGCCGCGGCCGAGGCCACGAGCTCGACCGTCTCCTTGACGCTGTTGGCCATGTTCGCCTGCTCGGTGATCACGCTCCAGGCCAGCATGGGGCCGATGTACTCGTTGTTCTTGCCCATGATGGCGCTGACCTCCAGCGACAAGGTCTCTTCGCCGACCTTGATCTTGGCGGCGTGCGGCAGATTGTTGGGATCGCCGAGGATGCGCCGCTGATACGCCGGGTTCTCGTGGAAGATGTCGATGCACTGGCCCACCAGTTCATCGGCCTTGCAGGGCAACAAGTGCTCGAGCTTGCGCAAGGTTTGGATGGTCTGGCGGTTGGCGTAGTTGATGGTGAAGGTCTCGGGGTCGGCCATCATCACGTTGATCGGCATGTCCTCGATCATCGCGGAGAGCCGCGCCTGATCGGCGTCGGTCTTGACCTTCTGGGTCACGACGCTCCACGTCAGCATGGCCGCAACGTAGCCGCCGTCGCGGTCGAACACCGGCGAGACCAGGAGATCCAGCACCTCGTCGCCGACCCTGATGTTGGCCTGGTGCGGCAGGTCCTTGGGATCGCCCAGGATGTTGCGCTGGTGCGCCGGATTGGCGTGGAAGATGTCAACGCACTGGCCCACCAGGTCCTCGGCCTTGCACGGCAACAAGTGCTCGAGGCCCGCGAGGGTCTCGATGCTGGCCTTGTTAGCGTAGGTGATGGTGAAGTTCTCGAGCTCGGCCACCATGACGTTGACCGGCATGTTCTCGAGCATCTGGTGAAGCTGCGCCGCAGAAAAGGCGATCGCGGCGTCTTGGGCACCGGAGCTTGCGGCCGGTTCCGCGTTCTTGACGGTCTTCGTGGTCTTCTTGGTCTTCTTGGTCTTCGCTGGCATGGTTTTGGGTTTCCCTCGGCCGAACCGCGGTCCGCGGACCGCGGACGTGATGATGTGGACGGCGTGGTTAGACGGACACGAACATGGGCGGGGTTTTAATCGATGGCCGTTAAGTTAATCTAAATGCCGAGAACTTTTTCTTATCGCCGGAAGTAAGGCACTAACCTTTTCTTTAGCATCGACGCTAGCGATCCGTTAGCCGGCGGCAGCCACAATTTCGCCGCCGGCTCTTCCAGGAGCGATTCGCCGTTGCCAAGCTTGCGAGAACGCGGCCGGGGGTTCGAGATCGGCGCGGTCGCTGCGGACGAGTTTCGCGACTTCGCCCGCCACTTCGCGATCTCGCCCGAGATCGGCAGGATCGCGACCGCGTTCGATGGCGACACACCATTGGCGCCGGGCGGTATCCGAACCCTCGGTCTCACCGGGTGCGGGAGAGTGTGCGGCGTTGCTTGCTGCACGCTGATCGAATCGAGAATCGAGGGCTCTCACGCGTGTAAGCTCGACTCGGTGATCGTCGATCCAAGAATGCGGCGCCGCGGCTTGGCGACAGCGCTCGTTACGAGGCTGTTCATCGACACGCTGGGCGAATCCGACAACGCCATATCGAGCATCTATGCCCACGCCGTCCACCCGGCAACTGCGCGACTGCTCGGTGGACTCGCCTTCCACAAGGCGCCGGCCCGGGGGGCGCCGATATCGTCGTTTCGCCTCGACCCAAGCGGCCGGGACCGCCTGGTCGCGCGCTGCCGGGACCGGCTCCGGGGTATCAGCGCGCGGCTGAAGCTCAGCTGCGTCTATTGCCTGAAGGGCGACAAGCGGGCGCGGCCGTGGTGCGTGCCGGCCGGCAACCCCAATTGACGGAAGGTCGGCCTAGCCCCTAGCTTTGAAGGTGCCGTGCGCGTGGCCGCGGCGGCCGGTGGTCATGGTCTAGAGAGGACCGCCGCCACGCACTCGCCGCGCAGGCGCGCGGCTCATTCCAGCGCCATCGTCCGGGCGCCGCGCTCGACCGGCGCGATCACCCCGACGTGATAGTAGTGACAACTCGTACACGATTCGCCGGCGGCCTGCGAAACGTGGCACTCGGCGCACACCGCCTTGTCGATGGCCGCGAAGTTGCTGGCGAAGCTCTGGGAGTCATAGTCGTCGAAGCTGGCCATGAAGTCGGCCCAGCGGTCGGGCCGGTGGCAGTCCTGACAGCCACCCGCCCCCACCGCGTTGAGGTGCGGTCCGTGGTCGAAGCGCGTGAAGCGATGGACGTCCGGGCTCGGCCGCGACGCTCGCCAATTCACGCGCAGCGCCCCGTTTTCGGCGGCATCGACGCTGTGGCACTTGCCGCACTTGCCGAGCGCGCGCGGCGCCGAGAGTTCCGCGAAGACGCGGCGTGCCACCTCGCCCGGCGCTTGGGCGCTCGCGTCCAGCCACGCGCGGAGGAACGAATCGGCGTGTCCCGTCGGACGGTAGAAGAGCGCGAATTCCTCGCGGAACCAGCCGCCGATTCGCATCCGGTCCTCCTCCGGCATGGTGTCCTCCAGGACCTCGACCTCGGCGGCCTCCGCGAGCGGCTCGGCCTCCTCGATCACAATCTCGTCGTCGTCCCCGAGGATGTCGTCGTCCTCGCCCAGAATGTCGTCATCCTCGCCGAGGATTTCATCGTCTTCGCCAAGGATGTCATCGTCCTCGGCCAGTATGTCATCGTCCTCGCCGAGAATGTCCTCGTCCTCGCCGAAAATGTCGTCGTCTTCACCCAGGATATCGTCGTCCTCGCCGAGGATGTCGTCGTCGGCGAGCGCCCCATCGGGTTCCGCGACCTCGGCGTCGCCGCCCGCCTCCGGGGCGATGGCCCCGAACGGTTCGTCGCCGGGCAGGGGCACGGGGCGGCCGGCGCGATGGGCCGCCAGCTCGGCAGCCAGGTCGGGGAACCACGCCCGCTGCGCCGCCCGCACCGCGTCCACCGGCATCATGGCCGCGAGGGCGGCCGCCTCGCCTTGCTCGACGGGCCGACCGAGCGCCGCCTCTATCCGCGCCACCATCTCCTGCTGGCCGCGGCTTGAGAGGCCCCAGGCGAGCTCTTTGAACACCCAGGCCAGCTCGGTCGCCGCGTCGATCGTCTCCTCGTCCACCTCGTAGAGATCCAACAAGTCGAGCTCGCGCGCCGCGCCGATGCGCTCGGCCAGCGCGGCGTCCCCGGCGCCCAACAACAGCTCCAGCAAAGGTGTGATCTCGCCCTCGGCATCCTCCGGCCACGCGCCGATCTCTACCTCCTCGTCGAGCAAGCTCTCGACGTCGAGACCGGGAAGCGCGAGGACCTCGATGCCGCGCGGCCCCGAGCTCCCCTCGCCCGTGACATCGCCGCCGTGGCAGCCGGCGCAGCCGGCTTCGAAGGCGGCCGTTCCCATGGTCCCGGCCAAGGTGTCGAGCCGGTGACACTCGGTGCAAGCCGTGGGCGCCTGGCCGTCGCTGGCCTTGCGAAAATACTTCCCGATGTGCGAGACGTGGTCGAACTTGATGTGGGGCCGCCGTTCGGCGGGATACGACGAGAAGTCGGGATGGCCGCTGGTCAGCCCCTGGAACTTATTGACGTGGCACGCCTGGCAGCGCTGGTTGCCAATCGCCGCGAGGTCGAATCGCTGGCCCCGGTGCTCGCGATGGCAGGTGGCGCAGGCGAGCGCGCCGTCCTCGACCTCGGGCGCCCCGATGGTCAGGGATGCCAGCGCCATGGCGAACGGCATACGCCGCGCCTCGGGCGGCTGGCGGGCCGTCCGTTCGTGAATTACCAGCGTTTCCGCGGCCGGCAGGCCGTGGACGCTGAGCGCGTTCTCGCCGAGCGCGTGACAGGCCAGGCAACGGCGGCTGTCGGCGCCCGCGCCCGTCGGCGCGAACGCGGCATAGAGCCAGGCCCCACGACCGCCCTCGAACGCGGCGTGGCAGGTTCCGCAGTTCTCGACCTTGCTGTGCCCGAACGTGAGATCACCGGGCGAAAGGAAGCCCGGCAGGGTTGGGCCGGCGAGAAGTATCAGCAGGGCGCCGAGCGTCAGTACCGATGCCCAGCGCGAGACGCCGCCGCGGCGGCCGCGGGCGCTGCGCAGGGGCTGGCAGCGGGGAATGGCGCAGGCGCACCCGCCGTCGGGCCGCGGTCCCGACGGGCAAGCGCCGCCGCGCGTTTCCGAGCGCGTGCACGTCCATCGGTCGCCCTTCTTCAGCGGCTCGCACTCGAAGGTGGCGCGGCACCGGCCGCGCGCGTCCGGGCCGACCTCGCACGCCTCATCGTGGACGCCGCGGCCGCAAACCCAGTCCTGGCTCGGCCGCTCGTAGGCGCTCCCGCGGAAGCCGAACTCTTGGAGCCGCATTCCTAGGGGACGCCCCCGAGCGCGGAGTAGATGGCGATCACGTGAACCAAGGTTAGGACCGCGATGCCGTAGGTCAGCGGAATGTGGACGAACAGCCAGTGCTTGAGCGTCGCCTGCAGCGCGTGCTGGAAGTCGAGGTCGTCCTTGGCGCGGATGAGCTCGCGAATCTCCGACACCGCCTCGTATTCGTCGCGACCGAGATAGCGCTCCAGCGCGTCGATGTTGGCCTCGATTGCCTGGCGGCCGCGGCTGGAGCGGAAGATATGCCGCCAGTAGTTGTGCGGCCCCTCGAAGAACGGGCGTAAGCTGGCGGCATAGAAATCCGCCATGGTCATCGAACCGGCGCGCTCGACAGCGCCGAGCGCCACCGCCTCGGCCTGGCGCCGGAGGCGGGTGCGGAACGCCGGAATGCGCTCGAAGATCACGTTTTCGCCGCGCCGGGTAAGGCGCGAGGCCAGGCTACGCGACAGATAAAGTCCCAGCGCGCCGCTTCCCGCGAGCCCGAGATAGACGACGGCGAGCGCCACCTCGAGGGGCCCGTTGGGCAGCGACAGGCCGACGTGCAGAAGGAAGACGACGACGCTCAGCCAGCCGAGGTAGACGTGGAACCGCAGCCAGCCCGCCGAGGCGAGCAGGGGGATGAACGGCAGCTTCTTCCGCAGGTTGTAGAGCGCCAGCGCCACCATGATGCCGAACAGGGTCCAGCCGCTGACGAAGCCGGGATGGGCCAACGAGACGCTGTAGCCGGCGTAGAGCGCGCCCATGATGGCCGCGGCCACGAGCGTGACGGCGGTATCGCGCAAACGGCGGCCGGCGGGCGTCATCGCCGCGTCAGCCAGTTCGCGAGCCGGTCGCGATCGCGCATGTCGATGCGGATCATTGCGTCGTGGGGACAGGCCCGCTGGCACGCGGGTCCGCCCAGTTGATCGACGCAGAGATCGCACTTGGTGGCTTTTTGCAGCGCCGCGTTGGTCGCCTCGTCGCGGATGAAGGTCCCTCGATCCTCGCGAATCTGGACCATACGAA
>CAYUNL010000171.1:0-6145 GCA_964446055.1 uncultured Alphaproteobacteria bacterium | reverse complement strand
CGCACCTTGTCCACCTCCAGACCCATGGACTCAGTGCTCGACGAGATCAGCGGCGCGAGCGACACACTTGCGCCCTCCGTGGTTCGCAGCATACCCGCGGTGGCCAGGTTCAGCTGCGCGATCTCGCTCAGGATGACGTCATCGCCGCTGAAGTTGGCGGCGCGCAGCGCCAGCCAGGGCAAGTACTCGGTGACGACGTTGCGTCCCTGGACCCGGGCGTTGACCCGCTGCGCCGCCAGGCGGTCGCCGACCAGCTTGTTCGGCACCATCTCTATGCCCCAGGCCTCGAACAGCCGCTCCAGACCGTGCTCGGTCGGTGGCGGGACTCCGCGCTGTTGGAACGGTAGCGCCGCCTCGCCGAAGGGGTCGACGAAGGCCAGCAGCTTGCCGCCGCCCAGCACGAACTGGTCGATGGCATAGAGCGCGGGCTCGCTGAGCGCGCCGGGCTGGACCACCATCAAGGTGTCGATGTCATCGTCGATCTCGGCGACCTCGCCGCGCATGATGCGAACGTCGAACATGGTGCGCATCTGCTCGTGGATGAGCCAGGGGGCGTTGCGCCGTGTTGGATCGGACGATATGGGAAGCGAGCTCAGCACCGCGATCGTCGCCTTCTCGGGATGCGAGAGGTCGTGGATCAGCCGGGTCAGATCATATTCGAGGAAGCTGTCGCGGCGCGGCGAGAACACCTCGATCACCTCGGTGTCGTCGGTGCTATTGGTGCCCGCGAGCCCGAAATACGCGAGGTCGCCCGTGGACGTCACCGGGATGCCCTGAAGCCCAAAGGCGAGTGCCCGATCCTCTTCGATCGAGAACGGCTCGGGGTGATAGATCTCGAGCCGGATCTTTCCCTCCGCCAGGCTGGCGTAGTGTTCCAGGAGCTCGCGAACCCGGTCGGAATAATTGGCAAGGCCCGGCGCGCGTTCCGCCAGCACCTCCGAAAGAAACAGGCGGATCACGATCGGCTCGTCGATCGAAGCCAGGACCTCGCGCGTGCCGTCCGCGACGCTGAACAGACCGTCCTCGGTCAGGTCCAGGCGCGCCGCCGTGAAGGTGACGTTGGAGAAGATATTGACGGCGATGAACAAGACGATCGCCAACGCCAGCGCCCCGCCGATCAAGCGGCGGCGGTTCAGGGTGCTCGCTGACCTCATCGTCCCCGCCCGCTCACGCCGCCTTGCGAAGGTCGACGATCGCGACGTTCACGAACAGAGCCACCGCCATGATCGAGACGAAGAAGATGAGGTCGCGAATATCGATGACCCCCTTCGCGATGGCGTTGAAGTGGGTGAGAAAGCTGAACGAGGCGATGACGTCGACCACGAGGTCCGGCGCCCAGCCCTGGAACGCACCGAGCACCAGGCTCAGCCCGCTGGTCAGGAAAAGGAACGAGACCCCGGCCCCCACGATGAAGGCGACGACTTGGTTCTTGGTCAGCGCCGAAATGCACGAGGTGACCGCCAGGAACCCGCCGGCCATCAGCCAGCTGCCGATGTAGCTGCCGATGATGATGCCGTTGTCGGGATCGCCCAGATAATTGACCGTGATCCACACCGGGAAAGTGAGCGCGAGCGCGATGCCGGTGAAGATCCAAGCCGCCAGAAACTTCCCGGCCACCGTCTCGACCGTCGAAACCGGCAGCGTCAGCAGCAGCTCGATGGTGCCGGTCTTTCGCTCCTCGGCCCACAGGCGCATGCCGATCGCGGGGATCAGAAACAGGTAGAGCCAGGGGTGGAAGCGGAAGAACGGCTGCAGATCGGCCTGGCCGCGTGAAAAGAACTGGCCCAGATAGAACGTCGTCGCGCCGGTAAGCGCCAGGAAGATGACGATGAACACGTAGGCGAGTGGGGTCGAGAAGTACGCGCCCAGTTCCCGTTTGATGACGATCCAGGTGCCGCGCATCGTGGTCAGCTTCCCACCGTGATCTCGCGGAACACGTCCTCGAGCCGCCCGCGTTCGACGGCCAGGTCCTCGACCGCGAAGTCCTTGGCCGCGACAACTCCGCGCACCTCGTCGATAAGCACCCGCCCGTCCACCGGCACGACCAACAGCCGCGCGCTGCCGTTCGCTTGGTCCGACATTTCGACCCGGGCCACGCCGGCTATTGCGCTCAGCTCCGCACTCAACCCCGGAGCCAAGTCTTCGCCTACGCGCAGCGTGACGGCGTTGTGGTGCGGCGCTCGGGACATCAGATCCTGCGGCGTCGCATCGGCGAGAATCCGGCCGCGCGCGATGATCACCGCCCGCGCGCACACCGCCTCGACCTCTTCCAGAATGTGGGTCGAGATGATGATCGCCTTGTCACCCGCCATGCCGCGCAAGAGCGAGCGCACCTCGTGTTTCTGGTTGGGATCCAGTCCGTCGGTCGGCTCGTCGAGGATCAGGACTTCGGGGTCGTGGACGATCGCCTGTGCCAGGCCGACCCGGCGCTTGAAGCCCTTGGACAGGATGTCGATCCTTTGGTCCAGAACCTCGCCGATCTCGACCTTTTCCACCGCATCTTCAATCCGCGCGCGCCTCGCACGGCCGCTAATGCCGCGCATCTCGGCGAAGAAGCCCAACAGCTGCCGCGGCGTCATGTCGGCATACAACGGCGCGCCCTCGGGCAAATAGCCGATCCGCCGTTTCGCCTCGATCGGCTGCACGGCGACGTCGAAACCGCACACCACGGCGTGGCCCGCCGAGGGTGGCAGGAATCCGGTGACCATGCGCATCGTCGTCGACTTGCCGGCCCCGTTGGGGCCAAGAAAACCCAGCACCTCGCCCCTGGCGACCGAGAAGCTGACCCTATCGACCACGGTATGCGGACCGAATCGTTTGGTCAGGCCGTCGACTTCGATCATCCCGTTCTCTCGCCCAGTATTGCCACAGCCCGTTTTTTCGGTTGGGCACCCACTGCTGTCAAGACCCCCGCGCACAATTATCCTTGAGCCTGTCCACCAATTCGGCGATCCCCTGACCTGGTCGATCCGGCGCTTTCGCACCTCAAGAACGATTCGCTCGTCTTCATTCGTTCCAGAGATTCGGCTCGCCAAGAACACGCGCTCGCCCCGGCGGCGTTCCGCTTCACCCTTCCAAGCCAGGTTCGCCAATCGGTTCCGCACGCGGACGCCAAAGGTGCCGCGTTTTGATGGTCGTGCGCGGACCCGCCGCGGGGCGAGCGAATCAGAACGTCTGAAGTTTCGTGCGCACGGCTTGGCGGCGCAGCAGTTTGCTTTGTGCGGCCGGGGGGAAATCGGTCAGCAGCATCACGTTGTTGTCGATCAAGACATTGATCAGGTCTTCGAGGATTCGCAGCAAATCGGCGTCGCTTGAGGCGAGGTAGGTGCGCATCGCGTCTTCGGCGGACCCTTCGGTGACAAAGCCCAAGAGCTCGGGGTCTTCCGGCGCGACGACCTCCGTCGCACCCTCGTGGGCCACCGCGTAAATCGCCACGATGTTGCCGGCCCCATCCCTCTCGACGAATCGCATGGCCTCCTCCTACGGTGTTGCTTAGCCCCTGCGGTCGCGCATCTTACGTCGGAATCACGACATGTCATCGCCAAAGCCGCCGGCGTAGTGGTCCAGGGCGACCGACTTCACCAGCGCGAACACTTCGCGCCCGGGCTCGATCCCCAGCTCCTCTACCGAGCGGCGGGTTACCCGCGCCCACAATCGCGAGCCGACGTCCACCAGGACGTCGGTTTGCGAGGCCATCGCCGGGCGCAGCTCGGTCACGGTTCCGCTCAGGACGTTGAGCGTGCTGATATCGGCCGGGCGGCGCAAGGCCAGGATCACGTCGCGCGCCCGGATTCGCACCCGAAGGCTGGCGCCGAGGGGTAGGTCGAGGCGTGAGACCGTGAGGGTGCCGCCTTTGATCTCAAGCCGGGTGAGCGCGTGTTCGGGGTCGTGCTCCGCCACCGTCGCCCGCATCACCGCGCCGGCGTCGAAGCTGCCGATGATGGCGCTGAGATCGAGGCGCGTCATGATCTCCTCGAGCGGTTCGGCGGCCGCGACCCGCCCCTCGTCGATCAGCACCACGGTATCGGCAAGGCGGATGATTTCATCGATGTTGTGCGTGACGTAGACGATGGGCACGCCAAGCTGGTCACGCAGGCTCTCGATGAACGGCATGATTTCGGCGCGCCGCGGCGTATCGAGGCCGGCCAGCGGTTCGTCCATCAACAACAGGCTCGGACAGGCCAAGAGCGCCCGCCCAATGGCAACCCGTTGCTTCTCGCCACCCGAAAGCCGCGCCGTGCGGCGCGCCAACAACCCGCCCAGGTCCAGCAGCGCGACGACCGCCTCGAAATTGATTCGCCGCTCGGACGCCGGCGCCCGCCGCGCCCCGAAGGCCAGGTTGCCGCGCACGCTCAGGTGCGGGAACAGGCGGTCTTCTTGGAACACATAGCCAAGTCGCCGCTTTTCCGGGGCGAGGTCGCTCCCCCTTTCGCGGTCGAACAAGACGCGGTTGGCAACCGCGATACGCCCTTCGTCAGGCCGCTCGAGCCCGGCCAGCATGTTGACGACCGTCGTCTTGCCGGCGCCGGAGCGGCCGAACAGCGCGGTGATTCCCTCGCTGGCGGTGAACCGGACGTCGAGCGTCAGGGTGGGCAGCCGGCGCCGGACATCGACCTCGATCATCGCTCGCCGCCGATCCGCCGCGCCACCCGGCGGGCCAGGAATTCCGAGGCGATCACCGCCGCCAGCGCCAGCACGATTGAGATCGTCAACAGCCTGGCCGCGGCCGCCTCGCCGCCCGGCGCCTGAGTCAGCGTGTATAGCGCGAGCGGCAGGGTCCGGGTTTCGCCGACGATGTTCGAGACGAACGTGATGGTGGCGCCGAACTCACCGATCGAGCGGGCGAAGGCGAGCACCACTCCGGTCAGTATGCCCGGCGAGATCAGCGGCAGCGTGATGGTGATGAAGACATCCGCGGGCGAGGCGCCGAGCGTGCGCCCGGCCGTCTCCAGCCGCCGGTCCAGGCCCTCGAACGACAGGCGGATGGCCCGCACCATCAGCGGAAAGGCCATCACCGCCGAGGCGATGACCGCTCCCTGCCAGGTGAAGATGACCGTGATCCCAAAGGCGTCGTACAGCCACCCGCCCACCGGGCCACGTCGGCCCAAGAGCACCAGCAGCAGGTAGCCGACCGCCACCGGCGGCACGACGAGTGGGATGTGTACCACCGCGTCGAGTATCGATTTGCCTGGGAAATCCCTCCGCGCCAACAGCCATGCCATGAAGATGCCGGGCGGGAGGCTTACCAGCACGCTCCAGAAACTGACCCGGAGCGAGAGCGCCAGCGCCTCGACTTCGAGCTCGGTAAGCGCGAACACGGCGCGCCTCTACCCGCTGACGATGAAACCGTGACGGCGGAACGCGGCCTGCGCCTCGGGCGATCTCAGAAACTCGAGGAATGCGGTGGCGGTCCGGCCCGCGCGGGGCCCGACGGCGGCTACCGGATAGATGATTGCGCCGTGGCTTTCGGCCGGGAAGCTGCCGAGGACGCGTACGCCCTCGGCGCCCCGCGCATCGCTGGCATAGACGATGCCCGCCGCCGCCTCGCCGCGGCTGACCAGCGCCATGGCCCCGCGGACGTCGGCCGCCGCGGCCACCCGCGCCGCCACCGCGTTCCACACGCCAAGGCCGCGCAGCGCCTCGCGGCCGTAGATGCCGGCGGGCACGTGATCGGGGTCACCCATCGCCAAGCGGCCCGCGCCGAGCGCGTCTGCAAGCGGAAATCCCGGGGTGATCGCTAGCCGCAGCGGCGAATCGAGCGGAGCCACCAAGACCAGCGTATTGCTCAGCAGGTCGCGGCGGCTCGCCGCGTCGATCAGATCGCGCTCGGCCAGGTAGTCCATCAGACTTTGGTTTGCCGAGAGAAAGATATCGGCCGGCGAGCCGAGCTCGATCTGTCGGGCGAGCGCCGCCGAGGAGGCATAGGAGGCGCGAACCTGGCCCTGCCCGGTTTCGGCAAACAGGGTCGCGATCTCGTCGATCGCCGCGGCCGTGCTTGCCGCCGCCAGCACGACCAGCGCCTCGGCCGGCTCGGCGGCCGCCGCGCTCGCCCACAGCGACGCGGCGAGCGCAAGTGCGCACGCCCAGCGCTTCATCCCGCCGATTTCAGCCGCGCGAACCCGGCCTCGAGGTCGGCGATCAGATC
>CAYUNL010000170.1:0-6211 GCA_964446055.1 uncultured Alphaproteobacteria bacterium | reverse complement strand
AGGCGATGCGCAACATGGCGCGGCGCGGCGCCACCGTCATCATCGCCATGGGCTTCGCCCAGGCGGCGGCGGTCGAGAAGGTGGCCCAGGAGTACCCCGACGTTAAGTTCACGCTGATCGACATGGTGGTCGATCTGCCGAACGTTCAATCGGTGATCTTCAAGGAACACGAAGGCTCGTTCCTTGTCGGCATGGCCGCCGCCATGGCCTCGAAGACCGGCAAGGTCGGCTTCGTCGGGGGCATGGACATTCCGCTTATCCGCAAGTTCGCGCTCGGCTACGTCGAGGGCGCGAAGTACGTCAACCCCGACATCCAGGTCTACCAGAACATGACCGGCACGACGCCGGCGGCCTGGAACGACCCGGCCAAGGGCAGCGAGCTCGCACGCAGTCAGTTCGACCGCGGCGCCGACGTGGTTTACGCCGCCGCCGGCGGCACCGGGCTTGGCGTGTACCAGGCGGCCAAGGACGCCGGAAAGTTGGCGATCGGCGTCGATTCGAACCAGAACTACCTCCACCCGGGCACCATGCTGACCTCGATGATCAAGCGGGTCGATGTCGCGGTCTACGATTCCTTCACGGCCGCCAAGAACGGGACCTGGCAACCCGGGATTCAGATCCTTGGGCTCGCCGAGGACGGCGTCGGCTACTCGATCGACGAGCATAACCGCGCGCTCATCAGCGCGGACATGGAGGGCGAGATCGAGGCCGCGCGGGCCGGCATCATCGACGGTTCGATTCCCGTGACCGACTACACGGCGACCGAGTAACGCCGCGACGGCGCACGGCGACGACCGAGACGCGACGGCGAGGCCGCGTCTCGGTCGCGACGCCGGCCCCGGTCCGGTCATGACCGCCCCCTCGGACCTACCGACAGCGGTCACGCCGCCCGCGCTCGAGGTGCGCGGCATCGACAAGTGGTTCGGGACCGTCCACGCCAACGACGCGGTTTCGCTTTCGGTCGCCAAAGGGACGATCCACGGCATCGTCGGCGAAAACGGCGCCGGCAAATCGACCCTGATGAGCATCGTCTACGGCTATTACCAAGCCGACCGCGGCGAGATCGAGGTCGGCGGCAGGCCGGCCGGCATCCGCAGCCCCGAGCAGGCAATCGCGCTCGGCATCGGCATGGTCCACCAGCACTTCATGCTAGTGGACACCTTCACCGTCCTGGAGAACGTCGTGCTCGGCGTCGAGACCGGGGGCCTGTTGGCAACTAGCCTCGCCCACGCCCGCGGCGAGCTCGAGCGATTGGAGCGTGATTACAGCTTGGAAGTGGACGCCGACGCCATCGTCGGCGAGATCCCGGTCGGCCTCCAGCAGCGGGTCGAGATTCTGAAGGCGCTGTACCGCGGCGCCGACATCTTGATCCTCGACGAGCCCACTGGCGTCTTGACCCCGCAAGAGGTCGAGCACCTTTTTCGCATCCTTCGCGCGCTCCGCGACCAGGGCAAGACCGTGATCCTGATCACCCACAAGCTCCGCGAGATCATGGCGCTCACCGACAACGTCACCGTCATGCGCCAGGGCAAAGTGGTTGCCAACGTCGAAACCGCGGCCACCTCGCGCGAGGATCTGGCCTCCATGATGGTGGGGCGGACCGTCCTCCTGCGGGTCGATAAGACCGCAGCCCATCCCGGCGAGACCTTTCTCGAGGTCGAGGGCCTAAGCGTGGTGGACGGCAGCGGCGTGCAACGCCTCAAGGACGTGAGCTTCGCGGTGCGCGCGGGCGAGATCGTTGGGATCGCCGGCGTCGCGGGCAACGGCCAGTCCGAGCTCCTCGAGGCCTTGGCGGGGATTCGCGCCCCGAGCGCGGGGCAGGTCCGCGTCAAGGGCCTGACCGCGATCGGCGGGGAGAAAAAGGCCACGCCCAAGTCGATGCGAGGGCTCGGCCTCGGTCACGTGCCCGAGGACCGGCACCGCGTCGGCTTGATCGTCTCGTTCGAGGCCAGCGAAAGTGGCATCCTCGGCTATCACAGGGACCGCCGCTACAACCGCGCCATCATCATGGACCGCGGCGCCGTGATCGCCGATGTAGATCGGGTTCTGCACGATTACGACGTACGGCCCGCGGCCGTGCGCCTGCGCACCTCGTCCTTCTCGGGCGGCAATCAGCAGAAGATCGTCCTGGGGCGCGAGCTCGACCGCGATCCCGACGTGCTCTTGGTCGGCCAGCCCACGCGCGGCGTCGATATCGGCGCCATCGAATTCATCCACAAGCGGCTTATCGCCATGCGCGATTCAGGCAAGGCGATCCTGCTGGTTTCGGTCGAACTCGACGAGATCATGTCGCTCTCGGATCGCATCCTGGTCATGTTCGGGGGAGAGATCATCGGCGAGGTGGCGCAGGGCCGGGCCACCGAGCAGATGCTCGGCTTGATGATGGCGGGCGAGCGCCGGGCCGCGGTCGGCCAGGCCGGCGAATGAGCGACACCACTCTCGCCCCGGCACAGACCCCGCGCTGGGTCACGCACGCGGTGGTGCCGGGGGTCAACCTTCTCGTCGCACTGATTCTCTCGGGGCTCTTGATAGCCCTGATCGGCGAGGATCCCTTTCAGGCGCTGGTCTTCCTTGTTCGGGGCGCCTTCGGAAACACGGAGTTCATCGGCTACACCCTCTACTTCGCGACCAACTTCATCTTCACCGGCCTCGCGGTGGCGATCGCCTTTCACTGCGGGCTGTTCAACATCGGCGGCGAGGGCCAGGCCTACATCGGCGGGCTGGGCGCCGGGATGGTGGCGCTCGCGATCGACGGGTGGCCGGCGCCGATCGTGATTCTGTTGGCGATCTGCGCCGCCGCACTGTTCGGCGGCGCCTGGGCTTTCATTCCCGGCTACCTACAAGCCAAGCGTGGCAGCCACATCGTCATCACCACGATCATGTTCAACTTCATCGCCGCCGCGGTGATGATCTATCTGATGGTCGAGGTCTTCATCAAGCCGGGTCAGCAGGCGGCCGAGAGCCGTACTTTCGAGGACAACGCCATACTCCCCTTCGTGCACGATGTCCTCGCGGCGCTGGGCGTCGAAGTGGGGCGCTCGTCGCTGAACCTGTCCTTCGTCTTGGCGCTCATGTGCATGGTCTTCGTCTGGATATTCGTGTGGCGCACGCGCTGGGGTTACGAGGTACGCGCGGTCGGCCAGAACGAACGGGCCGCCGTCTACGCCGGCATTTCGCCCTCGCGCAACATCATCTTGGCCATGTGCATCTCGGGCGGGCTCGCCGGTTTGGTCGGGGTCAACGAGATCCTCGGGGTCCACCACCGGTTGTTGCTTGAGTTCACCGCCGGTTATGGCTTCGTCGGCATTGCCGTCGCGCTCATGGGGCGCAACCATCCCGTGGGCATCTTTCTCGCGGCGGTCTTGTTTGGCGCGCTCTACCAGGGCGGCACCGAGCTCGCCTTCGACATGCCCAACATCACCCGCGACCTGGTGGTGGTCATCCAGGGTCTCGTCATCCTGTTCAGCGGCGCGCTTGAGCACATGTTCCGGCCCACCATCGAGGGTCTGTTCGTGCGCCGCCGCCGGGCGGCGGTGGAAGCCGTGGCGACGGCCGAGTAAGGGCATGGGCGAGTCCATCACCTTTCTCGTGCTGGTGATCGACGCCACCATCAGGGTCGCAACGCCGCTCATCTTGGCTGCGCTCGCGGGAATGTTCGCCGAGCGTTCGGGCATCGTCGATATCGGGCTCGAGGGCAAGATGCTGGGTGCTGCATTCGCCTCCGGTGCCGCCGCCGCGGTGTCGGGCTCGGCCGTGGTCGGGCTCGGCGCCGGGATCCTGACCTCGGTGATGCTGGCCATGATCCACGCCTTCGCCTGCGTCACCCACAACGGCAATCAGGTCGTCTCGGGCATGGCGATCAACATCATGGTCGCCGGACTGGGGCCAACGCTCGGGCTCGCCTGGTTCCACATCGGCGGCCAGACGCCGATGCTGGTGGATGCGGAGCGATTTCGCCCCTTCGCCTTCCCCTTCGCCGAGCGGCTTGCCGATCTGCCGGTGATCGGGGCCGTCTATTCCGAACTCATCTCGGGCCACAACGTCATCGTCTATGTCGCCCTCGCCGCGGTGCCGCTCGCCGGCTGGATCATCTACAAGACCCGCTTCGGTCTGCGCCTGCGCGCCGTGGGTGAGAACCCCGAGGCCGTGGACACCGCCGGCATCTCGGTCGCCGCCATGCGCTACCGGGCGATGATCGTGTGTGGCATCCTTTGTGGCATCGCCGGCACCTACCTCTCGCTCGCGCAAGCCGCCATGTTCATGCGCGACATGGCGGCCGGACGGGGCTATCTGGCGCTGGCGGCGCTGATCTTCGGAAAATGGCGGCCGGTGCCGACGCTGATCGCGTGCTTCCTGTTCGCCTTCGCCGATGCCGTGCAAATCCGCCTCCAGGGCGTCGAGCTGCCGGTCGTCGGCGTCATTCCGGTCCAAGCCATCCAGGCGCTGCCCTTCATTGTGACCGTCCTGGTATTGGCCGGCTTCGTCGGCAAGTCGATCCCGCCGAAGGCGAGCGGCATTCCCTACATCAAGGAACGATGAGCGCACCCCAGGACATGATTGACGAGGCCATGGCCGTGCAAAGCCACGCCCACGCGCCTTACTCGGGCTTCCACGTCGGGGCCTGTCTGCGGACCGAATCGGGCGCGCTCTACGCCGGCTGCAACGTCGAGAACGCGGCCTACCCCCAAGGCCAGTGCGCCGAAGCCTCGGCCATCGGCGTGATGGTGGCCGCGGGCGAGCGTCGCATCGTCGAGGTGGTCGTCCTCGGCGAGGGCGAAGCGCTATGTACGCCGTGCGGCGGTTGCCGCCAAAAGCTCAGTGAATTCGCCGCGGCCGATACCCCCGTCCATGTCTGCGGCCCCGAGGGCGTGCGGGCCTCGTTCAGCCTCGGCGAGCTCCTGCCGCACGGCTTCGGCCCCGGCAACCTGACCTCCGATGAGCGTTGAGGCGCACGCCGCCGCCGCCGTCATCGCCGAGCGCGCGCCGGGGTTCGCGCCCCGTGTCGGCCTGATCCTCGGCTCGGGCATCGGCGGCTTGGCGGACGCGATCGAGACCCGGCTCGCCATCGACTACGGCGACCTGCCGGGCTTCCCCCGGACCGGCGTCGAAGGCCATGCCGGACGTTTGGTATTGGGGGAATGGGGCGGCGTGTCGGTGGCCTGCCTGCAGGGCCGCGCTCATCTCTACGAGGGGCTGGCGCCGGAGACCATTCAGACGCCGACGCGGACGCTCTGCGCCGCCGGCTGCGAGGCGCTGATCGTCACCTGCGCCGCCGGCAGCCTTCGCCACGAAGCCGGCGCGGGAAGCCTGATGATGCTCACCGACCATATCAACATGCTACCCGCGAACCCGCTCGCCGGCCCCAACGACGACAGCTTCGGCGAGCGCTTTCCCGCCATGTCGGGCGCCTACGACGCCGAGTTCCAGGCCCGGCTTCGCCGCGCCGCCCAGACCCTCGGGGTCGCGCTCCACGAGGGCGTCTACCTCGCCTGCCTCGGACCCTCGTTCGAGACCCCCGCCGAGATTCGTGCCTTCCGCGCGCTCGGCGCCGACGCCGTCGGCATGTCCACGGTGCCCGAGGTCATCGTGGCTCGCCACGCCGGCCTCCGCGTCGCCGGCCTGGCGGTGCTCACCAACCTCGCCGCCGGCATGACCGATACCGAGATCACCCACCAGCAAACCCTCGGCGCCGCGGCCGCCGCGGCCGCCGATCTCTCGGCCCTTCTGCTCGCCTTCCTCCGCGACATGGGCGACACTGAGCCCGATGACGGGTAGGGAACCAAGCAGCGTGCGGCTGGTGTCCGCCGCTGCCGGCGCGGCGCGGCGCAACCCCGGCATGGCGCTGGAGCTCGAGTGGCTCGAGGACGTGCGCGTCAACCGCAGCGCCGTCGTGCGGCGCGCGGCTACGCTCACCACCCGGCGCACGGTGAAAAAGGAGTGGCAGACCGCGTGGCTGCTGCGCGCCGTCACCTGCATGGACCTGACGACGCTCAGCGGCGACGACACGCCGGGACGGGTGCGGCGGCTGTGCGCCAAGGCGCGAGTGCCCGTCCGCGCGGAAATTCTCGAGGCGCTCGGTGCCGGCGGGCTCGACCTTGCGGTAGGCGCGGTGTGCGTCTACCACGCGTTGGTCGAGACCGCGGTCGCCGCGCTCGCGGGCAGCGCCGTGCCGGTCGCCGCGGTGTCCGCCGGTTTCCCCGCTGGGCTCTCA
>CAYUNL010000169.1:0-6220 GCA_964446055.1 uncultured Alphaproteobacteria bacterium | reverse complement strand
TCGGATTGCGCGGTGCGCGAGGAATGCGGGGAGACGTAACGATGGCGGATACGACACTCGTTGCACGTGACGAGCGCGGCAACTGGGCCCCCACCTATCTCCGCGAGATGCCGGCGCCGATGCAGTGGCCGCCGCGCCTTCTGGGCACGCTGAAATGGCTCTTCGGCTGGCCCGGCTATCTGTGGCCGTGGAACTCGCTGTGGGTGGGCATGGCTTTGGCGACCTGGTTCTTCCTGACCCCGGCGCTGGCCTCGATGCAGACCTTCGAGCTGTGGTGGATCGCGCTGATCTTCGCCCGCAACATCGGCTTGGTGCTGCTCTATTTCGGCGGCCTGCACCTTTACTTCTTCACCGCCAACCGCCAGGGCACGGACTTCAAGTACTCGACGCGGGGGCTGGCAACCAAGAGCAGGCGGTTCATGTTCGGCAGCCAGGTCCGCGAGAATATGTTCGTCTCGCTCGCGAGCGGCGTGACGATTTGGTCGGCCTACGAGGTGGTGACTTGGTGGGCCTATGCCAACGAACTGCTGCCATTCATGAACTGGGCGTCGAACCCGGTGTGGTTCGTCGTGCTGCTCGTGCTGATCCCGATGATCCGCGAGGTGCACTTCTACCTGATCCATCGCCTGCTGCACTGGAAGCCGATGTATAAGCTGGCCCACCACCTGCACCATCGCAACGTCAACATCGGGGTGTGGTCGGGCCTCTCGATGCACCCGCTGGAGCACCTGCTGTACTTCTCCGGCGTGCTGGTCCACTGGGTCATCGCCTCGCACCCGATCCACGCCATGTTCCATCTTTTCCACCTCGGTTTTTCGCCGGCGGCCGGGCACAGCGGCTATGACCGGATCGGCGCCGAGGGCGGCAAGGGCGTCACCATCGGCGCCTATATGCACTACCTCCACCACCAGTATTTCGAGTGCAACTACGGCGGCGACGGGTTGCCGATCATCGACAAGCTGATGGGCACCTTCCACGATGGCTCCAGGGAATCTCACGAGCGGATGAATAGGCGGCTCAAGGAGCGGAGGTGGGCGAAGCAGGAGCAGGGGGCTGAGTAGACGGGCTACCGTCGGGAGCGGGCCCTAGACCTTCTGGCGAACAAACCGCTCGACGCCGACGCCCGCTTGATTGGCTGGGATGGTCGACGTCGGGCCGCGGCCAGGATCATACGCGGGCTATGAAATCGGGGATGAAGACGGCGGTCCTCGGCGGCGGCATCAGCGGAGCGGCCACCGCCTATTACCTGGCAAAGCACGGCCACGAGGTGACGCTGATCGAACGCCAGCCGGGCGTTGCGCGCGAGGTCAGCTTCGCCAACGGAGGGCTGATTTGCCCGAGCCAGTCCGAGCCCTGGGCGGCGCCGGGGGTGCCCTTGAGCCTCTTCAAGTGGCTGGGGCGCGACGATGCGCCGCTGCTGCTGCGCCTGCGCGCCATGCCGCAGATGTGGCGCTGGGGCCTGGCCTTTTTGCGCAACTGCTCGGCCGCCCGCCATCGCCGCAACACGCTGACCAATTTCAGGCTCGCCCAATATAGCGCCCGGGCATTCGCGGAGCTCCGCACCGAGGTCGACATCGACTACGACTTGCTCACCGTGGGGACCCTGAAGGTGTTCCTTGATCCACAGGCGCACGAGCACGCCGTGCGGCACTGCGAATCCCTGCGCGAGCACGGGCTCGCCTACCGGGTGGTCGATGCCCAGGGGTGCGTGGCCATCGAGCCCGCGTTGACCGCGACGGTGCACACGCTTGCCGGCGGCATCCACTTCCCCGAAGACGAAGTCGGAGACTGCTTCAAGTTCGCCGAGGCGATCGTCGAGCACTGCCGGGCGCTGGGCGTCACACTCTCCTTCGACACCGCCATCACCGGGCTGGAGACCCGCGGCCGCGAGATCCATTGCGTGGAGACCGATCGTGGCCCGATCGCCGCGGACCGCTTCGTCGTGGCGATGGGATGCTACACCCCGCTGCTGCTGCGTCCGCTCGGCATCGTGCTTCCCGTCAGTCCGGTCAAAGGTGTCGCTTCCACCGTGCCGGCCGCCGGCTGGAGCGAGGCACCGACAGTGGCGGTCGTCGACGAGCACAGAAAATTCGCCTTGATCCGCATCGGTGATCGGCTCCGCGCGGCCGGCTCCGCCGAGTTCACCGGCTACGAACCCGAGCCGAGCATCGCGCGCTGCGACGCGATTCTCGACAACGTCGTCAAGCTGTTCCCGGCATTCGCGGGCTGCGTGCATCCCGACAGTACGGAATACTGGGCCGGACTGAGGCCGATGACCCCGGACGGCCCGCCGGTTCTCGGCCCGACGCCGATCGAAAACCTGTTTCTCAACACCGGCGGCGGTCACCTGGGCTGGACCTTTGGCTGCGGCGCGGCGCGGATCGTCGCCGATATCGTCGCCGGGAAGCCGCCCGAAATCGACCTCGAGGGTATGACGCTAGAGCGTTTCCGCCACTGAATCGGGGCGGAACCACGGCGCGCGGCCTATGCGAGCGTTGGGTCTAGGACCTGCGGGTAGGGATCGTCGACGCCCAGGAGCGAGCGTAGCTCGGGGCTCGCGCGTTCGATCACCGCCTCGCTAACGCCGCCGAGCTGGTCTTCGAACGGGGTGACGAACTTGGGCAGGTATTGGCCCAGGATGGCGACCCGCGGGGAAGCGGTGTGGTTGACGCCGGAGCAGTGCCACAACAGCCCGGTCATCAGCGTCACCGAGCCTGCCGGGCCGTTGGTCTGCAGCGCCATCGGCGCGAACTCTTCCGCGGTCGGAACCGTCCGCGGACCTGGGTCCCCGGCGCGACCCGGGTGGCCCCGTTCTCGGCGGTGAAGTCTTCGAGCATGATCGTCGCCTGGCAGTTCATCATGATCGTCGCCTGGCAGTTCATGAAGTAGCTGCCGTTCAACCCCATCGGAAAAGTCTCGGTCTGATCGAGATTGAAGTAAGGATAATCGCAGTGCGGCCTCTGAGGCTCGGCGCCGGGTTGCACGATCTTTGCCGCGAACGAGCCGAGCCTCACCTCGCTGCCGAGAATGGCCGAGAAGACACTGAGGATCGTCGGCTCCTGGACCATGCGCTCGAACACCGCGCCTTTGTCCACCAGGTTCCAGACGTGGCCGCTGGGGTCGAACATGGTGCTCGAGTCGACCTCCGGCGCCGGGGCCGCGGCGAGCTCGAGGATGCGTGCCCGCGCCTCGGCCACGACCTCGCGCTCGAACAACCCTTCGAGGACGACATAGCCTCGACCTCGGGTCAGCTCGCCAACGATTTTGTCGATATCCCGCGCTATGGCTTGCATCATAGCGCAGCGCTCGTCGTGGGTCAGTTCGTGCTAACTTCGCGCCAGGCCGCGCCTATTCCTTGAGGAGCCGGGCCGATGGAGTTTCAGTACGCCGAGGAGTGGTACACCTGCGAGATCGATCGCAATGAGCTCAAGGCGCTGTCGCGCCGGGGCGACGCGATGGGACTTCTCTACCTCGGAGGTTATGGGGCGGCGGTGGCGGCGAGCGGCGCGCTGGCCTATTTCGCGTGGGGCACAACCTGGGCGATCCCGGCCTTCTTGCTTTATGCGGCGCTGTTCATGTTCGCCGAACTCATCTCGCACGAGAGCTGCTACTCGACGCCCTTCCGCAGCCGCTGGCTCAACGAGGCCGTCTACTGGGCCACCTACTTCGCCTCGGTGAGGGAGCCGGTCTTCAACCGCTGGTCGCATGCCATCCACCACACCGACACCAAGTCCGTCGGCACCGATCCGGAAATCCAGGTGCCCAGGCCCGCCAACCTGGCGCGGCTGGCCGTCGAGTTCCTGAGCTTGTGGCACATCGGCTTCCACGTGAGCGCCATGGTCAAAGCCGCCTTGGGCGGCATGCCGGAAGCGGCCAAGCGGCTGGTGCCTGCGGACGAGTTCCCCAAGGTGGTCCGCAACGCGCGCTGGTTCCTGGCCGGCTACGTCGCGGTGCTGGCGGTCGCGGCCGTCGCGGAAAGCTGGCTGCCGATCCTGTTCGTCTTCTTGCCCCGGGTGTTCGGCGCCTGGATCGTCATCCTCTACACGATCACCGAGCATGCCGGTTTGGCCGACGACGTGCGCGACCACCGCCTCAATACCCGCAGCGTGGTGATGAACCCGGTCCTGACCTTCTTGGCCTGGAACGCCAATTATCACATCGAGCACCACCTGTTCCCGATGGTGCCGTTCCACGCCCTGCCCAAGCTGTCCGCGGTCCTTGCCGACCAGCTTCCAGCCCCGCGAAGGGGCCTGTGGGGGGCGTGGCGGGAGATGTTGCCGGTCTTCCTGCGCCAGCAGAAAGTCCCGGCGTTCGTCTACGCCCCGCCGCTGCTCGAGCCCCGCGCCGCCTGAGCCGGGGATCGACGCCTCAAGCCGCGCGGTAGGGGTGGTGCTCGATCCAGTGGCGGGCGATTTCGATGCCGGTGCAGATCCACACCTTGTCGTGTTTCAAGACATAGTCGAGGAAGCGGGCGAGGCCGGCGGCGCGGGCGGGACGGCCCATGAGGCGGTCGTGGACCGCCATCGCCATCATCTTGGGCTCAGTTTCGCCCTCGGCGTAGAACATGTCGAAGGCGTCCTTGTGGTAGGCGAAGTATTCCTCGCCGGTATTGAAGCCGCCGATCTCGCTGATGGCGTACTCCGCGCGCACCTTCTCCGGGTGATGTTGAGCCAGCCACAGCGAGCCCCACTCGCAGCCCGCCTCCTCGTCGGCGACCCCGGCGAAGATGAGGTCGCGCTTGAGCTCCAGGCCCAGCCGCTGGATCAGCGTGAGCGCGATCACCTCCATCGCCACCATGTTCTTCATGTCGATGGCGCCCCGCCCCCACACGAAGCCGTCGTGGATCTCCGCGGCGAAGGGAGGATGTGTCCACTTCTTCGGGTCTGCCGGTACGACATCCAGGTGTCCGCTCAACAACACGGGAGCCGCTTCCCCGGACCCGCGGATTCGGCAGATCACGTTGCCCTTGCCCGGTTTCGACTCCAGGATCTCGGGCGCGAGTCCCGCATTCTCCAGATGCGCCGCCAGAAACTCCGCCGCCGCCGTCTCGTTGGGCGCCACGTCGGGAGCGTTGGTCGTGTCGATCCGGAGCAGGTCCTGCAGCAGCGAGAGGGCTTCCTCGCCCACTTCGTCCCAGGGAATCGGTGCCATGGTCGTGCCCCTGTTGGGCTTTTGTCCGGCGGGAGGTCCGGACGCTGTTAGCCTCGCATGCGATGAGTCTCGACAGCCTGCTGACCGGCGAGAACGCAGCTCTGGTCGACGAACTCTACACAAGCTGGCTTGCCGACCCCGCCAGCGTGGGCGAGGACTGGGCCTCGCTCTTCGCGGGGTGGCGAGAGGAGCAGAACGGCTCTTCCTACAGCGCTCCCTCCTTCGCCTCGTCGAGCATCTTCAATGCCCGTGGCCAGGGGCGTCGATCGATCACGTCGGCGGTGGCCAGCGAGGTCGCTCAGCGCCAGGCCCGGGTGGCGCAGCTCATCAACGCCTACCGAGTGCGAGGGCACCTCATCGCGGACATCGATCCGCTGCTTCGGGTGCAGAGGCACCGGCACCCCGAGCTCACCCTGGCCTACCACGGCTTGACCCAGGCCGACGTGAAGGAGCGCGTGATCACCCGGCCGCTCTACGGCGAGGGGGAGATCGCCACTCTGGGCAGGATCATCGAGCGCCTGGAGCGGAGCTACTGCGGCCACTTCGGCGTCGAGTACATGAACATCGACGACCAGAAGCAGAAGCTCTGGCTCGCCGAACGGCTCGAGACCCTCTTCGACGAGCCGGTGCTCACCCGGGACGAGGAGTTGCGGGTGCTGGAGAAGCTCTCCGACGCGGAGAACTTCGAGCGCCTCATCCACACCCGCTTCCCGGGCACCAAGCGCTTCAGCCTGGAGGGAGGGGAGACCCTCATCCCCCTGCTGGACAGCCTCGTCGAGGATGCCGCCGAGCAGGGTGTTCGCGAGATCATCATCGGCATGGCTCACCGGGGGCGGTTGAGCACCCTCGTCAACATCATGAACAAGCCGGCGATCCAGGTCATCGAGGAGTTCGAGGGGGTGGAGAGCGACTTCTCGGGCAGCGGCGATGTGAAGTACCACCTGGGCTACAGCAACGACCACAGCACCCGGCGCGGCTACGAGGTCCACCTGAACCTGTGCTTCAACCCCTCGCACCTGGAGGCGGTGAGTCCGGTGGTGGAGGGGCGCGTGCGCGCCAAGCAGGACCG
>CAYUNL010000168.1:0-6227 GCA_964446055.1 uncultured Alphaproteobacteria bacterium | reverse complement strand
GCCCCACTGAAGTCCGCGTCCTGGAGGTTCGCTTCTTCGAGGTTCGCCCCTTTGAGGTCCGCGCAGAAGAGATTCGCGCAGGTGAGGTACGCCCCATGGAGGATCGCCCCGCTGAGGTCGGCGCCGCGGAGGTCGGCACCGCTGAGGTAGACGTTGGTGAGGTCGTTGCCGGCGAATGAGACGCTCGAGAGAATCGCCCGTTTGCCCTCCAATCCGAAGGAATCGACCCACAGGGCGTGTTCGCGCATCATCTCCTGGATGTCGAGCGGGAGCTTGAGCATGCCGAGGCTGATCTTGGCCCCGGTCAATACCGCCGGCGTCAGATCGACGTCCGCCAGAAGCGCGCCGCGCAAGTTCGCGCCAGACAGCCGCGTGCCGCGCACGTTGGCGCCGCGGAGGTTGGCGCCGGTGAGATTGACCTCATCCATGCGGGCGGCTTCGAGGTTGGCGCGGGTGAGGTCGGCCCCGTGCATGTCGACGCGCGCCGTCGAGCCCTCGACGACCCGTGACTTCGCCACCGCGGCGTTGTGACGGTCGGCCTCGGAAAGTTCGGCGCCGCGCTTCGAACCGTTGCTCACGCCGCGCCGGGTCTCGAGCTTGCCGCCCTCCTCTCCGACATCCATGAGGATTCCCGGCCGCAGGTCGGCGGTGCGAAAGTTCGTCTCTACGAGCTGGGCGTCACGAAATCTCGCCCCTCTGAGATCGGACCCTTCGAACTTGGCGCCCGAGGAGTTCGCCCCATCGAACACGGCGCCGAAGAGGTCGGCGTTGCTGAGATCGGCGCCAGTCAAGTCGCAACCCGCGAAATCAATCCCGGTCAGTACGCTGTCTTGCAGGTTGATCTGGGGTAGACGCAGCCCCGAGAGATCCTGGTTCTGCAACGTAGCGCGAACACCCCCCGACATGCCGCGCGTGTAGCGCTCGTGCTTGCGAAGGATCTCGACAAAATCTTGCGGCGTCATCACAGCCTCAGGACAGGCGGACAGGCGCAGTCTTAGGTGAATCGGGGCCAAGCGTCGATTAGGGAAAACCCATGCCGCGGTAGTCAATCGGAGGGTCGTCTATTCGGCGGCGTTTTCAAGTTCGAGCCCGTAGTCTCGCTTGGCCTGGGCCGGCGTTATGTAACCATCGCGCAGGTCATCGAGCACCTTGTGGCGCGGGCGCCTCGATGGATCGCCGTAGCCGCCCCCGTTTGCGGTGATCAGCCGGATCACTTCGCCTTTTTCGAGGCGCAGGCTTTCCGGCGTGCAGCCGTAAGTCTCCTCGGTGCCGTCGTTGCGCAGCACCTTTACCGTGTTGGCCGAGCCCTCGGCGCCGCCGGCCACGCCCCAGGGGAGATACGTGTTGCGGCTGAAGATCGCGGTCAGGAAGGCCTCGTCGCCGACGACCCGGTAGTCGAGCACCTGGCCGCGTCCGCCGCAGTGCTCGCCGGCACCGCCGTCCTCGTTGTGGATGGCGAACTGGTCGACCATCAGGCCATAGCGCATCTCGGTGACCTCGGCCGGTATGTTGTAGGTCTCACCGTCACCGACGCAGAACTGACCGGTCTCGCCGTCCTTGTGGGCGCCGGCGCCCCAGCCGCCCTGTAGCGGCTCGTAGATCATCCAGAACTCGCCGGAATCGGGGTGGGTTCCGAAGACCTTGGTCGCGCAGACCGAGGCCAGATGGCCGGCCGTCAGGTGCTCGGGCAAATGCGGCGCGAGCGCCTTCCAGGCGAGGTCGGAGGCGAAAATCATCGATTCGTAATAGACCGAAGTCGGGGTCGGGCGCTCGGCGGTGAAGATGGTGCCCGGAGGGCAGACCACGCGAAGCGGGCGGAAGAAGCCGCCATTGGCCGGAATCTCGGGGTTGGTCATCGCCTTGAACACGAGCCGAGCCGCCGAGGTAAGGCCAGTGAAGGCCGAGTTGATCGGCCCCGGTGCGGGACCACAACTCTCGGAGTAGTCGAATACCGCCTCTTCGTCGGTGATCGTGACCTTGATACGGACGTGGAATGGGCCGTTGCCCCTGCCGTCGTTCTCCATCCAGTCCTCGGCCTCGAAGACACCCTTGGGCAGTCTCTCCAGCTCAAGGCGAGCCATGCGCTCGCCGTAGGCAAGCATGCCTTCGATCGCGGACAGGAACGTATCCTTGCCGTACCTTTCGATCAGCTCGTTCAGGCGCCGCTCGCCCATGCGCGCGGCCGCGACCGAGGCCCACAGATCACCCAGCGTCATGTCGGGCAGTCGGCAGTTGGCGGCGATCAGGTCGAGTACCGCCTGATCGGGCTCGCCGCGATTGAAGAGCTTGATGTTCGGTAGCTGCAGGCCTTCCTGGTAGACCTCGGTGGCATCGACCGAAACGCTGCCCGGGTCCTTGCCGCCGATCTCGGAGTAATGCGCCTTGTTGACGACGTAGGCGACGAGGTCGTCGCCGTGAAACACCGGCATGACGATGGAGACGTCGGAGAGATGGGTGCCGCCGCCGCCGTAGGGATCGTTGGTGGTGAAGATATCGCCGGGCAGGATATTGCCCGCGTGCTTCTCGATCACCGCCTTGACCGCGGGATCGAGGGTGCCGATGAAGCCGGGCACGCCCTGGCCTTGGCTGATCAGATCGCCGTTGCGGTCGGTCGCACCCACCGCGAAATCCAGGACCTCGAAGATGAGCGAGGACTGCGCGGTACGCTTGAGCGTCGTGAACATCTCATCGCCGATGGCGACGATGGCGTTGGTGATGATCTCGTGCGTGAACTTGTCCATGTTCTACCCCGCGTGTCGACCTCACTCGGCCGCCATAGCATCGGCGTCGAGGCCGAAATACCGCTTCCCTTGGTCGGGCGTGATGTACTCGTTCTTGAGGTCCTCGATAACCTTTTCCCTGGCTCGCGCCAGGGGGTCGCCGCAGCCGCCCCCGGTAGCGGTGATCAACCGGATGACCTCGCCCTTGGCGATACGCAGGCTTTCCGGCGTCGAGTTGTAGGTCTCGACCGAGCCGTCGTTGCGCAACACCTCGACGATGTTCCCGGAACCGCCGAGGCCGCCGTGCATACCCCACGGGGGATATTTCGAGCGGCTGAAAACGGCCGTCAGAAACGCCTCCTCACCGACCACGCGGTAATCGAGCACCTGGCCGCGGCCGCCACAATGCTCTCCGGCGCCACCGTCGTTGCCGTGGATGCGGAACTGGTCCACCATCAGCCCGTAGCGCATCTCGGTCACCTCGGCCGGGATGTTGTAGGTCTCGCCGTCCGAGACGCAGAACTGACCGGTCTCGCCGTCCTTGTTCGTGCCGGCGCCCCATCCGCCCTGCAGCGGCTGGTAGATCATCCAGAACTCGCCGGTTTCGGGGTGGTGGCCATAGATTTTGGTCGCGCACACCGAAACCAGGTGCCCCGCCGTCAGGCGTTCGGGGATGTGTGGCGCCAGCGCCTTCCACGCCACCTCGGCCCCGAAGACCTGGGTCTCGTAATAGATCGAGATGGCGCACGGGCGCTGCGCGTTGAAGATGCTGCCCTCGGGAGCGATGATCTCGAGCGGCCGGAAGAAGCCGCCGTTGGCGGGCACCTGGGGATTGGTGATGGCCTTGTAGATGGTTCGCGCCGCACACTCGATCCCGGTCCGCGAAAGGTTGACGGGACCCGGAGTCTGATCGCAGCTGCCGGTGTAATCGAAGACGACCGAATCCTCGGCGATCGTGACCTTGACCTTGACGTTGAAGGGACCGTTGCCGAGACCGTCGTTGTCGATCCAATCCTCGGCCTCGAAGGTTCCCTTGGGCAGCTTGGCAATCTCGAGCCGGGCCATCCGTTCGCCGTACTCGAGCGTGTTTTGCATCGCCGAAAGGAAGGTGTCCTTGCCGTATTTGTCGATCAGCTCGACGATGCGCCGCTCGCCCATTCGGGCAGCCGCCACACCCGCCCACATATCGCCCAGCGTCATGTCGGGAAGCCGGACGTTGGCGGCGAAGATGTCCAACACCGAGGGGTCGGGCTCACCACCCGAGAACACCTTGATGTTGGGGATCTGCAAGCCCTCCTGATAAACCTCGGTGGCGTCGGCCGAGATCGAGCCCGCGTTCTTGCCGCCAAGCTCGGACCAATGGGCCTTGTTCACGGTGAAGGCGACGAGGTCTGCGGAGTGGAAGACCGGCATGACGATCGAGACGTCCGAGAGATGGGTGCCGCCGCCGCCGTAGGGATCGTTGGTGATGAAGATGTCGCCCGGCGAGAGGTTGCCCGCGTGCTTGCCGATCACCGCCTTGACCGCCGCGTCGAGCGTGCCGATGAAGCCGGGCACGCCTTGGCCCTGGCTTACCAGCTCACCCTCGGCATCGGTCGCCCCGACGGCAAAGTCGAGGACTTCGAAAATGAGCGAGGACTGGGCGGTGCGCCGGAGCGTCGTGAACATCTCATCGCCAATGGCGGTGAGCACGTTGGTGATGATCTCGAGCGTAAACCGATCCATGAGCGCGCCTCAGGTGCCGACCTCGACGACCAGGTTGCCATAATCGTCGACGCGGACCGCATGGCCCGGCGGCACCAGGAGCGTCGCCGCCGGCTCCTCGACGACGACGGGGCCGACCATTTGGACGCCCGGATCAAGGAGCTCGCGGTCGTAGATCGCGGTGGCGTGCACCCCTTTGTCGTCGAAGTCGACATCGCGGGTGCCGCGGGCCGCGTCTTCGAGTTTGCGCCCGGCCGGCGCCAGCCGGGCGAGTTCGGGCTTGGCGACATCGCCGGTGGCGGCAAGATGGTAATTGACGATCTCGACGTCTTTGTCGAGGCGGAAGGTGTACTCGCGCTCGTGCCCGTCGTGAAAACGTCCGATGGTTTCGGCGATCGCCTTCTCGTCGATGTCGCCCGCGGGAAACTCGATCTTCACGGTGTGCTCTTGACGCCAGTAGCGGGCGTCGGCGAAGCGCTGGAAGCGCACCCGCTCGGCGGCGATCCCGTCGGCCGCGAACTGGGCCGCGGCGGCCCCTTCCATCTCGTCGAACACAGCCGCCACGTCGGCGGGCACAGTCTCGCCGAGGCGCACAACCTTGGTGCGAATGAGGTCGCGACGGAGGTCGGTAACCAGCATCCCCCAGGCCGAGAACACCGATGAGTTCACAGGAATCACGACCTTGGGGATGCCGAGCTCGGCCGCCAGGGCCACCGCATGCATCGCCCCGCCGCCGCCGTGGGCGATCAGCGTGAAGTCGCGCGGATCGTGCCCCTTGTTGAGCGAGACCAACTTCAGCGCGTTCACCATGTTCGCGTTGGCGATGCGGATGACCCCCCTTGCGGCCTCCTCGACGCTGCACTGAAGCTCGTCGGCCAAGCTAGAGAAGGCCCTGCGCACGCCATCCATGTCGGGCACGATCTCGCCGCCCAGGAAGTATTCGGTGTCGATGCGCCCGGTCAAAAGATGGGCATCGGTGGTGGTCGGCTCGGTGCCGCCGCGACCGTAGGCCACCGGGCCGGGCATCGCGCCCGCGCTCTTCGGTCCGACGTGAAGCTTGCCGCCCTCGTCAAGCCAGGCGATCGAGCCGCCGCCGTTGCCGATCTCGACCATGTCCACCACCGGCACCTGTACGGGATAGCCAGCGTAGGTTCTCGTCCATTCGATCCGGTACTCGGTGGTGATGCGCGGGGTCGCGTCCTTGACCAGCGCACACTTGGCCGTGGTGCCGCCAATATCGAGCGAAATCACGTTCGGCTCGCCGATCACCTTGCCGAGCTCGATGGTTCCAAGGACGCCGCTCGCCGGCCCCGATTCGGCCATAGTGATCGGGTTGTCGGCGGCTGCCTGGACGGTGGCGATACCACCGTTGGACTGCATGATGAAGGGCCGCCCGCGAAAGCCCTCGGCCTTGAGCTTTTGCTCCAAGAGCGCGAGGTAACGATTGGCGATCGGGTGGACGTAGGCCGCCAGCACCGTGGTCGAGGTCCGCTCGTACTCGCGCCACTCGCGGGTGAGCTGCTCCGAGGCCACGACCGAAACCTCGGGCCACAACCGCCCAATCTCTTCGAGCGCGGCAATCTCGTTGGTCGGATTGGCGTAGGAGTGAAGGAAGCAGATCGCGATCGCCTCGACCCCTTCGTTGCGAAAATCATCGATGATGGGCGCGATTTCGGAGATCTCGACGGGGGTGAGAATCTCGCCCTTGTGGCTCGTCCGCTCGGCGACTTCGCGGCGCAGGTATCGGGGCACGAAGGGGCGCGGCTTCTCGAAGGTGAAGTTGAAGAGATCGGGCCGGTTGCC
>CAYUNL010000167.1:4318-6239 GCA_964446055.1 uncultured Alphaproteobacteria bacterium | reverse complement strand
GCGGCAGTGGAATGCCGCACAATCCGAACTCGACCGCATCGGCGCTGACATCGCCTCGATGAACAGCCTGGCCAACGAGGTTGCGGGCGATTCGGCGATGGCGGCGTTCGTACTGGAATCGACCCGTGCGACATTTGGACTGTCGGGTGCTATCGACGAGGACCATCGCCAGCTTTCCATTCTCGAGGACGAGACCAACCGTACCGTCGTCCTGATCGACCGCTTGCTTAACGAGCTGAGCGAGGACGTAAGCCGGCAGACCACGTACGTCGGAAACGAGCGTTCCAGCCTGACCACGTTGTCGCTGTCGATCCAGAACGGCGAGCTTTTCGGGCCCAGCCTGGCGAACCGGGCATTCGCCTCGGCGGCGCCGCTGGCGAGCCGGCCACCGCCCGCCTCGGGCGACAGCTTCGCCGTGGCCAACCGCCGCCCGCTGGTGGTGATCCGCTTCGACCGTCCGGACGTTCCCTACGAACAGGCGCTCTACTCGGCGGTGGCGCGGGCCCTCGAGCGGCGACCCGATTCGCAGTTCGATCTGGTCGCCGTCAGTCCCGCCCGAGGCGGCTCGGCCGAACAAGCGCTCGATCGCTCGAATTCCAGAAAGTTTGCCGAGGACGTGCTGCAGACGCTGACCGAAATGGGTCTGCCGGCGCAACGGGTCGCTATGTCGGCGGCGACCAGCGCCGAGGCGGCGACCAACGAGGTCCACATCTACGTCCGCTAAGGCGCCGCATCCAGCGGCGCACGCGCTATTCGAAAAACTCGACGTGCCAGGACATCTCGTCCTCGGATAACGGGTAGTCGCCTCCCTTCTTCGCGGCCACGCGGGCGTGGGAGGGAACCTTGGCGACCTTGTTCTGCAGCTGCATTGCGGTTGGCATCGTCAGCCCGGCGCAAAAGGCCAGCGAGGTCACCGACTTGCCGCTGCGCGATTCCAAGATCGTGCGGACCCGATTGATGTCGGTTCCGGCCATGAGCGCGATGGCGTTGACGATGAACTCGTGATTCTTCTTCTCGATTTCGGTCGAGATCACGTCGTCGTTGAGCTTGCCGTCGGCGTGCATTTGCTCGGCGCGCGAGCGAGAGAGATCTGAAACGTCGCTCTTCGATTCCTCCTCGATCCGCCGCTTGACCGCGCCCGCCACGTGACGGACCGTTTCCTCGTCGAGATCGCTCCGCTCCTTGATAATACTGAGAAGCGAGGATGCGACGAAGTTCGAGATCCGCCGGACCGCCCTCTGCGACAAGTTGTCGCGCCGGACCAGCGGCTCATGCCAAACCTGAACCTCGGGCGCACCGTCGATGACTTGATCCAGTGTCTCCTCGCGAATCTGGGCGTTGGGATTCGCCAACAGCGATGCCACGCCGGGCACGTCGGCCGCGGCGACGATGGCGTCGGCGATCGGCGCCGCAACCTGCTCGCGTCGGGCGATGGCGTTGAGCGCGCCTTGCACGGGGCCGCTCGAGATGATCTCCAGGAGCACATCGTCGGACAGCAGCGGCGAGTACTCCAAAATCGGCGCCGCGACGACGAGCTCGAGGTCGTGGGCCAGACGTTCGACGACCTCGACCGGCGCGTAGTCCGCATCCTTGAGCTCTTCGGAGAGGATTTGGCGCACCCGCGGCAGTTCGTCCTGGGCAAGAATCTCGAGCGCCTGAAGGGTCAACTCGCGCACCCGGGTTTGCTCATCGGGCTTGAGGTCGGGCAGCAGGCGGGCGATCTTGAGCGCCAGGTCGCAGCGCACCTGATCGTCGGTGTCGCCGGCGAGCAGCACGTCCGCCTGGCGCGGCGTGACTTTGTTGGCGGCGATCTCGCGCCGCACCTCGGGCGATTCGTCTTCTGCGAGATAATAGAGAATCTCGGGCTGGACGTCGTCGCGCCGGGCAAGCGCGCGACGCGATTCAACGGTTTCGTCGCGCG
>CAYUNL010000167.1:0-4308 GCA_964446055.1 uncultured Alphaproteobacteria bacterium | reverse complement strand
TCCTTCGCCTCCTCGTAGTCCACCGGGCCTGTTTCCCGGCCCTTGCCCTTGTCTTTGCCCCCGAACAAACGGCGTATCATCCAGATTCCCCCGGGCTCGCCGCGCGCTCGGTTCCGGCCCATTCTGTTGAGCGAACCAGGACGTAGCCCCCCTTACCCGCCCGCTTGGCCCGATACATCGCCTCGTCGGCGCGCGCGATCAGCGCCTTGAGGTCTTCGGGCTCGGCGGTAGGCTCGCTGATCGCAATACCGATGGAGATCCCGAGCGGCTTGTCGTCGGACCCCGAGAACGGTCTAAGCTCGGCGCTCGCAGACAACAGGCCTTTGGCCTTGGCGATCGCGGAGGCTTCATCGGTTTCCTCCAGCCACAAGGCGAACTCATCGCCTCCGAAACGCGCCGGAACATCGCCGGCGCGGCTGTTGTCGTTGAGGAGCTCCGCCAGATTCTTGAGCACGAGATCGCCCTGGGCGTGGCCATGCACGTCGTTGACCGGTTTGAAGTTGTCGAGATCGACGTATAGAAGCGCGCCCGAGCGCTTCATCCGCCTGAGGTGGTTCAAGCGGCTGGCCACAACGTCGTAGAACGCGCGACGGTTGACCAGGCCGGTCAGCTCGTCAGTGCGCGAGAGCCGCTCCAGCGCCTCGTGGTCGGCGATCTGGGCGATCGCGATTCCAAGGTGATTGCCGACCCCGGCCGCGAGCGCTCGATCCGTAGCCTCCCAGGGAGCATCGGCGCACCCTCTGGCAAGGCAGATGGCGCCGTTTTGCACCCCGTGATAGCGCGCTCGCGCGATCAAGAGCGCGAACTCGCCGAGCTCGAGATCGAGCACCCCCGAGTCATCGTTCGCGACGAGCGCCGCCGTGGCAGCATCGACCACCGCCTCGGGCGGCGCGCCCGAGGCCCCCTCGTGGGCAACCGCGAGCGCGAGCGTCCCGCCGTGGTCGGCACGCAAGATCCAGCAATACCGCACGTCCAGCGACTGCGCGGTCGAAGCGGCGGCGACGCCCAGCATCTGCTTGGGGTCGAGCTCGTTGCGGATCGTATCGACGATCTTGCCCAAGAGCATGTCGCGGGTTCGATACGCCGACAGCACCGCGTCACGCTTCCGAGTTTCGCTCACGTCGCGGCACAAACCTCGGGCACCCAGCCACCGGCCGGTCTCGCTAAAGACCGGAACACACGAGGTCAAAAGGCAGGCCGCGGTGCCGTCGGCCCGGGCAAGCCATACCTCCTCGTCGGTAACCTTGACCTGACTCGCGAAGGGGAGAACCTCGGGCGGCTCGTGGTCGCCGTGGAGGAGGGTCCGGGGATCGCGCAGGTTGAGCTCATGGGCCTGATACCCGATGGCGCCGCGCGGTGATACGAAGCCAAAGGTGCCGTCTTCACGCGTCTCCCATGCGAAGTCGGAGGAGCATCCCACTACGTCTTTGAACAACTGGCGCGAGGCGATCAGGGCGTTGATGAGGTTGTGCTCCACGGTGGCGTCGCGTCCGAGCACCAGTACGCGCTCCCCGCGCTCGCCCAGACATAAGAGCACCAGATCGATGGTCTGGGCTCCGTCCGCAGTGGGAATCTCCAGCTTTTCGCTTTTTGCCGCGCGAGATCTGCCGACGGCGGCGATCGCCGCGGCGAGGGCCGGCACCGCGCCGCCCTCGAGCGCGGCCGCGAGTGCCGCGGCTTGATCGTTGGCCGCCACAAGCCTGCCGTCGGCGTCGGCCACCAGGGCGGGGCCGGAAAACCGCGCCACGATCGATTCGGGTCGGCGTGACAGCGCCCGCGGCGATTCCGGCGGGGCATCGTCGGAGGCCGCCGTCAGCGGCGCAACCGACTTGGCCATCACGTGGCGATCGTCCATATCAGCGGTCCAGGCGGCAGGCCCCGTGCGCTACACGGCCCTCTTCACGGCCGGCCCTCGGATGCTCGTGATCCCCTGCGCCGGTTTGCCAAACAGGTAGCCCTGGCCATATTGCACATTGGCCTCGAACAGGAACTTCGCCTCGTCCTCGGTCTCGACCATCTCGGCGACGGTCTGGATACCGATTTCGCTGCACAGGCCGGCCATGGCGCGCAGGAACGGCTTTCCGTTGGGCGTTGTCAGGGCCTCGCGGACGTAGACGCCATCGATCTTGACATAATCGACCTCGAGCGCGCGCAGGTATTGGAATGCCGCGGCACCGGCACCGAAATCGTCGAGACAGACGTGATGGCCCGCGCGGCGCAAGCCCTGCAGGACGGCGTTGGTCTCCTCGAGGTTGGCGATCTTGGCGGATTCGGTGACCTCGAACATGAGCTGGTCGCGGATGTCGTGGCAGGCGCGCAACATTTTGTGCAGATCGTCGATGAAGGCGGGGCTCTCGAGCGACCGGCCCGACAGGTTCACGGCCACCTTGAGGATGTCTCCGTTCTTCTTGGCCTCGTTTATCTTGTCGATCACGCGGTGGGCCATGGCGAGGTCGAAATCGCCGATCACGCCCACTTCCTCGGCAAACGTGATGAACTGAAACGGTGAGCCGCCGCCGCCCTTGTCGCGTAGCCGAACCAGCGCTTCGAAGTGATGGATCGAGCGATCGACGAGGCTGACGATCGGCTGGTAGACAACGTCGAATTCGGACTTGGCAAGCGTGGCCTTGAAGCTCGATATGCGCTCGACCGTTTCGTCGAGCATCAACTTGTAGCCGTCCGAGAGATCGCCGATGGTGAAGTCGCCGCGCTCGTCGGAGAACCGGTTGATGGTGTAGAGCAGCGCCTTGGCGCTGTCCTCCTCGCTGACCTCTGAATCACCGTCGAGGGCGACGGTAGCCGCTTCGACTTCGATACCCTTCCCGGTTGGATCGGCGACCCGGGTGCGCTGGGCGAGGGCACCCTCGAGCGCCGAGACGTCGAGACCCGCGTCGTGGACGATACCGTACTTGTCGCCTGAGATGTGGCCGGCCGCATCGCCGTTGATCGAGTGCGCTTGCATGTGCGCGGTCATCTCGGACATGAACACTTCGGCATCCTCGCCGCCGATGCGGGCCTTGAGGTCATCGAGCCCCTCGAGCTCGAGAAACGTCATCTCGTAGGGGTCGGTCTGTGCCCCGGCGGCCTTCATCGCCTCGGTGGCAATGTTGCCAAGTGCGTCCTTGTTCAACAGGCCGGTGTCGGGATCGCGGTCCTCGACCGAGGGTGCCTCCGGCGCCGGCCCGAGCCTGAGCGCGCTGAGGGCGAGGTAGATGTGGGCGCTCGCACCCGGCAATTGGGTCCCGGAAACGGCGAGCCGCTTGACGTCCCCGCCGGGGTGCATGAAGCCGACAGTAACCGGGCCAAATCGCCCCGAGCTAGATGGCGCCTCGAGCACGGCCTGCATTACGCCGCGGTCGGCCGGCGCCACGAGATCGAGGAATTGCTGGCCCATCAGCGCGGCCGCCGAGCGACCCGACAACCCCTGAATCGCGCCCGCCGCGTAGGCGACGGTGTGATCGCCAACCAACTCGACGAGTGCGTCCGCGACCGCAAAGGCGAAGCCGACGAAGCGGTCGCGCTCGGCCCTCAGGCTTGCCGATGGTCCGTCTTTTGCCGCCATTTCACGCCCTTCATCCGGCTCAACCCTATCACAAAGCCCCTACGCAAGATAACCGCGGGCGCGGCTCTCGGTCGCGCCGGCGGCCGAAAGATCGGCGATTCGGTCTTGTACCGGGCGCCCGACCGACCCACACTTGGGGAATGACCGGACCACACGATCGCACATCCGCCCGCCGACTCGACGAGGCGGAAGCGTGGGTGTTTGACGTCGACAACACCCTCTATCACGCGCGATACAACCTCTTCTCGCAGGTCGATTCGCGGATTAGCAAGTTTGTCGCAGCCCATCTCGGAATCGAGCCCGCGGAGGCGAAGCACCTTCAGAAAACGTACTTCCGCGAACACGGCAGCACCTTGCGCGGGCTGATGAGCGTCCACGGCGTCGAGGCAGACACCTTCCTTGCCTACGTTCACGATATCGACGTCACGTGGGTGCCGCCGAGCGGCGCGCTCGACCGGGCGCTTGGGGCGCTGTCAGGACGCAAATTCGCCTTCACCAACGCCTCGTTGGAGCACGCCGATCGCGTGATCGCGCGCCTCGGCATTGGCCATCACATCGAGGCGGTCTTCGACATTGCCGACGCCGATTTCGAACCCAAACCGGCACCCGAGACTTACGATCGTTTCATCGAACGCCACGACATCGACCCCACGCGAGCCGTCATGTTCGACGATATTGCCCGCAACCTCGCCCCCGCCGCGGCGCTCGGCATGACCACGGTCTGGGTACGCAACAACGAGCCCTAC
>CAYUNL010000166.1:0-6241 GCA_964446055.1 uncultured Alphaproteobacteria bacterium | reverse complement strand
GGATCATCGGTCCCAACGTCAAGTGCATCAACTGCGTCATCTTCAACCGCCACCCGCGCGACCTGGGCATGTCGTGGCACCAGGACGAGCACTACATCCCCACCCGCGACCGCTCGCGACCGCTCGCTGGCGCAGGTGTGGATCGCGCTCGAGGACACCACGCGCGCGAAGGCCTGCCTGCGCGTGATCCCCGGCTCGCAAGAGGCGGGAATCCTGTGGCCGACCCGCGACAACACCGATCCCGATCACTTCAACCGCGGCGTCGACGAGACCTACGGCTTCCCCTACACCGACGATGACGCCGTCTACCTCGAGATCGCCGCCGGCTCGGCCATCTTCTTCAACGGCTACCTGTTGCACGGCTCGGCGCCGTACCAGGCCACGACCGGCTCGCGCCGCGCCATCGCCTTCGGCTATATGAGCGCGGAGTCCTGGTTCCCGTGGGACTGGAACGGGATGCTGGAGAAGACCCACGACAACCGCGACATCACCATGGTCTACGGCGCCGATCCGTACGCCTACAAGGGCAGGCAAGACCTGGTCCACGCCTGGGTCGATCCGCGTCACGAATCAGGCGCTTAGGCCAGCGCGGGTTGCCGTCCATGCGGTCGGGGTGCCGGCCCATCGGCGAGCGCGACCCTCGTCCGGGTGAGCGCTTCTTCGGCCAAATGTCCGGGCCGGCACTCGGCGCGGGCGGGGCGAAACTCAGTGCTCCAAGATCTGGCTCAGGAACAGCTGGGTGCGGTCTGACTTCGGTGCGGTGAAGAAGACCTCGGGCTCGGCGGCTTCGATGATCTCGCCGCTGTCCATGAAGATCATGCGGTTGGCGACGGTCTTGGCGAAGCCCATCTCGTGGGTGACGCAGATCATGGTCATGCCCTCTTCGGCGAGGCTGATCATCACGTCGAGGACTTCCTTGATCATCTCGGGATCGAGCGCCGAGGTGGGCTCGTCGAAGAGCATGATCGTGGGGTTCATGCACAAGCTGCGGGCGATCGCCACGCGCTGCTGCTGACCGCCCGATAGCTGGCCGGGGTATTTGTCGGCCTGCTCGGGGATGCGCACGCGCTCGAGCAAGCGCATGCCGAGCTCGTCGGCCTGGGCGCGGGGCATCTTGCGCACCCAGACCGGGGCCAGCGTCAGGTTTTCGAGCGCGGTCAGGTGGGGGAAGAGGTTGAAGTGCTGGAAGACCATGCCGATCTCGCGGCGCACGGCATCGACGTTCTTGAGGTCGGAGGTGAGCTCGATGCCGTCGATGACGATGCGGCCCTGCTGGTGCTCCTCGAGGCGGTTGAGGCAGCGGATCAGGGTCGATTTGCCGGAACCGGAAGGACCGCAGATGACGATGCGCTCACCCCGATCGACGCCGAGATCGATGTTCTTGAGCGCGTGGAACTCGCCGTACCACTTGTGCACCGCCTCCATGCGGATCATGGCGCGGTCGGCGCCCACGTCGGGCGGCGGCGGGATATCGCTGGCTGCGGCCATGGATCAGAGCCTGCGGTCGTGGCCGGTTTCGAGCTTGCGCTCGAGGTGCTGAGAGTAACGCGACATCGAGAAGCAGAACATCCAGAAGACGAAGGCGGCAAAAACGTAGGCCTCGGGCGCGAAGCCGATCCAGTCGGGATTCGAGCGCACCGTCTGGAGCATGCCGAGGAAATCGAACAGGCCGATGATGAGGACCAGCGTGGTGTCCTTGAAGAGCGCGATGAAGGAATTGACGATGCCGGGGATCACGTGCTTGAGCGCCTGGGGCAAGATGACGAAGGTCATCATCCGCCAGTAACCCAAGCCCACGGCCTGGGCCGCCTCGTACTGGCCGCGGGGGATCGCCTGGAGGCCGCCGCGCACCACCTCGGCCAGGTAGGCGGCGGAGAAGAGCGCGACCGCGATCAGGGCACGCAGGAGCTTGTCGAAGTTCATGCCCTCGGGCAGGAAGAGCGGGAACATCACCGAGGCCATGAAGAGCACCGTGATCAACGGCACCCCGCGCCACAGCTCGATGAAGGCGATCGAGAGCGCGCGCACGATCGGCATCTCGGAGCGCCGGCCGAGCGCCAGCGCGACGCCCAGCGGGAGCGACAGGACAATGCCGACGCCGGCGATGACCAAGGTCAGGAAGAGCCCGCCCCAGAGTGTGGTTTCCACCAGCGGCATGCCCAACACGTCGCCCACGAAGAGGAAGTAGGCGATCACCGGGAAACCGAAGAGCAAGAAGGCGCCGAGCCAGGCCTTGTACTTGAAGCCGGGGATGAAGAGCGGGATGGCGGCGAGGATCAGGATGGCGAAGGCGAGCGCCACCCGCCAGCGCTCGTCGGGGGTGTAGAGCCCGAAGATGAGGTTCCAGAACCAGACCTTGATGAACACCCAGCAGGCGCCGGCGCCGCTGCACGCCTCGCGGGTCTCGCCCGACCAGTCGGCGTCGATCAGCGTCCATTGCACGAGCGGCGGCACCAGGAGGTAGAGCAGCCCGAGCGCGAACACCGTGAGCACGGTGTTGAGCGGGCTGGAGAACAGGTTGTTGCGCAACCAGCCGATGACCCCGACCTCGATCGCCGGCGGCGGCAGATCGGGATGGCGGCCGGGCTCGAAGGTCTCGGGCATCGCGCTCATGCGGCTCAGCGCTCCACCAGCGCCATGCGCTGGTTGTAGAGATTCATGGTGCCGGCGATGGTCAGGCTGATGCTGAGGTAGACGGCCATGGTGATGGCGATGATCTCGACCGCCTGGCCGGTCTGCATCAGCGCGGTGCCGGCGAAGACCAAAACCAGGTCGGGATAGGCGATGGCCGCGGCGAGCGAGGAGTTCTTGGTCAGGTTGAGGTACTGGTTGGTGAGCGGCGGGATGATCACCCGCAAGGCCTGGGGGATGACCACCAGGCGCAGCGTCGGCCCGCGCCGCAAGCCGAGCGCATACGCCGCCTCGGTCTGGCCATGGCTGACCGAGAGGATGCCGGCGCGCACCACCTCGGCGATGAAGGCGGCGGTGTAGATCGAGAGCGCCAGCGTCAGCGCCACGAGCTCGGGAATCAAGGTGGTGCCGCCGCGGAAGTTGAAGCCCTTGAGCACCGGGATCTCCCAGGAAAGTGGGAAGCCGGCCAGCGCGGAGACGATGAGCGGCAGGCCCACGAGGACCGCGATCGAGACCGAGACGGTGGGGAACGGTTGGCCGGTGCGCTCACGGCGGCGCCGGGCCCACAGCGCCATCGCCACCACGACCGCGAACGCCACCGCGATGGCGATGCCGACCCAACCGAAGCCGGACTCGAGGATCGGACTGGGCACGAACAAGCCGCGCGTGTTGAGGAAGGCGGCACCCAGGATCTCGACACTGTTCTTGGGCGCGGGCAGGTTGCGCAGCACCGCGAAATACCAAAAGAAGAGCTGCAGCAGGAGCGGGATGTTGCGCAGGGTCTCGATGTAGACTGCGGCCAGCCTGGCCACCAGCCAGTTGGACGAGAGCCGCGCGACACCGATGACGAAGCCGATTACGGTCGCCACCACGATACCGATGGCCGAGACCAACAGCGTGTTGAGAAGCCCGACCACGAAGGCGCGGCCGTAGGTGTTGGCCTCCTCGTACCCGATCAGGCTCATGCCGATCGAGAAGCCGGCGGTACGGTCGAGAAAACCGAAGCCCGAGGCGATACCCCGGGCCTGCATGTTGGCGAGCGTGTTGTTGACGAGGTAGACGGCGATCAGGATGACGCCGCCCAGGACCGCGGCCTGGACAATCAGCGCCCGGGTGCGGGGATCGTTCCACAGCGCGCGGCTAGAGGGCGGCGGTTTGCCCGCTTCGCTGCCTACCGCCATCAGATCGCTGCCCCGGCCGCGGGCGGGCGTGTCCGGCCGAGACCGGACACGCCGCCGCGAAGGCCTTGTGCCGGGTGCTTAGCGCACCGGCATCGGGTACTGAATGCCGCCGTCCTTCCACAACGCGTTGACGCCGCGGCTGAGACCCACGGTGGTGTCGGGGCCGACGTTGCGGTCATAGCTCTCGGCGTAGTTGCCCACGTGCTTGACGATGTTGAAGGCCCAATCGTTGGGCAAGCCCAGGCTCTCGCCGGTATCGCCCTCGACGCCCAACAGCCGCTTGATCACCGGGTTGGTCGAGTTGGCCTTCAAGTCATCGACGTTCGATGAGCTGACGCCGTATTCCTCGGCCTCGAGCATGGCGTAGAGCGACCAGCGCACCACGTCGCCCCACTGGTTGTCGCCGTGGCGCACGACCGGGCCCAAGGGCTCTTTGGAGATGGTCTCGGGTAGGATCATGTGGGCGTCGGGATCGGCCAGCTTGACGCGGTTGGCGGCGAGGCCGGAACGGTCGGTGGTGTAGACGTCGCATCGCCCGGCATCGTAGGCGGCGACCACCTCGTCGGATTTCTCGAACACCACCGGCTCGTAGTTGAGCCCGTTGGTGCGGAAGAAATCGGCCATGTTGAGCTCGGTGGTGGTGCCGATGTTGACGCAGACGCTGGCGCCGTCGAGC
Source organism: uncultured Alphaproteobacteria bacterium (assembly GCA_964446055.1). Taxonomy (GTDB): domain Bacteria; phylum Pseudomonadota; class Alphaproteobacteria; order VGEJ01; family VGEJ01; genus CAYUNL01. Next base: position 1,753 of record CAYUNL010000166.1, on the reverse strand, counting down.
TCCATCGCGGTCGAGACCCCGAGGTCCTTGCGCACCATGAAGCCCTGGCCGTCGTAGTAATTGACGCCGGCGAAGTCGAGGCCGAGCGCGGTATCGCGGACCAGCGTCCAAGTCGTGTTGCGCGACAGGACGTCGATCTCGCTCGATTGCAGGGCGGTGAAGCGTTCTTTGGCGGTCAAGGGCGTGTATTTGACCTTGTCGGCATCGCCCCAGATCGCGGCGGCAACGGCGCGGCAGACATCGACGTCGATGCCCGACCAGTTGCCGGCCTCGTCGGGGTTGGAGAAGCCGGGTACGCCCTGGCTGACGCCGCACTGGACGAAGCCCTTGGCGCGCACGTCGTCGAGGGTGCCGGCCTGGGCGCCGGCGCCGATCGCAAGCGCCGCGGCGGCCGCGGCGAGTAGCGTGATCCTGTCCATGAGTTCCCCCTTCGTTGCTTGTGACGCTGGTGCGAACCGTAGCACAGCGGTGGGTGCGGTCCAAGCCGCGCGGGGGCGGCGACTGGCGCGGCGGCACGCGGAATGACATGATGCCGCCGCTGCGCCTCGCGGGGCGATGGGTCGGGCCAGGGCGATGAAATCCAAGCTCAGGAGACAGGACACCACGGTCGTCACCGCCGGGCGCCATCCCGAGGACCACCACGGCGCGGTCAATCCGCCGGTCTATCACGTCTCGACCGTGCTCTACCCGAGTGTGGCCGAGCTAGAATCGCGGGAGGCCGAGAGCGAGGAGCGGCGCATCACGTACGGGCGCGCCGGCACGCCGACGACGTTCGCGCTGGAGGACGCGGTCGCCGCCCTCGAAGGTGGGCACGCCTGCCAGTCCTACCCCTCCGGCCTGGCGGCGGTGTCGAGCGCGCTGTTGGCCTTCCTCGGCGCCGGCGAGCGGTTGCTGATGGTCGACACTGCCTACCAACCGACGCGGCGCTTGTGCGACAACGTGCTCGCCAGAGTTGGCGTCGAGACGGTGTACTACGATCCGCTGATCGGAGGCGACATCGCGCGGATCATGACCCCCGAAACCAAGGTCGTGTTCGTCGAATCGCCGGGCTCGCTTACTTTCGAGGTGCAGGACGTCCCGGCGATCGCGAAAGCGGCGCACGCGGGGGGCGCGACGGTCATCATGGACAACACCTGGGCCTCGCCGCTCTACTTCAAGCCCTTCGACCACGGCGTCGACGTCTCGATCCAAGCGGCGACCAAGTACATCGTCGGCCATTCCGACGCCATGCTGGGGACCGCGTGCGCCACCGAGGCGGCGTGGCCGGCGCTGCGCCAGACCGCGCGCCATCTTGGCACCCACGCCGCACCCGACGATTGCTACCTTGGCCAGCGCGGCCTGCGCACGCTGTCGGTACGGCTCGCCCGGCATCAGGAAAACGCGCTGACGCTCGCGCACTGGTTGCAAAACCGGGTGGAGGTCGCGCGGGTGCTGTACCCGGCGCTTGCCGAAGACCCTGGTCACGCGATCTGGCGCCGAGACTTCACTGGCGCATCGGGCCTGTTCGGCGTCGTGCTCCAGCCGACCACGGCGGCGGCGGTGGCGGCCATGCTCGACGGTCTCGAGCTGTTCGGCATGGGCTACTCGTGGGGCGGCTACGAGAGCCTGATCGTCCCCACCGCGCCGGCCGAGGCCCGCACCGCAACGCAGTGGGATGCAGCGGGACCGTGCCTGCGCATCCACGTCGGCCTGGAGGATCCCGACGATCTGATCGCCGATCTAGACGCCGGCTTCGCACGGCTCAAGGCGGTAG
>CAYUNL010000165.1:0-6244 GCA_964446055.1 uncultured Alphaproteobacteria bacterium | reverse complement strand
GGCGCCGCCTATATCGACGAAGACCTGCCGGTCGCGCCGGGCCGCCATCTGATGGAGCCAGTGGTGCTGGCGCGGCTTTTGGAGGCGGCCGAGATCGGGGCCGACGACGTCGCCCTCCAGGTCGGGTGCGGCGGCGGTTACGCGGCCTGCGTACTGGCGCGGCTGTGCGCGACGGTGGTGGCCTTGGAAAGCGACGGCGCGCTGGCCGCGCTGGCCGAGACAAACCTTGCCGCCGAGGGCGCCGACAACGCGATCGTCGTACGCGGCGAACTGGCCTCGGGTTACGCCGAGCAGGCGCCCTACGACGTGATCTTTCTCAACGGCGCGGTCGCCGCAGTTCCCGAGTCGCTTCAGACCCAGCTCGCCGAGGGCGGCCGGATGGTGGCGGTGGTGAGGCCTGTCGCAGGGATCGGTAGGGGGACCTTGTTTCGCCGTAGCGGTGAATCGATCGACCGCAGCGAACTTTTCGATGCGGCGACGCCGGTACTGCCCGGGTTTGGCGCACCGAGGGACTTCGCGTTCTAGGTCCTGAAAAACGGGCGGCAGTCTTCCCCCGGGCAATCGCGTTGCGCGATTGACGAATTGCGCCATCGTAATGTACTAGATAGAGTGTCGAAGACCGCTGTATGCCACTAGATAGGCGCCGGTGCCCCATTCTTGTGTCGCGAGGCCATCAGTCCGAGCCGGCATGGCCGTTGCGGTGAGGCGCTTGCTTGCAGCGGTCGGGGTGACGATGTTGGCCGCCTGGGGCGGTGCCGCGGCCGAAACCCTCGAGGAGGTGTTGGCCACCGCGTACACAAACAACGCGAACCTGGCCGCCCAGCGCGCGGCGTTACGGGCCACCGACGAGGGGGTCCCGCAAGGCTTGTCGGGCTGGCGCCCGACGGTGGACATCGACGGCTCCTACGGCCAGACCCGTCAGGAATCGAGCGGCTCGACCACCACCTCGAGCGGCAGCCAGACGCTGAGCCCGCTGACGGCGAGCCTTGGCCTGACACAGCCCTTATACCGCGGCGGCCGCACTCGGGCCGCCACCCGTCAGGCCGAGGCCACCGTGCTGGCGGCGCGCGCGAGCCTGTTGGTCACCGAGCAGGAGGTCTTGCTTGCCGCGGTGACCGCCTATCTCGACGTCCTGCGCGATCAGGCGATCGTGCGGCTGAACCGTAACAACGAGCAGGTGCTGCTCCGCCAGCTCGAGGCGACGCGCGACCGCTTCGAGGTCGGCGAAATCACCCGCACCGATGTCGCTCAGGCCGAGGCGCGGCTGTCGCGCGCGACTTCCGACCGCATTCAGGCCGAGGGCGACGTGGTATCGGCGCGGGCCGCGCTGGCCCAACTGACCGGCGTGGTTGCCGGCGGGCTTGAGCCGCCGCCGCCGCTGAGCGGTGTGCCCACTAGCGTCGAGGAAGCGGCCGCGATCGCCGCCGTAGAGAGCCCCTCGCTCCTGTCCTCGCGGCATTCAGAGCGTGCCTCACAGCACGCCGTCGACGCCGCGGTCGGTAATCTGCTGCCGACGGTCTCGCTCGACAGCAGTCTCAGCCGAAACGAAGACTCCTTCACCCGGGGCTCGGTCACGGAGAGTGCCAGCATCACTGCGCGGGTCACGGTCCCGCTCTACCAGGCGGGCCGAGTCGCCTCGGAGGTCCGCCAATCCCGCAACACCAACAACCAGCGCCGCCTTGAGATCGAGGAGACGCGGCGCCAGGTTCGCCAGACGGTGACCCAGGCGTGGGAGCGGCTGACGACCGCGACCGACCGAATCCGTTCTTCGAGCGATCAGACCCGGGCAGCCGAGATCGCGCTCGACGGGGTGCGCCAGGAGGCGGAGGTTGGGCTTCGCACGACGCTGGATACGCTCGATGCCGAGCAGGAACTTCTCGATGCGCGGGTGGCGGTGGTCATCGCCGAGCGCGACCAGTACGTCGCCGCCTTCGAGGTCCGGGCGGCCATCGGCCGCCTGACCGCGCGCCTGCTCGGCCTGTCGGTCGAGTACTACGATCCCGCCGCCTATTACGAGCGCGTGCGCAGGCGGTGGTGGTGAGGGCCGATCGCCGCGCGCGCGTGGGCGCTGGGTGAGGACTGGCATTTTAATGGGTTCTGCCGTACGTTCTGACTGGGCACGTGTAATTTGTGACCAACCGCCACCGGCGAAGGCTGAAAGATGAGCGACGCGCAGCCGCAAGACGAACCGACGATGGAAGAGATCCTCTCGTCGATCCGACGGATCATTTCCGAGGATGGCGAGGAGGAGGGCGCGGAGGGCGAAGGCGCGGCCGCCGAGCCGGCCGAGTCCGCCGAGCCGGCCGAGCCGACCGAGCCGTCGGAACCAGAGACCGCGGCCGAGGACGCCGATGAAGACGACGCCGTCCTCGAGCTCACGCAGGTCGTGGACGAGGACGAATCGGTCATGGATCTCGGCGCGGACGCCATGGTCGAGGCCGAACCGGAGCCCGAACCCGAGCCAGAGCCGGAACCCGAGCCTGAGCCTGAGCCTGAACCGGAACCGGAACCAGAGCCCGAGCCCGAGCCGGAGCCAGAGCCAGAGCCGATCTTCGAACCCGAACCCATCGCGGAGCCGCAAGCCCAACCCATGGCGGCGACGTTCGAAGGTCTGGTATCGGACGAGGTCGGCGCTCAGGCGGCGGCGGTCACTTCGCTACACACCACGGTGTCTGCGACTAGGGGGGCGCCGCTTGGGAGCCCCAACCGAACGCTCGAGGACGTGGTTAAGGAGCTCCTGCGTCCGATGCTCAAACACTGGCTGGATCAGAACCTTCCCGGTCTGGTGGAGCGCATCGTATCGCGCGAGATCACCAAGCTCGTGGGCAAGGCTGAGGACGACCGCGAACCGTAGATCTTGGCCGGCGCGCCACGCCGCGCCGTCCCTCAACACAGATCAGAAGAGCAATGCTGGGTAAGACCTATCGGCCCGACGCGGTCGAGGCCAAACACTATAGCCGTTGGGAGAGCGCCGGGGCGTTCGAGTGCGGCGGCAAGCCCGCGGCGCAGCCCTTTACCATCGTCATCCCGCCGCCCAACGTCACCGGCAGCCTGCATATGGGCCACGCACTCAACAACACGCTCCAGGACGTGCTGGTGCGGCTTGCCCGGATGCGCGGGCGCGACACGCTGTGGCAACCGGGCACCGATCACGCCGGCATCGCCACCCAAATGGTGGCCGAGCGGACGCTCGAAGCGGAGGGGACGACGCGGCGGGCGATCGGTCGCGAGGCCTTCGTCGAGCGGGTGTGGCAGTTGAAGGAGGCCTCGGGCGGAGCGATCACCAATCAGCTGAAAAGGCTCGGCGCCAGTTGCGATTGGTCGCGCGAGCGCTTCACCATGGACGAGGGCCTGTCGCGGGCGGTACGCGAGGTATTCGTCGCGCTGCACCGCGAGGGGCTGATCTATCGGGACAAGCGCCTGGTCAATTGGGACACCAAACTGCACACCGCGATCTCCGATCTCGAGGTCCAACAACGTCCCGTCTCAGGCTCGCTCTGGCACATTAAGTACCCGCTGGAAGGCACTGAAAAAGAATACATAATCGTCGCTACTACTCGACCTGAGACGATGCTCGGCGATACCGCCGTGGCGGTCCACCCCGATGATGCCCGCTATGCCGGCTTGGTCGGCAGGCACGCGATCTTGCCGCTGGTGGGGCGCCGGCTTCCCATCATCGCCGATACCCACGCCGATCCCGAGGCCGGGTCGGGCGCGGTAAAGATCACGCCCGCGCACGACTTCAACGACTTCGAGGTCGGCCGCCGCCACAACCTCGACACCGTCAATATCTTCGACGAGAGCGCAGGCCTGAACGAGAACGCGCCCGAGGCCTACCGCGGCATGGACCGCTTCGCCGCGCGCAAGAAGGTCGTCGCCGATCTCGAGGCGGCGGGGCTAATCGCGCGCATCGAGCCGCACGAGCACGTGCTCCCCTACGGCGACCGCTCGGAGACCGTGATCGAACCGTGGCTCACCGACCAGTGGTACGCCGACGCGGCGACGCTGGCCGGTCCGGCCATCGCCGCAGTGGAAGACGGGCGCACCAAGTTCGTACCCAAGCGATGGGAGAAGACCTTCTTCGAGTGGATGCGCAACATCCAGCCCTGGTGCATCTCGCGCCAGCTGTGGTGGGGCCACCAGATCCCGGCCTGGTACGGCCCCGATGGGCAGATCTTCGTCGAGATGAACGAGGGTAAGGCGCACCAGGCGGCGAAGGCGCATTACGGGGAGGAAGTCGCGCTCGAGCGCGAGGCGGACGTCTTGGACACTTGGTTCTCCTCGGCGCTGTGGCCGTTCTCGACGCTGGGCTGGCCCCAAGAGACGCCCGAGCTGGCGCGCTACTACCCGACCGACGACCTGGTGACGAGCTTCGACATCATCTTCTTCTGGGTGGCGCGGATGATGATGATGGGCCTGAAGTTCATGGGCGAGGTTCCCTTCCGCACCGTCTATATCCACGCCCTGGTGCGTGACGCCCAGGGCCAGAAGATGTCGAAGAGCAAGGGCAACGTGATCGATCCCCTGGATCTGGTCGAACGCTACGGGGCCGATGCGCTGCGCTTCACGCTGACCGCGATGGCCGCGCAGGGGCGCGATATCAACGTCTCGGAAAGCCGTATCGAGGGCTACCACAACTTCGGCACCAAGCTGTGGAACGCGGCACGCTTTTGTCAGATGAACGAGTGCGCCACGCCGCCGGAATTCGACCCCGCCACGTGTGCCGAGACGGCAAACCGATGGATCGTCGGCGAGGCCGCGCGCACCGCCGAACGGGTTACCGCGGAGATCGAGGCCTACCGTTTCAACGAGGCGGCGGGCGCGCTTTATCAGTTCGCCTGGGGGACGTTCTGCGATTGGTACCTGGAGGCGATCAAGCCGGTGCTGGTGGGCCCCGATGGCGCCGAAAAGGACGAAACACGGGCCGCCGCCGGGTGGGTGCTGGATACGCTTCTGCACTTGCTGCACCCGATCATGCCGTTCCTGACCGAGGAGCTGTGGCAGGAGCTAGGCGCTCGGGGCAATGCGATTCTTGCCACCTCGCCGTGGCCCGAGCCCGGCGAGGAGTTAGTCGACGATGCCGCGGCCGGCGAGATGAACTGGGTGATCCGGTTGGTCGGCCAGGTGCGCACCGTGCGCGCGGAGATGAATGTACCGGCCGGCAGCCGCATTCCCGCCGCGCTGATCGGTGCCTCGGACGAGAATGCGGACCGCATGGCCCGGCACGGCGCGCTGATCTCGCGCCTCGCCAAGCTCGATCTGGGGCCGGCCGAGGCGGACGCGGCGGGCGCGGTCCGGCTGGTCCACGACGAGGCGAGCCTGGTGCTCGACCTTGCCGGCATCGTCGAACTGGACGCCGAGCGGGCGCGGCTCGGCCGCGAACTCGACCGACTGGCCGGCGACATAGCCAAGATCGAGAAGAAGCTCGGCGACAAGCGTTTCGTCGAGAAGGCGCCCGAGCACGTCCAGGAGGCCCAACGCGAGCGCCACGCCGAGGCCGAAGCGGCGCGGGCAAAAATCACCGCGGCGCTGGAGCGTATCGCCGCCGGCTGAGCCAGGCGACGTTCGTTCGCCCTGGCGCCGCCGCATCTGCGCCCGAGCACGTCCCGGAGGCCTAGCGCGAGCCCAATTGAGGCCAGGGAGCGTAACACCAGCCTGCGGCGCCGCATATTTCGCGACGCTCGTCACCGTCCCAGCCGGTCGCGTGACACGTAGGACATTCCACCCAATCACCTTCGGGCGGGGTGACGATACGGCCTTTGCAGCGGGCCGGCTGCCAATCGCCGCGGGAAACTCCTATGCCGGCGACGGCTTCAGACATTTCGTCCCTCGCGCGCCTCTCGCCTGGCGAAGTGTGACTGCGCCGGCGCGGTGGCGCGAGAGGCGCACCGAACCCCCGCGCCGCTTGCGCGGGAGCGCGGCTGGGGCGATCATAGGTCGCGAATCCGGCGTTTTGCCGGGACGGGAGGACAGTGCCGTGGACGCGCACGTATTCGACAAATCGAAGCTGCCGAGCCGGCATGTCTCGGCCGGGGCCGAGCGCGCGCCGCACCGCGCCTTCTACTACGCCATGGGCATGACCGAGCGCGAGATCGCCCAGCCCTTCGTCGGCGTGGTGACAACCTGGAACGAAGCGGCGCCGTGCAACATTGCGCTCGCCCGCCAGGCCCAGGTCGCCAAGCGCGGCGTCAAGTCGGCCGGCGGCACCCCGCCTCAAGTCGGTTCTGGCGATTACGGTACTCCC
>CAYUNL010000164.1:0-6248 GCA_964446055.1 uncultured Alphaproteobacteria bacterium | reverse complement strand
CAGCGTCTTTGGCATGCTGTCCGCGGACATGGCCATCGACCTTGGCACCGCCAATACCTTGGTCTACGTCAAGGGCCGCGGCATCGTGCTCGACGAGCCCTCGGTGGTGGCCATCGCCACGCACCGCGGCAAGACCCAAGTGCTGGCCGTTGGCGATGAGGCCAAGCTCATGCTGGGACGTACGCCGGGCAACATTCAGGCGATCCGCCCCTTGCGCGATGGCGTCATCGCCGACTTCGACGTCGCCGAGGAGATGATCAAGCACTTCATCCGCAAGGCCCAGAACCGCCGCAACTTTGCCAGCCCCCAGGTCATCGTCGCGGTGCCCTCGGGCTCGACCGCGGTCGAGCGCCGGGCGATCCAGGAATCTGCCGAGAGCGCCGGGGCCCGGCGGGTGTTCCTGATCGAAGAGCCGATGGCCGCGGCGATCGGGGCGGGGCTGCCGGTCACCGAGCCCACCGGGTCGATGGTGGTCGACATCGGTGGCGGCACCACCGAGGTTGCGGTGATCTCGCTCGGCGGCGTCGTCTACTCGCGCTCGGTGCGGGTTGGCGGCGACAAGATGGACGAGGCGGTGATCGCCTATATCCGCCGCAACCACAACCTGCTGATCGGCGAGAGCAGTGCCGAGCGCATCAAGACCACGATCGGAACGGCCAGCCCCCCCGAAGACGGCACCGGCGAGACGATGGGCATCAAAGGCCGCGACCTGATGAACGGGGTGCCCAAGGAGCTGGTGATCGACCAGCTCCAAATCGCCGAGAGCCTGGCCGAACCGGTGGGCGCGATCATCGAGGCGGTCAAGGCGGCGCTCGAGAACACCGCACCCGAACTTGCTGCCGACATCGTCGACAAGGGCATCGTCTTGACCGGCGGCGGGGCGCTGTTGGGCAACATAGACTACGTCCTGCGCCACGCTACCGGACTTCCGGTGTCTGTCGCCGATCAGCCGCTCCGATGCGTCGCCATGGGCACCGGGCGTGCGCTCGAGGAGTTGCGCACGCTGCGCGGCGTCCTCCACCAAGAGGTCTAGTCGGCGAGCCGCTGCCGTGTCCGGAGTGCTCTGCTCATGAGGACCCCGCCCACCAATCGGGCGCTGCGTCTCGCGTTTTCGCCCAAAGCCCTGGCCCAGCGCTTTGCCCTCGCCCTGTTGATCGCGGCGGCGCTCGGGCTGATGATCATGAGCCGGGCCGACAATGCCGCGCTCGAGCGCCTGCGTCTCGGCGTAACCGACACCGCGGCGCCGATATTGGCGGTGCTTTCCCAACCGGTGGCGGCGGCCCGCCGCGGGGTCGAGAACATCAACCAGCTGGTCTATCTCAACCGCGACAATCAGCGGCTGCGCGAGGAGAACGAGCGGCTGCGGCGCTGGCAAGCCTCGGCGCGCGAGCTCGAACGCGAGAACGCCGCGTATCGGGCGTTGTTGAGCGCCCGCAGCGAGCCGCGAATCACCTCCATCACAACCCGCGTGATCGCCGAGTCGGGTGGACCGTTCGTGCGCGCCGTGCTGTTCGCCAGCGGCACCCGTGACGGCGTGCAGAACGGCCAGGCGCTGGTCACCGGCGAAGGGCTCGTCGGGCGCGTGGTCGCGGCCGGCCGCCGCGCCTCCCGGGCGCTCCTGCTGACCGATCTCAATTCGCGGGTGCCGGTGGTCATGGAATCATCGCGCCATCGCGGTGTTCTGTCGGGGGACAACACCGCCCAGCCCAAACTCGGTTTTCTGCCCGCCAACGCCCGTCTCGCCATCGGCGAGCGGGTCGTGACTTCGGGTGATGGTGGCCTCTTCCCGCCGGGCATCCCGGTCGGCGTCGTCACCGCGACTGGCGATGGCGGAGTGCAGGTGCAGCCACTCGTCGACTGGGACCGCCTCGAGCACGTCCGGGTGCTGCGCTTCGACCTGCCGCGGATCTCTGGCACCTCCGGGCCGCCGGGTCGGCCGTGAAGCCCGAGCCGGTTCACCGCCTCAAGCGGGCGCTCGCGGCGCTTACCCCGGCCCTCGTGACGCTGGCGCTGGTCTTTGCCGCCCAGCTCCCTTATGGCATTCCCCATTTCGCGCCCGTGACGCCGGCGTTGGCGCTGATGGCGATCTATTACTGGAGCATCTACCGGCCCGAGAAGCTGCCGCTGCCGGCGGTGTTCGCGATCGGTCTCGTCCAGGACGCGCTCAGCGGTGGACCGATGGGCATGATCGCGCTGATGCTGGTCGCGGTATACGGCATCGGGGTCTCGCAGCGCCGGTTCTTTCTCGGCAAGAGCTTCCTCGTCGAGTGGTTGGGGTTTGTGGTCATTGCCGCCGGTGCCGCGATCGCTGCTTGGCTCATCGCTTCGCTCTACTACGCCACGATTCTCGATCCGCGAACCTTTGCCGCCCAAGGACTCCTGACGGCGGTGTTCTATCCCTGCATGAGTTGGCTGTTCGTGCGCGCACAGCGGCGATTCATGCGTTACGCCTAACATGCGTCGCGAGTTCGATCGCGCCAAAGCGTTCTCGCGCCGCGCCTTCCTCCTGGCCGGCGGCCAAGCCGCCTTCCTCACCGTCCTCGCCGGCCGGCTCTACTACCTGCAAGTGGTCGAGGCTGACCAGTACAAGCTGTTGGCCGAGGAGAACCGCATCAACATGCGGCTCCTGCCACCGCCCCGAGGGCGCATTCTCGACCGCTTCGGCGTCGAACTCGCCAACAGCCAACGCAACTACCGGGTCGTGCTGGTCCCCGAGGACACGGCCAGTGTCGAGCAGACCCTGGCCGCACTCGGCCGCCTCATCGCGCTCGACGAGCGCGACCGCCACCGCGTGTTGCGTGAGACCCGGCGCAACCGCCCCTTCGTTCCGGTCACCGTGGCCGAGAACCTGAGCTGGCAGGAGTTCGCCGAGGTCAACGTCAACAGCCCCGATCTTCCAGGAATCCAGCCCGAGGTCGGTGAAACCCGTCACTACCCGCACGGTGCGCCCTTCTCCCACGTCGTTGGCTACGTCGCCGCGGTCGCCGAGGACGACCTGACCGGCGACCCGCTCCTGGAGATGCCGGGCTTCCGCATCGGCAAGAGCGGTATCGAGAGGACCTTCGACAAGGAGCTGCGCGGCGCCGCCGGCAACAGCCGCGTCGAGGTCAACGCCTACGGCCGGGTCATCCAGGAGCTCGAACGCCATGACGGCCAGCCCGGTGCCGATGCCGTGCTCACGCTCGATGCGGCATTGCAGGAGTTCGCCGTGGGCCGGCTCGGCGAAGAAAGCGGGGCCGCCGTCGCCATCGACGTCCATGGGGGCGAGGTTCTGATCCTTGCCTCGACGCCCGATTTCGATCCCAACGCATTCAACATCGGCATGCGCCGCGAGCAATGGCGCGCGCTGATCAGCGATCCCAGGGCGCCGCTGACGAACAAGGCCATCGCCGGCCAGTACCCGCCGGGATCGGTATTCAAGATGATCGTCGCCCTCGCCGCGCTGGAAAGCGGCGCCATCGCTGCCGATCACCGAATCTTCTGCAGCGGCTCGGTCAAGCTCGGCAATCGCGAGTTCTTCTGCTGGAAGCGGCAGGGCCACGGCCACATGGGGCTGTTGGACGGCTTCCAGCAGTCGTGCGATTCCTTCTTCTACGACGTCGCCTTGCGCACCGGCATCGACCGCATCGCAGAAATGGCGCGCCGCTTCGGGCTCGGCTCGCGGTTCGGCCTCGCGCTTCCCTCCGAGAGTGCGGGGCTGATCCCCGATCGCGACTGGAAGCTGGCGATGCGCGGCGAGCCGTGGCAGAAGGGCGAAACCCTGGTTACCGGCATCGGCCAGGGTTTCGTGCTCGCCTCGCCGCTGCAGCTCGCGGTGATGACGGCGGAAATCGCGAACGGCGGCTTCAAGGTCGTGCCCCGCGTCGTGCGCGCGGTCGGCGAGCGCGAGGCCGAAACCGCGGCCGCTTCCGTGCGCGAGGGGGCGTTGGGGCTCAATCCCAGGTGGCTCGCGCTGGTACGCGAGGGGATGAATCGGGTGACCAATACGCCGCGCGGCACCGCCTATCGCTCGCGTATTGAGGAGCCTGACTTTGCCATGGCCGGCAAGACCGGCACCTCGCAGGTGCGACGCATCACCAGGCGTGATCGCACCGGTCCGCGCGTAAAGAACGAGGACAAGCCCTGGATCGAGCGCGATCACGCGTTGTTCGTTGCCTATGCCCCTGTCGCTGCCCCGCGCTACGCGGTGGCGGTGGTGATCGAGCACGGCGGCTCGGGGGCCCGCGCGGCGGCCCCTGTGGCCCGCGACATCTTGCTCGAGGTGCAGCGCCGCGACCCGCTTGGCCGGCCGGCTGTCGACGCCGTCACCGCCCGCGCGCCGGGCGCGGACGGGGAGCGCCCCACATGAGGGGTGAACTCGGCCTCAAGGAGCAAAACCTCAGTTTGCGGCGCAAGCTGTGGAGCCTCAATTGGGGACTGGTACTGTTGATCTTCGCCGTCGCCGGGATCGGCATTCTGGTGCTCTACTCGGTGGCGCGGGGTGAGTTCGACGGCCTCGTGGCGCGGCAGCTGGTGCGCTTTGGCATTGCGCTGGGGCCGATGATCGTGGTCGCGCTGACCGATATTCGGGTGTGGCTCCGCTACGCCTACGTCCTTTACGCGGTGACGCTGGCATTCTTGCTCGCGGTCGAGGTCATCGGATCGGTGGGAATGGGCGCGCAGCGTTGGGTCGATGTCGGCGTCGTCCGGCTTCAGCCTTCCGAGTTCATGAAGATCACGCTCGTGCTGGCGCTCGCCCGGTACTTCCACGCCCGCAAGCGCGAGGAGGTGGGTCGGCTGCGATGGCTGCTGCCGCCGGCGGCAATGGTGGTGGTGCCGGTGGCGCTGGTCTTGCGCCAGCCCGACCTCGGCACCGCGATCCTCCTCTTTCTCGGTGGCGGCGCCATGTTCTTCCTCGCCGGTGTCGCGGTCTGGCAGTTCGGCCTTGCCCTCGCCGGAACGCTTGCCGCCATTCCCTTTGGCTGGCAGCTCCTGCACGGCTACCAGCAGCGACGCATCCTGACCTTTCTCGATCCCGAGCGCGATCCCTTGGGTGCCGGCTATCACATCTTGCAATCCAAGATCGCGCTGGGCTCGGGCGGCCTGTTCGGCCGCGGCTACATGGAGGGCACGCAAGGGCGCCTCGACTTTCTGCCCGAAAAACAGACCGACTTCATCTTCACGATGCTGGCCGAGGAGTTCGGGCTTGCCGGCAGCTTCGCGCTGTTGGCGCTCTACGTGGCGATCTTGGCCTACGGTGTCGCCGTCGGGCTCGGTTCGCGAAACCATTTCGGCCGACTGCTGAGCATGGGCGTCACCAACACCTTCTTTCTCTACGTCTTCGTCAACATCGCCATGGTCACCGGCCTGATCCCGGTGGTCGGCGTCCCGCTGCCGCTAATCTCCTATGGCGGCACCGCAATCATGACGTTGCTGGTCGGATTCGGCTTCATCATGTGCGTATCGATCCACCGCGAGGTACTGATATCGCGTCAACCCGAGGCCCGCGGCGGCGCCCACCCCTCGCGCTCGTGAAGCCCATCGACAAGCCCCCGCGGGCTTGCTACACAGCGCCCTGAGGTTGGACCCCAGGGCGCTTAGCTCAGTTGGCAGAGCAGCGGACTCTTAATCCGCGGGTCCGGGGTTCGAGTCCCCGAGCGCCCACCAATAAAATCAATGCCTTATGGCATGGTACGCTAGGTCGGAGTTCGGTACAGGAAGCACATAGGAAGCAGCAGAGGCGATTTCGGGCCTGTTGGCGGCGCCGTCCCGCAGCGTCCCAATATCGCGCCAGCGACTCCCGAGGTACATACCTGGCGGTGCCGCGAGCCGCTAGTTTAGATTTGCGCCCTCGTCCCCTCCCCCGCCATCCCCCCCAAGGCGGGGGCGGGTCGAGCCATATTAATCTCCGCTCCCGACGGTCACGCCAGTTTTGGAGAACGATCGGTTGCCCGGATCGTTTGTTGCACCGCCCGCGCCGGGCGCCGGCGCATGTCCCACGACGCCCCTATATCGCGATCTCCGCGTCCGTGGGGGCGATGGACCCGGGCGTGTCCGTGCGACGGATCCGGCCGCCGCGGCCCACGGGCGGCGTGGCGTGGTCATGGAATTGACCTACACCAGAGATCGATCCAAAGGGTGAAGGGAGTACCACGCGCGATGTCTGCTCATAAGCCGGGAGTGGACTCTTCGGCAACCGCTTCCAGAGGTCCGCTAATAGCCGAGGCTGTTGAAGAACTCGGATTTGAGCCGGGTTTTCTGTTTCCGCT
>CAYUNL010000163.1:0-6291 GCA_964446055.1 uncultured Alphaproteobacteria bacterium | reverse complement strand
GACCACGACGTCGCCCGCCACCGGGTCGACAATCTTCACGGCTGCCGTCCGACCAAGGAGCCGCTCGGACAACGGCACGATCACCTCGCCACCCTCGAGCACCTCACCGACGGTGAGACCGTTGGTAGTGCCGCAATCGCGCTCGACGATGATGCAGTCCTGAGATACATCGACCAGGCGCCGGGTGAGGTATCCCGAGTTCGCCGTCTTTAGCGCCGTATCCGCGAGGCCTTTTCGCGCCCCGTGCGTCGAGTTGAAGTATTCGAGGACGTTCAAACCCTCCTTGAAATTGGAGATGATCGGCGTCTCGATGATCTCACCGGAGGGCTTGGCCATGAGCCCGCGCATGCCGGCCAACTGTTTCATCTGTTGGGCGGAGCCCCGGGCGCCGGAGTTGGCCATCATGGCGATCGAGTTGAACGAGGTATGGCGTCCGGTCTCTGGATCGACCGAAGTGTCGATCGCGGAGATCTCCTTCATCATCTCGTCGGCGACCTTATCGGTGCACTGGGCCCACGCATCGACCACTTTGTTGTAGCGCTCGCCGTGGGTGATCAGACCGTCGAGATACTGTTGCTCGTACTCGGCCACTAGATCTCGGGTGCTCGAAACCAGTTCATCCTTCGCCTTGGGCACGACCATGTCGTCCTTGCCGAACGAGATTCCGGCGCGGCACGCATAGTCGAAACCGAGCGCCATCAGGCGGTCCGCAAAAATCACCGTCTCTTTCTGACCGCAGTGGCGGTAGACGACATCGATCAGTTGGCTGATCTCCTTCTTGGTCAGGATCCGATTGATGAGATCGAAGGGGACCTTGGGACTTCGCGGAAGGATCTCAGCCAACATCATGCGGCCCGGCGTCGTCTCGACCCGGGCGGCAGTCGCGTTGCCATCCGCGTCGAGCACCAGGACGCGGGACTTGATCTTGGTGTGCAGCGTGACCGCACCGGACTCGAGCGCGCGCTCGATCTCGCCCATGTCGAGGAACGACGAATCCTCGCCCGGCTCGCCCTCGCGCCGCAGCGTCAAGTAATGGAGTCCGAGGACGATGTCCTGAGAAGGCACGATGATTGGCTTGCCATTCGATGGGCTGAGAATGTTGTTGGTCGACATCATAAGAACGCGGGCTTCGAGCTGGGCCTCGAGCGAGAGCGGCACATGCACCGCCATTTGGTCCCCGTCGAAGTCGGCGTTGAAGGCCGTGCAGACTAGCGGATGCAACTGGATCGCCTTGCCTTCGATCAGCACCGGTTCGAACGCCTGGATGCCAAGACGGTGGAGCGTCGGCGCACGATTCAGAAGTACGGGGTGCTCGCGGATCACCTCCTCGAGAATGTCCCACACTTCGGCTCGCTCCATTTCGACCATCTTCTTGGCCATCTTCACCGTGGCCGCAAGTCCCATCGATTCGAGCCGCGAGTAAATGAAAGGCTTGAACAACTCGAGCGCCATCTTCTTTGGCAACCCACACTGATGGAGCTTGAGCTCCGGTCCGACCACGATTACCGATCGACCAGAGTAATCGACTCGCTTGCCCAAGAGATTTTGGCGAAAGCGACCCTGCTTGCCTTTGAGCATGTCACTGAATGACTTGAGCGGTCGCTTGTTCGCGCCGGTAATCACGCGTCCGCGGCGGCCATTGTCGAACAGCGCGTCCACCGCCTCCTGGAGCATGCGCATTTCGTTGCGAACGATGATGTCGGGAGCGCGCAACTCCATTAGGCGCTTCAGTCGGTTGTTGCGATTGATCACGCGACGATAGAGATCGTTGAGGTCCGAGGTCGCGAAACGACCACCGTCGAGTGGCACCAGCGGCCTGAGGTCGGGCGGAATGACAGGCACCACGGTGAGGATCATCCACTCCGGTTGGTTGCCCGAGGTGATGAACGATTCGATCAGCTTGAGCCGCTTGACCAGTTTCTTGGGCTTGACGACCGAGGTGGTCTCGGCCAACTCGGTGCGCAATTGCTCGCGGGTGGCCTCGAGATCGACTGCGGTCAACATCTGGCGAATCGCGGCGGCGCCGATGCCCGCGGTGAAGGCGTCCTCGCCATACTCGTCCTGCGCCGCCATGAACTCGTCCTCGGTGAGGAGCTGGTTCTGCTTCAGCGGCGAGAGGCCAGGCTCGATAACCACAAAACTCTCGAAGTACAGCACGCGCTCGAGATCCTTCAGGGTCATGTCGAGCGCCAGTCCGATGCGCGAGGGCAACGACTTGAGGAACCAGATGTGGGCTACCGGAGCGGCCAGCTCGATATGGCCCATACGCTCCCGCCGCACCTTCGAAAGCGTTACCTCGACGCCGCACTTTTCACACGTGATGCCGCGGTATTTCATGCGCTTGTACTTGCCGCACAAGCATTCGTAGTCCTTCACCGGACCGAAGATACGTGCGCAAAAGAGCCCGTCGCGCTCGGGTTTGAAGGTGCGGTAGTTGATTGTCTCCGGCTTCTTGATTTCGCCGTAGGACCACGAGTGCACGCGCTCGGGGCTGGCGATCGAGATCTTGATCTGATCGAAGGTCTGGGCGGGCCCGACCTGGCCAAAGATCTTCATCAACTCGTTCATAGCCGTATCTCCTTGCTTGGCGCTGTGATCACGACGAAGTGCCGCCCGCTAGTAGTTCCGCTGCGACAGTTCGACGTTGAGACCCAACGCATGGAGCTCTTTGACCAATACATTGAATGACTCGGGAATGCCTGCCTCG
Organism: uncultured Alphaproteobacteria bacterium; assembly: GCA_964446055.1. Taxonomy (GTDB): domain Bacteria; phylum Pseudomonadota; class Alphaproteobacteria; order VGEJ01; family VGEJ01; genus CAYUNL01. The sequence goes on along the minus strand of CAYUNL010000163.1, from coordinate 3,584 downwards.
AAGGTATCGTCGCCGCGGACCACGGCCTCGTAGACTTTGGTCCGCCCGGCAACGTCGTCCGCCTTGACGGTCAGCATCTCCTGTAGCGTATACGCGGCGCCGTAGGCCTGAAGCGCCCACACTTCCATCTCGCCGAAGCGCTGGCCGCCGAACTGCGCCTTACCGCCCAGAGGTTGCTGAGTGACCAAGCTGTAGGGACCGATAGATCGCGCGTGGATCTTGTCATCGACGAGATGGTGAAGCTTGAGCATGTAGATGTGGCCGACGGTCACTTTTCGGTGGAATTGCTCGCCGGACCGGCCATCGATCAAAGTTACCTGGCCCGAGCTTTCGAGGCCCGCACGCTCCAGGAGTTCGACGATGTCGCTCTCTTGGGCCCCGTCGAAAACCGGCGAAGCAAACGGCACGCCCGCCCGCATGTTGCTAGCGAGATCGGCGATCTCGCCGTCGTCGAGCTCGGCGAACGCGAGGTCATACTGGCTCTTGCCGTACAGGGTGCGGACCCAGCGACGCAACTCGTCGCTCTTCGCGCCTCGTCCTGTTTTGTCGATTAGCTCGCCGAGCTGCTGGCCGAGCCCGGCCGACGCCCATCCGAGATGAGTTTCGAGAATCTGGCCGACGTTCATCCGCGACGGAACACCCAGCGGATTGAGGACGATATCCACGGGCGTCCCGTCCTCGAGATGGGGCATATCTTCGACCGGCAGGATCTTCGAGATCACGCCCTTGTTGCCGTGGCGCCCGGCCATCTTGTCTCCCGGTTGAAGCTTACGCTTCACCGCGACGAAGACCTTTACCATCTTCATGACTCCGGGCGGCAGTTCGTCGCCGCGCTGGAGTTTGTCGACTTTGTTCTGGAACCGTGCCTCGAGATTGGCATGCGCCTCGTCGAACTGCTTTCTAAGTGCCTCGACGTTGGACATCACGCGCGGATCCTTGAGACCGATCTGCCACCACTGACCGCGGCTCAAATCGCCGAGCGTCGCCTCGGTGATCTTGGCCCCCGCCTTCATTCCCTTTGGCCCGCTGACGCCGATGCGCCCCAGCAGCAGCTTCTTGAGGCGGTCGTAGGTGTTGCGCTCGAGGATCGCCTGCTCGTCGTCGCGATCCTTGGCCAGGTGTTCGATCTCTTCTTGTTCGATCGCAAGCGCACGCTCGTCCTTGTCGACGCCGTGCCGCGAAAAGACGCGCACCTCGACAACCGTTCCCGCGACACCAGGGGGCAATCGCAGCGACGTGTCACGAACGTCGGAGGCTTTTTCGCCAAAGATCGCACGCAGGAGTTTTTCTTCCGGCGTCATCGCCGATTCGCCCTTTGGGGTGATCTTCCCGACCAAGATGTCGCCAGGATTGACCTCGGCCCCGACATAGACGATCCCCGCCTCGTCTTGGTTGCGCAGCCCTTCCTCGCCGACGTTGGGAATGTCGCGGGTGATCTCCTCCTGCCCGAGCTTGGTGTCGCGGGCCATCACCTCGAACTCGTCAATGTGGATGGAGGTGAAGACGTCGTCGCGGACGAGACGCTCAGAGATCAGGATCGAATCCTCGAAGTTGTAGCCACCCCAGGGCATGAACGCGACCAATACGTTGCGCCCGAGCGCAAGCTCGCCGCGATCGGTCGACGGCCCGTCAGCGATGATCTCGCCGGCCTGAACGACATCCCCGACACGGACCAACGGCCGCTGGTTGATGCAAGTGTTCTGATTCGAACGCTGGAACTTCAAGAGGTTGTAAATGTCGACCCCGGGCACCGAGAGGTCCTTCTCTTCGCTGGCGCGAACGACGATGCGCGTGGCGTCAATCTGCTCAACCACTCCGGTGCGCTTGGCCGCGATCGTGACGCCCGAGTCGCGCGCGACGATCTCCTCCATGCCGGTCCCGACGAGCGGCGCCTCGGTGCGAACGAGCGGCACCGCCTGGCGCTGCATGTTCGAGCCCATCAGCGCCCGGTTGGCGTCATCGTTCTCGAGGAACGGGATCAACGCGGCGGCGACGGAAACCACTTGTTTCGGCGAAACGTCGATGTACTCGATCGCCTCGGGGCGTACCATGACGAAGTCGCCACCTTTTCGACAACTCACGAGGTCGGCGGCGAAACGGCCCCGCGAATCGAGCTCGGCGTTGGCCTGGGCGATCACGAACTTGCCCTCGTCGATAGCCGACAGGTAGACCACCTCGTCGGTGACCCGGCCCTTGGCGGCTCTTCGATAGGGACTTTCGATGAAGCCGTACTTGTTGACCCGTGCGTAGGTGGCGAGGCTGTTGATGAGGCCGATGTTGGGCCCTTCAGGCGTCTCGATCGGGCAGATCCGGCCGTAATGGGTGGGATGTACGTCGCGCACCTCGAAACCGGCGCGCTCGCGCGTAAGTCCGCCAGGGCCAAGTGCCGAAAGGCGCCGCTTGTGCGTGATTTCGCTGAGTGGATTGATCTGGTCCATGAACTGCGAGAGCTGCGAGGACCCGAAGAACTCACGGACCGCCGAGGCCGCCGGCTTCGCATTGATCAGGTCGTGCGGCATGACGGTGTCGATCTCGACCGAGCTCATGCGTTCGCGTATCGCTCGCTCCATGCGCAGCAGTCCGATCCGATACTGGTTCTCCATAAGCTCGCCGACCGAGCGCACGCGGCGGTTGCCTAGGTGGTCGATGTCATCGATGTCACCGCGTCCATCTTTCAGCTCGACCAAGGTCCGGATGACCAAGAGGATGTCTTCCTTGCGCAGGGTGCGCACCGTGTCGTCGGTTTCCAAACCCAGCCGGGCGTTCATCTTGACGCGCCCCACCGCGGAAAGGTCATAGCGCTCGGGATCGAAGAAAAGCGTACGGAAGAGGTTTTCCGCCGTCTCTTCGGTGGGCGGCTCGCCCGGCCGCATCACGCGATAGATCTCTTGCAGCGCCTTGACCCGGTCGGCGTTCTTGTCTGCGGCCATCGTGTTCCGGATGTAGGGGCCGATGTGGACGTGATCGATGTCGAGCGTGGGTAGCTTCGTGACCCCGGCCTCTTCCAGAGCCGCAATGTTCTCCTCCGTCAGCTCTTCGCCGGCCTCGACGAAGACCTCTCCTGTGCCCTCGTCGATGATGTCGCTCGCCAGATACCGCCCGGCAAGCTCGTCGCTCCCGACCAGCAGCTCCTTCAGCTTTTCGCTTTCGAGCTTGGCCACCAGCCGAGGCGTCAGTTTGCTGCCAGCCTCGGCAACCGTCTTCCCGGTACGCGCGTTGACGAGGTCGGCAACAAGCTTGGAGCCGCGCACGCGCTCGGCGACAAATGCCGTCCTCCAGCCGTTCTTGTGCCGCGTGTACTCGACGCTGCGGAAGAAGAACGCAAGAATCTCCTCGGCGGTCATGCCGAGCGCAAACAGTAGCGTGGTCACAGGAAGCTTGCGCCGGCGGTCGATACGTACGTAGACGATATCCTTCGCGTCGAACTCGAAATCGAGCCATGAGCCGCGATAGGGGATGACACGAGCGGCGAACAAGAACTTGCCCGAGGAGTGCGTCTTGCCCTTGTCGTGATCGAAGAAAACGCCGGGTGAGCGGTGCATCTGGCTGACGATGACGCGCTCGGTACCGTTGATGACGAAGGT
>CAYUNL010000162.1:0-6330 GCA_964446055.1 uncultured Alphaproteobacteria bacterium | reverse complement strand
GCGACCTCCACCTCCAGCCGCTCCTCGTGCCCCGCACGCTCCTCAAGCAACGCTTCCTTCTCAAGCCGTTCTTTTATCGCCTCGACGACCGTTCTATGAACGTTGCGCGCGAGGACGACCATGGCGCCGCTGAACAGCGCCAGCATCAGCCCCATCGCCATCTGCACCGCCTCGCCTTCGAGCCACAGGCGGACGATGAGGGGCGTCAAACTGGGCAATACAAATGCGTAGAAGGCCACCATATGGGTGGATAATACCGCCGCCGCGCCAGCGCACATCCCGCCGATCACGAAAACCAAAAACACCTGATAGAGAGCGTTTCCGGGGGTAAAGAACAGAACCCCCGACGCACCCCAAAGGATCCCGCTAGCCGCCGCGCTAACGACCAAGAGCCGAGCCCACAATTCCGATTTTGCCTCGCCGGGCGGTATCCTGTGGTATCGCGACATCAGCGCCACCCGGCCCAAGGCGACGGCGATCACGAGCGCAAGCCACAGTGCCGGCCATGGCTGGGGGCTCGCCTCCCACAGGACAAGCGTGACGATCGTGGCGTTGACGATGCTCGCGATCAGGATCGTCGGTTTCTGCCGATATAGCGCCTTTATGAGGTCCGCGCGCAGTGCGACCGAATGCTTCGAACCGGCGAATTCAGTAGCCATTATCCCTCCCGCTTTCGGTGCGCGATCCGCGTCAATTCAGCTGATCCACTGACGACGGGATCGCCAGCCACCGCTGCGCACAAGCGGGCCGGTACCCGCGCTGCGCGCCTGCTGGATCAATTGTTCTGTGAGATGCGGAGCGAGTGACCGACCTGGTACATTACTTCCCTGATATCGATGAGCGATTCCTTGGTTGAGGCCATTTTAGCCGGGCGCGATCCCTACGCTAGGTCCGAGAGCCTGACGTTTCCGTGAATCGGTCATGAATCTGCACCTGTGGTGACGCCGGTCACAGACTGCCGCCTCAGCTGCCTCACTTTTGCGCCCGAGGAGTGTTGACGGCTTGCATTCACTTGCCCTCGCGTCACGCGCTGCTTTGATCGGTGGAATTCACTTCCGAGGCAGTCGCCGCATTGACTACCGCGCCGAGGTTCAGGCCGAGCCGTTCCGCGCGCTGAGGCGGTCGATCTCGGCCAGCTCGTCGGCCCCAAGCCGCCATCCGGTGGCGGCGGCGTTCTGGGCGACCTGCCCGGGCGTCGTCGCCCCGGCGATCACGCTCACCACCTCCGGCTTCGCCGCCAGCCACGACATCGCCAGTTCCAAGAGCGTATGGCCACTCGACTCGGCAAAGGCGGTAAGGGCTTCGACGATGGCGTAGTTCTCGTCGGTCAGGGCGTCATCGGCCAAGCGCTTGACTCGGGTCAGCCGGTACTCCGCTCCGGGGACTTCATTGCGCTTGTACTTTCCGGTCAGCATGCCGCTTTCCAGAGGGAAGAAAGGGACGAAGCCGATCCCGCGGTCGCGGCAGGCGATGGCGATATCGGCCTCCGCCTCGCGCCGCAACAGGCTCAGCCGGTTCTGCGCCGCGACAAAGGGAGACAGATCGTTCTCGCGCGCCACGCGCAGGGCCTCGTCGAGCTCGGCGGCGCTGAAGTTCGAGCAGCCAAGGTGGCGCACCTTGCCGGCGCGAACCAGCCCGTCCATCGCCTCGAGCGTCTCTAGGATGGGTGTGTCGGGGTCGGGCTTGTGTACGGTGTAAAGGTCGATGACGTCGGTACCCAGCCGCTTCAGACTGGCATCGATCGACCGCGCGATCTTCTCCCGCGAGGCGCCGCCGGCATAGCCGAACTTGGTCCCAAGGATGATGTCCTTGCGCCGCCCACCGAGCGCCCGGCCAAGAAACTCCTCCGAGCGGCCATCGCCGTATGACTCGGCGGTATCGAAGAAATTGATCCCTTCGTCCAGCGCCTTGCCGACGACGGCGTGGCTCGCCGCCTCGTCGATGTGCATCCCGAAGTTGTTGCAACCAAGCCCCACCGCCGAAACCTTCGGCGCGCCCGAACCGCTCCGAAACAGGTCTTTGAAGTCCATGGACATACCCCACCCAAGCTTGAAATGTGACGTTAGCATGGTTGATGGTGTCGGGCCGGCCCGCGCCGTGGGCCGCGGCAGGGAGAGCAACGATGGAAGATCGGCGTGGTGCGCCCGTGTCCACGGACAATCCCGGCAATCTCGAGACCTACGAGATGGCGCTGGGCGCACTCAACGCCTACCGGGGTGATCCGGTCGCCGTGATCGATACGGCGTTGGAAGCGGACCCGGATTTCGTCATGGGGCACATTCTTCGCGCCGAGGTGAACCTGACGATGTGGGAGCGAAGCGTCGTCCCCGAGATCGAGGCCAGCCTGGAGCGGCTGAACGATCTCGACAACCGGAGCAATGACCGTGAACGCGCTCATGTCCGCGCGCTTGAGCAATGGGTAGCCGGTGAGTGGAACGGCATGCGGAATCAGCTGGACCGTTTGCTCGCCGAACACCCGCGCGACATGCTCGCCCTGCAGATTGGCCATCTTGCCGATTTCTATCACGGCGACCGCGACAATCTGCGGGGCCGCATCGCGCGGGCGCTCCCGGCCTGGGGTCGCGATGACCCGGGCTACGGGTTCGTGTTGGGGATGTACGCCTTTGGGCACGAGGAGTGCGGTGATTATTCCCGGGCCGAGGAAACCGGCCGGCAGGCCATCGAAGTCGAACCCGACGACTGCTGGGCCCAGCACGCGGTTGCACACGTCATGGAGATGCAGGCGCGCCAGGCGGAAGGTATTGCCTTCATGGAAGAGCGCACCGACCACTAGGCGCAGGACGACAATGTGTTCGCCTTCCACAATTGGTGGCACACGGCGCTATACAACCTCGATCAGGACCGATCCGAGCGTGTCCTTGCGATCTATGATCAAAGGATTCGCTCGGAGCCCTCGCAGATTCAGCTGACGATGCTCGACGCGACGGCACTTCTGTGGCGCATGCATCTGCAGGGGATCGACGTCGGGAACCGTTGGGACGAGCTTGCCACGCTTTACGAGAGCGGCGATGAGGACGGGTTCTACGTGTTCAACGACATGCACGCGATGATGGCCTACGTCGCCACCGCGCGTACCCAGGCTGCGGCGTCGCTCGTGCAAGCCGTCGAGAAGGCCAGCGCCAAGGGCGGTACCAACGGCATGATGTGCCGCGAGGTCGGCCTGCCGATCGTCCGCGCCATCGCGGCCTTCGGGCGCGAGCGCTATGGCGAGACCGTCGAGCTTTTGATGCCCGTCCGTTACCGCGCCCACATCTTCGGCGGCAGCCACGCCCAGCGCGACGTCGTCCATAGGACCTTGATCGAAGCCGCAGTGCGTTCCGGCGACAACCCGCTCGCAGCCTCGCTTACGGCCGAGCGCACGTCCCTAAAGCCCGAGTGCCCGTTCAGCCGAACGCTGGCCGCGCGCGCCAACGTTTGACCGCCTGCGGCTCAGCTTTGGCGGGCCAGCGCGGCGGCCCCGGCGAAGCGAGTGCTCTCCCCCAACTCTTCCTCGATCCGCAGGAGCTGGTTGTACTTGGCCAGGCGGTCCGAACGGGCGAGCCCGCCGGTCTTGATCTGGCCGCATCCCGTCGCCACCGCAAGGTCGGCGATCGTCGCGTCCTCGGTCTCTCCCGAGCGGTGCGAGACGATCGCGGCGTATCCGGCCCGCGCCGCCGCAGCCATGGTGTCCAGGGTCTCGCTTAGCGTCCCGACCTGGTTGGGCTTGACCAAGATGGCGTTGGCGACGCTACGTTCGACACCTTCGGCCAGCCGCGCCGCGCTGGTGACGAAGAGGTCGTCGCCGACCAGTTGAATCCGCCCGCCTAGCGTCTCGGTGAGCGCCCGCCAGCCGTCCCAGTCGTCCTCGGCCATACCGTCCTCGATCGATACGATATCGTATCGATCGACAAGGCCGGCGTACCACTCTGCCAGCGCCTCGATCTTGAGCCCCCCGCCATCGTTTTCATGTTTGTATAGTTTGCCGACGTAAAACTCGTTGGCCGCGGCGTCGAGCGCGAGGGCGATCTCTTCGCCGGGTCGGTAGCCCGCGGCCTCGATCGCCTGAAGCAGGTAGGAAAGCGCCTCCTCGTTGCTTGCCAGCGCCGGCGCGAACCCGCCTTCGTCGCCGAGACTCGTAGCGAAACCCGCCTCGCGCAGGGCCGCGCCAAGTTTCCGAGCCACCGCGGCGCCCATCTCGACGGCCCCGGCAAAGGTCTCCGCCCCCACGGGCACGATCATGAATTCCTGCAGCTGAAGCGCGTTGTCGGCGTGGGCGCCGCCGTTGATGAGGTTCATCATCGGCAGCGGCAGCAGCCGTGCCGAAGCGCCGCCCAGATAGCGGTAGAGCGGCTGGCCGAGCGCAGCGGCGGCAGCCTTGGCGGCGGCGAGACTGACCCCGAGGGTGGCGTTGGCGCCGAGCCGGGCCTTGTTGGCGGTGCCGTCGAGGGCGATCATGGCGGCGTCGAGCGCGGCCTGCTCGGCGGCATCCATTCCCGAGAGCGCATCGAACAGCTCGCCATTGACCGCCTCGAGCGCGTCACGCACTCCCGCGCCGGCGAAGCGATCGCCACCGTCGCGCTTTTCCAGCGCCTCATGGCTGCCGGTCGAGGCGCCCGAGGGCACCGCGGCCCGGCCAAGCGCGCCGCCGGCAAGCCGCACGTCGACCTCGACCGTCGGCCGGCCACGCGAATCGAGAATCTCGCGGCCCTGGATGTCGACGATCGCCGTCGCTTCCGACATGCTGCTCACGCTGCCTCCTTGGTCAACCGGTCGATCGCCACAAGTCGCTTCAGGAGCGACGGCATCTCGTCGAGCGGCACCATGTTGGGGCCGTCGGAGAGGGCGCTGTCAGGATCCTCATGGGTTTCCATGAACACCGCGGCGACGCCGACAGCGACCGCGGCCCGCGCCAGCACGGGGACGAAACGCCGCTCGCCCCCGCTGGTCGTTCCCTGCCCGCCGGGCTGCTGCACCGAATGGGTGGCGTCGAAGACGACGGGGCAGCCGGTGGTCTCGGCCAGGATCGGGAGCGCGCGCATGTCCGAGACCAGCGTGTTGTAACCGAAGCTCGCGCCTCGCTCGCATACCAGCACGCCGCCGCTGCCGGCGCCGGAAATCTTGTCGACCACGTTCTTCATGTCCCAGGGCGCCAGGAACTGTCCCTTCTTTACGTTGAGTGGCCGGCCGGTAGCGGCGGCGGCCACCAAGAGGTCGGTCTGGCGGCAGAGGAAAGCCGGGATCTGTAGCACATCCACGACCTCCGCCATGACCGAACATTGCTGGGGGGCGTGCACGTCGGTCAGCACCGGGCATCCGACGCGTTCGCGGACCGCGGCGAACACCGGCAGCGCGGCTTCAAGCCCGAGCCCGCGCGGGCTTGTCGCGCTGGTGCGGTTGGCCTTGTCGAACGAGGTCTTGTAGATCAGCCCGACGCCGAGATCGGCGCAGGTCTCGGCCAGACGGCCCGCGGTTTCGAGCGCGTGGGCGCGGCTTTCCATCGCGCACGGTCCGGCGATCAAGGTGAGCGGTAGATCGTTGCCGACCGTCAGATCCCCCACCGCGACATGGCGAGAGGCCGTCATGGCGACACCCGCGGCCGGCTCAGACGAGTCGCGATTGGGCGACCGCCGCCTTGACGAAGGACGCGAACAGCGGATGCGGCGCGAAGGGTTTCGAGCGCAGCTCCGGGTGGAACTGAACGCCGACGAACCAAGGGTGGTCGCGCATCTCGATGATCTCGGGCAAGGTTCCGTCGGGCGAAATCCCCGAAACGACGAGTCCGGCGTCCTCAAGCCGCTCGGCGTAGGCGATGTTCATCTCGTAGCGGTGCCGGTGACGCTCGCGGATGCGCGACTCAGCGTAAATCTCGTGCGCCCGGGTCGCCGACCTGACGTCACAATCGTAGCCGCCAAGCCGCATCGTCCCGCCCAGGTCATCGCCGTCGCCGCGCACCTCGCGCCCCTCGCCGTGGGTCCATTCGGTCAAAAGCCCGACGACCGGATCCTGGCATGGTCCGAACTCGCTCGATCCGGCGGCGGGCAGCTCGGCGAGGTTGCGCGCCACCTCGATCACCGCGAGCTGCATCCCGAAGCAGATGCCGAGATAGGGAACGGCGCGCCGCCGGGCGTAGCTCACCGCCGCGATCTTGCCCTCGGCCCCGCGCTCGCCGAAACCGCCGGGCACCAGGATGCCGTGCACCCCGTCAAGGTCGTGGACCCGGTCTTCGGCCTCGAACGTCTCTGATTCGTACCACTCGAGGCCGACCTGCACGCGATTGGCGATGCCGCCGTGGCGCAGCGCCTCGGTCAGTGAGAGATAGGCGTCCTGCAA
>CAYUNL010000161.1:0-6493 GCA_964446055.1 uncultured Alphaproteobacteria bacterium | reverse complement strand
TGGCGGTGTCGATCATGTCCGGGTGAACCATCGGCTCGTCCCCCTGGACCATCACCACGACGTCGGCTTCGAGGCTGTCCATGGCCTCGGCGATGCGGTCGCTGGCCCTCTCGTGGCGGTCCGAGGTCATGATGGCGGCGCCGCCAAAAGCCTCGACGGCGTCGCGGATCGCCGCGTCGCAAGTCGCGACATGGACGCCGGACAGAGTTTCGGACATCGCCGTCCGCCTGTACACGTGCTCGATCATGGGCCGGCCCAGCAGTGGGGCCAAGGGCTTGCCCGGGAACCGCGACGAGCCCATGCGGGCGGGAATGATGGCAACCACTGACACAGCCGCCCTATCCCTCACCCGCTTTGATGAGTAAGGCGCGGTCCAGTTCCCCGCCGTCGCTCACTATCTCCGGGAGCAGGCAGACGAATTCGATCATAAATTCAGGCATGGAACGCCTCTTGCGCTACCGTATCGCGAAGCACCTGCCATGTGCGGCGCGCCGGGTCGGAAAATTCGTCGACAGCGGCGAAATCGGCGAGAAGAATCGAGAAGTCGGGGATAGCCTCGGCCTTGAGTGTGTGTCGCAATTCAGCGACATCGGTGAAGACCGGGTGGCCTTCCAAATACTTTTCGTTCACGCCATGGGGTGCTAACAGCACCGGATAATAAGGTTTGCCGGCACCCAGCACCTCAATCATGGCGCCCGAGACCACCGGACCGATGACCAGGTCGGCCCAGGAGAGGAGTTCTCCGAACGGCTCATCCCGATAAATGGAACATTCCAGGTCGAAGGCATCGGCTACCATGCGATAGTGCTCATGGCTGTATGGGCCCGGGTGCACCTTCATGCGGATTTCCGTGAATCCCAGCTCGTGGAGCATCCTTACGGCCTCGACGAAGAAGGCATACTGGGCGCCCTGGGGGTAGACGTGGTCTTCGCCCGCGGCGACGTACTGAAGGAGCAGGACGCGGCGATGGTGTTTGGCGGCGACCGGGCGCCGGCTCTTGAGGACGACAGGGCAGCCGGTCCTCGCCGTTCGGGTGCGCGCTCCAATGGCGGCGAGCCACGCCTCGTTAATTCGCCCCCACGTCAAAAAGAGATCGATGGCGGGGGGGATCCTCGGATCGCATCCTAGGATCGTCATGCCTACGTCCTGCACGTAGTGGGCATGCCAGCTTGCTGTTGTCGCGATGCCCATGCGCTTGGCGAGGATGAAGAAGATATGTGAGAGGTAGTAGTCGAGGCCGTCGGAGAAGACGAGGTCGGGCCGGTGTCGGGCGAGCAGGCGTTCGGCCCACTTGACGTCGGCGGCGATCGTGTGATGCCGCTTGGGCGCGATGATGCGTTTGCGCACATAGCGTCGAATGGCGTTCTCATGGCGCTCCGGCGCCCGCGACCAAGCCTTTTCTAGGGCTGTCTCGATGTCTGCGATGGAGCGATGATCGTTGTCGTCGAGTCGAGGTCGGCGCACGCTCGCCGGCAGAACGCCGCGAGCCAAGCCACGGAGTACGAAACCAAGGTTGCGCTTCCGCGGATACCAGTCGGCGAGCACCAGTGCGTAGACGTCGTCGCCAGCGAACCCTTCGATCAAGGGCAGTGCCGTAAGGTGAGTGTTGGCCATGAAAATGGCATGGCGGCGTGGTTTCAATCGGCGCCTCATGCGCCCACAAAAATCGAGCACAACGACGAGCAAGTCGCGCAGAATGACGACCGCACGGGACGTCTGGGCTTCTTCCTCCTGTTGCTCACGTCCGTAGAACTCGGCGAACGGCAACCAGGGGTCGTCTCCGGCGGGCGGGTCGCGGCGGTCGATGGCTTTGATGCCGTGGCGCGCGGCAATCTCAGCGACGAGGGCGAAACGCTCGTCCGCGTCCGTGATCGAGTGGTCGGCTCGAAAATCGACGAAGACCATCTCTTTCGGCTGGTAGCGCACGATCAGTGATTCGAGCGCCCGTTCGAGCCTCTCGCGCTCCATGATCAAGAGGCCAATCTCGCGCGAGAAACGGCATCCGAGCGACACCCCGCGAAAAACCGTGGGGTCGTTGCCGTCCGCAAAAAGCCAGTCGTTGCAGCGCACATAGATATCGGTCCGCTGATCGCATGGCGGCCCGGCCAAACTCGCCGATTCGTAATGGACGCAATGGTGTCCCTCGGCGAGCGCCTCCTGACACAGAAGCCAACTGTGGGCGACGATCAGAGTATCGGTGTCGTCCGTCTCGAGGGCGTCGAGATGCCGGGGATGGGAGACCAGGACGAGACGGCGGTAGTGCTCTCGCAAATAGCTTGGCGTCTCCTCCAGCCGATAGAAGGCGCGCGCGGCTTTTTCATCGCTGGCCGGCGACAAAGTGGCAATCGGATTCTCTCCGTTCTTCATTCGTGGGTGCGAGTTGGATCGAACGGTGACGTCGGTGCCGCTCACTCTCCGGCGGCGCGGAGCGCCCCGGGATCCTGGTAGAGGGTCGAGGGGTGGCCGTCGGGAATACGGTGGTTGTGTCGCCACACCGCTTCATAGTCGTTGATTTTGCGGTAGTCGAAACGCAGCATCATGTCGCGCAAGCCGACCAGCTCGACGGCATTGAAGTTGTGCGAGATGACGGCGGAGATGGTGCTGGCGTCGCCGAGGTCCAGGATGAACGCCTCCAAGTCGCCATTGTACTGCTCCTCGATGGAGGCACGATAGGTAAAGAACCACTCGGAACCCGGATAGGGCGTCGCGAAATGCGGCTTGACGACGATGCCGAGCTCCTTCCATGCGTCCATGCTCATGCGGAGGGATTCAAAGTCATCGTTGGGAAAGCCAATGATCTGATTGGGAGTGGGGCGGATGCCAGCTTCGAGAGTCCAAAAGAAGCTGCGCAAGTTCGACTTGCGCGTGGCCCCCTTGCCGATGGTCTTGAGGACGTGCGGCGCGAAGGATTCATAGCCGTAGACAAGATGCGAACAACCCGCCTCGCGCATGGTCTTGAGGACGTCTTTTGTGCAAAGCGTCGCGTGGCTGGTCCCCGACCAGTGCAGCCCGGTCCATCCGCGCAGTTCTCCGTTCTCGTCGAAATCTTGGCGAGGGGCCAGTCCGTATTCGTGGATGAGCTGGCAAATCTCCTTCATCCAGGTGCGCCCCGAATATTGGTCCATGGTCATCAGGTTTTCGTCGAGGAACCCGATGTAGTCGGCGCCGAACGCATCGTGGGCGTGCTTCATCAGCTTCACGACGTATTCCGGGCTGTGGTAGCGGATGGTCCGCGTGTACGTCCCTGGTTCGTCGAAGCGCACCTGGACCGCGCCCTCTTCATCCGTCTCGTAACGCATGTCTCCGGCGATGCCGAGGTGGTAACAGAATCGGCAGATCAGTGAGCAGCCGTAGGAGGCGTTGATATCGAGGCGCCGCGAGGCCAGCATGCCTTCCTCGGAGAACAACATCTCGCTGTTCTGGAAGTAGACCTCCTCGAGCGGAAAAAGATCCCAGGCCGGAAAGGGAAGCGAATCCAAGTCCTGGATCAGGGGGCGTTGACCCGAGAGGACAATATTGCCGTCGGCCTGGCGCGAGGCGGTGCCGAGGATCATCGGCCATTGGCGACCGCCCTCGTCCACCATTTCCAGGATCTCGGGGAAGCTGCGGAAGGCCTCGCCGACGACGCCGACGTCGATCTCGGGCAGGAAGCCCATAATCTCGCGGGGCAGCGACGTGAGGAGGCCGCCGCCGAGCACGATGACAGCGTTCGCGCACTCCTCGCGCGCTACCTTGACTATGTGCTTGATGGAGCCGTACGTGGTGGTGATGCCACCGAGCGCGATGACGTTCCAGTCGTCAGTCTTGAGCACGCCGCGAAGCACCTCCTCGCCGAGGCGCCAGGCGTTGGCGTCATACACCTGCACCAGATGCCCCTTGTCCATGGCGATAGCGGCCAGAAGCGCGATGCCATAGGGGATGTGGCGAGGAACGTCTTCTTCGCGGACGATGGGATTGATGAAAAGAATTTTGGCCATGAGCTTCTCGGCGGCGTTGGGTTAGGGCATCAAGTCAGGCGCGCTCTGCGAGAAAGTCCTCGAACGGTACGAACTCGATGGACTCCCCAAACAGAATTCCGCCACCGGTGCAGTTATATGTGCGGCACTCGGCGTCGAGGGCCATTTCCAGGAACGCCTCCCGATACCACATATAAGCGGGGTCCGTGTAAAACCAACTTTCGGTGTGGGGATTGTAAATGCGAATGAATATCGAATCCAAGTTTTCCTCGCCGACCAGGGCCACTGCGTCGGGATAGTACTGGGTGGCCGAGTAGGGGGTCTCGTCGTAGTAGGCGAAGTCCATTCCGGTCAGCGCCACGTGGCGCTTGCCGAGGACGGCATCGGCCATCATCCAGCAGGCGGCGCCGACGTTGCCCCCGGCATTGACGCAGGGGAGCCCGTTGAGGTTATAGAGTTCGCGGCTCAAGCTGTCGGGTGCGACCGGATCGTCGAGCATGGGGTTCCACCAGTAGATGTCCATGCCGGTATCCAGGACTCTCCGCACCACTGGTTCCGAAGAGGTGGTGGCGAGCGCGATGCGCATATCCTTGCCATGAGCGTCGACGAGTCGGGTGATCTCGCCGTTGGTCCGCATCTCGTTGGCGAAATTCTCGTCCATGTCCTGACGTCGGTAGTAGTCGTCGCGTTCCAGGTCTTGGCGCGTGAGTTCGGGCTTTCCGAACCAGCGGACGATGCGCCCGGGAAAGGGATCGACGGTGACCACGAGATCGGGAAGGACGCCATTTCGCAGGCAATAATAGATGGCGCTCTCGGTGACCACCAGAGCGCCCTGGTAATCACACGATTTGATGGCGGCGATGGGGTCGTTGCGCTTGATGCTGGGGCCGGCGGCGATGACGACGGCGCTATCGCCGTCGCCTAAGGGGCGGCCGCGTATCGCGGCGAGCGACTGTCCCCTGTCAAGGAATTGCGCATTGCGCCGGGCGTTCTCGAGGCAAATGTCGGCGGTGCGGTTGCGCGTCATGCGAACCATATCGGCGACTAGACGGCGCCCCAGTGCACCCTGCCCATCGTTGTCGTTCATGCAGTCATTCACCACAATCGTTCCCCGCCCTCCGGTCTCTTAGCCGTCCTCCTTCAGGTCCCAATTGACGCGCTTCTTGGCGACAAAGGCGACGCTGCCGCCGAGTCGTTTGAGGGCCTTTTTCTCGAATTGCGATTCCAAATCGTCGCCGTCTTTGGTGCCCGCGGGGGCTTTCCGCCTTGGCGTGAAATTTCCTTTGAGTACCGATGTCATCACTCACCTCCTACGATAATGCTTGCATGGTCGTGAAATCGATTGGACATAGCCGCGGCACAAGCGCCTTCAGGGCACGTCGGCGGCCTCACCGAGCATCGCGCGCAACACTACCAGATCCAGGGGTTCATCGATATCGACGGCGCGTTCGGGCGGCATTACGTAGGCTCGGGTCTCCGAAGTGAGAAAGGTGCGATGTGCGCGGAACCACGGTGTCTCCGCCACGTAGACGGCGCCGTTGACGCCATAGACAACGGGCAGGTCTTGGCGTCTGTAGTGTTCTGTGCTCTCCTCGAGCACGCGGTGCATGCGGCCTTCGTCGTCCAGGCCGTACATCCAATAGGGCGATTTTTTGGGCACGCTCACCGCAACGCAGGACGGCGCGCCTGTCGCTTGGCAAATCGCCAAGCAGCCGTCGATGTCCTCGAGGCTGCGCAACGGAGAGGTCGGCTGCAGGAGCACCACGTAATCGTAATCGCTGTCGAGCGCCTCCAGAGCATGAATCAGGGCGTCTTCAACCTTCGCCGTCTCGCTGGCCAAATCCTTGGGTCGTACGAACGGGACCTCGCAGCCCCAGTCTTTCGCCATTTCGATGATCTCGGGGTCTTCCGATGACAGAATGGTGCGATCTATGTGACGCGATGCATGGGCGGCCTCGATGCTCCAGGCAATGACGGGCTTGCCGCCGGCTTCCAGCAGATGCTTGCGCGGCAGCCCCTTGGAATCTCCGCGGGCGGGAATGATAGCGACGACGCTTCGATTGTCGATCATGGGCCAACGTTCCACCACGGCCACGCGGGCACCGGCGCGAAGGGAGAGTGTGCAGGGCTTCTCATCCGAGAGCCAGGAAATTGTGGAGGATGCCGAGTCCCACCGCGGCGCTCTTCTCTGGGTGGAACTGACATCCCCACAGGTTATCGCGCCTGACCGTGGCGGAAAGTCTTTGGCCGTCGTACAGGCAGTCGCAAAGCCGGTGCCCGTCGTCCTCGGGCTCCGCGGTGAAGGAATGGACGAAGTAGCAGTAGGCCGGCCGCGGCAGGCTGGCGAGGATGGTCCCCTCCCACGCCGCCGCTGCCGGCATCAACTCGCTCCACCCAACGTGCGGCACCTTGTGAGGTTGGCCGTCGATGCCCTGGCGCGGGATGGCTACCACCTTGCCAGGGATCAACGCGAGCCCTTCGTGGGTGCCGAACTCCTGGCCTTGGTCGAACATCACCTGCATGCCTACGCAAATCCC
>CAYUNL010000160.1:0-6506 GCA_964446055.1 uncultured Alphaproteobacteria bacterium | reverse complement strand
GCTTCCGCTCGGCTCAGGACGACGCTTTCGAGGACGGCGACGACGCGAAGGTCGTTGTCGAGTCCCCCGGTAAGCCATATCGCGGAACCGGGCTCATCGTCGGGACCGGCGAGCCGGCCCGCGGCAGCCAGCGCATGGGCGGCAAACACGCCGAGCTGCCAGCTCTCGCCCTCGCTCACCGGCGCCGACACATCAAGCCGAAAGGCACCCTTCGGGTAGGGTCCGAACTCGCGCTCGATTACGCCCGAGGGCGGCCGCACGAAGGCGTCGTAGCTGGCGCTCACCGGCAGTACGCGGGTCGTACGCTTGAGGCAGATCGCCGAGTGGCGCGCCTCCTCCCGTGTGATCCGCTCGATCCGGACCACGCCCTCGGTAGTGGCCAGGAAGACCCGGACCTTCATCAGCGCCAGAACTTCATCAGCGCCAAATCTTCATCAACGGATGAAGATCTCGGTCTTAATGTCGAGAAGCGCGCGCAGGAGTTCGGAGTCCTCTTCGAGGAGCATCTGGATCACGC
The DNA here is from genome assembly GCA_964446055.1 of uncultured Alphaproteobacteria bacterium. GTDB lineage: Bacteria > Pseudomonadota > Alphaproteobacteria > VGEJ01 > VGEJ01 > CAYUNL01. The sequence goes on along the minus strand of CAYUNL010000160.1, from coordinate 5,989 downwards.
CATCGCGCGCCTCAGGCAGCGGGAATTTGCGGCACCGATTCTCGGCGTCGCAGGCAAACAGCGACGTCGTTTTCGCTCCTTGGACGTCATCGAGCTCGATGATGACGTAGCTCTGGCGCGGTTCGGCGCGGCTGCGCTGAAAGCGTATGCGGCAACCATCGCCGTCGCGGCTCATGATCGTCCCCGCGCTCGCCGCCGCCACCCGCGGCAGGCGCAAGATCGCCGTCTTCTCAACCAGGCGGCGGAGGTCGGCGCGCAGTGCGGGATCGCTCTCCAGCGCCTCGGCAAGCTCGGGATCCTCGACCCCTTCGGCCTCCGTCGCATAGACGTACAGGCGGCCGAAGGCGATGCGCGGCGGCTCCGAGGTGCCACGCATCAGGCGGTCGAAGTTGCTCGCCTCGTCGAAGGCGCGCGCCGCCGCCTCGAGATCGGCGCCTTCGGGGATTTCGCAACGGATACTCATGCAGCCTCTCCATAGATGCGCAGGAACTGTTCGCGAAAGACCTCGTGGTCGCGCTCGAACTGGCCGCCCAGCCCATCCTCTTCCGCGATGTCGCGAAGCGTGGCGAGATATGCGCCCAGCTCGCGCTCGATGGTTTGCAGGACCACGACGCCGGTGCGAAAGCCCGCGATGATATCGGGGTCGCTGGTGCCTTGCTCGTCAAAGCCTTTGCGCGCGAGCGCGCGGAAGCTCCGCTTGGCCTCGTCGAGCGCCACCGCCAAGCGCTCGGCATCGATGTGCGACGATTCTTCGCACAAACGCTCGAACAGCGCGGTCGGATCGGCGGCGCCGAGGGCGACGACGTTTCCGCCCTGCGGCGCGGGCCCGCTCAGAAGGACGTGGGCAGCGGCGCGAAGCGTGCGTTGCACGTGGTCACGCAGCTTGGCAAAACCCGCCTCGCAGGTGCCGTAATCACCCTCGGCGGCCTCGATCAGGCTGCGGATCTCGCGCGCCGCGCTCTTGCGCCGCAGCGCTTGGGTGATGCGCCCCTGGATCTGACCGAATACCTCGGCGCGGAGCACCGACATCGGAAGACGGCGGGCCAGCGGACCGCAGTCGATGACCAGTGCCAGGCCCTCGCGCTCGCGCTTGTTGAGGAACTTGATTCCGTTTGCCGGCGGCTCGTCCAGCAGCAGCAACGGCGATTGCCATTCCGCCGCCTCGTCCGCGGCGTCGGAGAATTCGCCGGGGTCGAACTCGCCGGCCTCGCGATCGCCACCCAACGGTGCCGCGACATCCATCCCGCGCCGCGTCTGGGCTGCCTCCAGGGCCCTCAAGAAGGCGATGAACGCCCCGACAACGGTGCGGAACATGCGGAAATCGACGGTGTCGTCGTCTCGCACGGCAGAATTCCGGCGCCAGAAGACGACGATGCCTTCATCGTCGATCTCGATGGCGCGCCCCTCGGCACGCTCTTTGAGGAAGGTGAGAATGCGGTGGAATTTGCGGTTGTTCTGGGCGCTGGGCAGGTGTTCGCCGAGGGTGCGATAGAGGCGCGCCTCCAGGCGCCTCGCCGCCTCCTCGACCGCCGCGATGCTGGATGGCTCGCCCAGCATGTCCCCTAGGATGGCATCGATTGCGGGATAATCGTCAATCGTCAGCAGGAATTCCAAGAGCGCCGCCAGCACCGGCATGCGCGAGAACGGTACGTTGAACAGCGCCTCGCGATACTGGATTGCGATACCCTCGTCCGATACCTCGAAGCCAGGACGGCGCCACGGGCGCTGCGCCAGCGCCTCGGCGACGTGGCCGCGGAACGCGCTCGTTGTGGCGCGGGCGACGGAGAAAAACAGCGTCTCATAGCTCGCCCCCGCCGGGGCGCAGCCATCGGCTGCATTGACCAAATGGCAAAGCTGCAGCACGAGCTTGGCATAGTTCCGGCATACGATCGCCCGCGCCAGCGTCTGGCAGATGCGCGGCGCGTACTTGGGCTCGCCCTCGGGCGCGGTCGCCTCGGCGACGCAACGGAAGGCGGCCACGAGCTCGGCGCTCTGGCCCGCCTCTAGGACGCGCGAGGCTGCTTCGCTCGCATCCATTTGTCGAAACCCCCGGACCAGAGCTCGCGTTGGTAGTGGCGGTGCAGCCATCGTACCTTGCGCACGTACGCAGCGGTGGCCGGAATGACGTGCGCGTTCGGCGGATCACCCACCGCGGAACCGCCATTGTAGTAGGACAGCGCGAGGTCTGTCCTGCCCCGATATCGCTCGATCAGCCGTTTCAGGAAATGGATGCCGAGCCGAACGTTTATGCGCGGCTCCCACAGCCGGTCGGGCTGGATACCATATTCGCCGACCGACGTCGCCGGCATGATCTGCATCACGCCGCGGGCGCCCTTGTGGCTCTCGGCCTCCGGGTCGAAGTAGGACTCGGCGTGCGCAACGGCCAGCGCCAGCGCCACCGGAAAGTCCATCTCGCGGGCCTCGGCAACGATCAAGGCGCGAATCTGCTCGCGCTCGACGGTGGCGGCGGGCTCGGCGGCGCCGGACGGAGGGGCGATCGCCATCAAGGCAATCGCCGCCCCCGCGATACCGGTGGTAACGGCTCCGGCGCGTCGTGTCATGGGCTAGCCGTCGGTCCAGGTCACGACGCTCGCAAAGTCGTCGAGACCGGTGCGGCGCTCAAGCCGCCGCTGCTCCAAACCGCCGGCGAAATCGTCAAGGGTGCCGTCACGCGCCGGCTGCATCCGCACCACGCGGTGCGCCGGTTCCGGCTCGGTCCAGCGCACTCGTGCGTCCGGGCGGCGCGGCGCGAGCTCGTCGGCGTCGAACCACTCGACGTGGGTGCGTGCGGCCTTCCAGCCCTCGCCGGCGTCGGCCTCGGCGAGTTGCCACACCGCGGCTTGGTCGGCAAAGCGGCGCTCCCAGCGCAACACCGCCTCGACGTAACGCTTGGTCACCGGCAGGACCGATGCGTTGGGCAGGGCGCCCGCTACCGATCCGCCGTTGTAGTGGGAAAGCGCCAGGTCCCAACGTCCCTGGTAGCGGTCGATCAGGCGCTCGAGAAAGTCGATGCCGAGCTGGATGTTGAGCCGTGCGTCCCACAGCTCGTCCGCGCCAATCCCGTACTCGCCGCGCGCCGTCGCCGGCATGATCTGCATCACTCCGCGCGCGCCCTTGGGGCTCAGCGCGCCGTCGCGGAAGTCGGATTCGACCTTGGCCAGCGCCAGCACCAGCGAGGGCGGCAGGCTCGAGTTGAGCGCCTCCTGAATCACCATCCGCTTGATCTCGTTCTGGCTGAACGTGGCCGTGGTCGCCGCTTCGACGGAAGTGACCGCAAGGGCCGCGGAGATGGCGATGCAGGCCGCGGCCAACGGCCTGGCCGCGCGGGTGCCAAAGTTCGTGCGAATCGTGGTCATGGTGATACCTCCTCTAGGGCCTCGAGCCAACGCGCATCGAGCGTCGTGACGACGAGGTTGGTGGTTGGGATGCGCTCCCGGATCTCGACCGCCTCGGCGATTGGCAGCGCCGGGTCGATCGCCAGGACGATGATGCCGTCTGCCGGCAAGGTTTGTGGATCGACGGGCTGGAGCTTGGCGTCGAGGAAACGTCCGCGGAAGTGAAGGAGCACGGTCTCCTCGGCCGCGACGTTATCGGCAGCTCCGTCGGCGGGAAGCGCCGAGGGTGCGAGATCGAGCCGCTCGGCCGCGGCCGCCGGTGAGGGTGCGGACTGGAACTCCGCGCCCATCGACAGCATGGTCAGCACCATGATGCTGAAGAAGGCCATGGCGAGCGCCAGTGCGATCTCGGTCATAGCGTTGGAGTAGTGGCTCTCTGACACGTCGGGCTCCTCGGCGATCCGCAATCCTCCCGAAAAAACGGCGGGCGCTCCCCCGTTGGCGAACGCCCGCCAGTCGTGGATCAGGGAGGATCACCCAAGGCTATGAAAGGCCGAGGGCAGAAAATCGGCCCTTTCGCTGGTACTATGGGCCGCACCGGCCACGGGGGATCGACATGAGGACACGCAGGCTCGGCCGCGACGGCCCCGAGGTTTCAGCGCTCGGGCTCGGCTGTATGGGAATGTCGGGGAGCTACGGCACTCGCGACGACGGCGAGGCCCGCGCGACGCTCGCGCGAGCCATCGAGCTTGGCATCACTTTCCTCGATACCGCCGATGTCTACGGTGCCGGCCACAATGAAACCTTTGTCGGCGCCTTCCTTCGCGGCCACCGCGATTCGGTTTTCCTGGCCACTAAGTTCGGCAACGTATGGGGCGAGCCGCAGACGCCGGGGCTACACCGCGTCGACGGTAGCCCGGCCTATCTCGCCACGGCCTGCGAGGGCAGCCTCGAGCGTCTGGGAACGGACGTGATCGACCTTTACTATCTCCACCGCGTCGATCCTGCGGTGCCGATCGAGGACACCGTCGGCGCCATGGCGCGGCTGGTAGAGGCGGGCAAAGTCCGCTACATCGGCCTCTCGGAGGCGGGGACCGAGACCATCCGCCGCGCCCACCGCACCCACCCGGTCACCGCGCTGCAAAGCGAGTATTCGCTGTTCGCCCGCGACCCCGAGGCCGAGCACCTCGCCACCTGTCGCGAGCTCGGCATCGGGTTCGTGCCCTTCAGCCCGCTCTCGCGCGGCCTCCTTTCGGGCGCCTTCGCCGATCTCGGGCCGCTCGACGAAACCGACCTGCGCGCCGGCCTGCCACGGTTCCAGAACGGCAACCTCGAGCGCAACCTCGATCTCGTGGGCACGGTCGCCGCGCTGGCCAAGGACAAGGGCTGTACCCCGGCCCAGATCGCGCTTGCCTGGGTCTTGGCCCAGGGCGAGGACATCGTCCCGATCCCCGGCACGCGGCGGCGCAGCTACCTCGAAGAGAACGCAGCCGCCGCCGAAATCGTCCTGACCGGGGCCGAGCGAACCCGCCTTGCCGAGGCCCTACCGCCCGGCGTCGCGGCCGGTGAGCGCTACCCCCAAGCCATGATGCGCCGCGTCAATCTGTAGCCCCTGCCTCGCGTTTGACGCCGTCTTGACAAGCCCTTGGGCGCTGTGCACTCTCTCAGAAAAAGCACGAGCCGGGGGCCGCAGACTGCTGCATCCGCTTGTCGCTCACCTCAGGTGAACGGCGAACTGAGGGAGGTAATCATGAGTTTCACACGTTGAATTATGATCACTGCCGGCGCCGGGCTTCTTGCTCTGGCAATGGCTCAGCCGGGCATGGCCCGGATGGACAACGACGAGGTCGATATCACCTACGTCCTCTATACCAAGGTCGGCAACGTTTTCTGGGAGCCGGCGATCAGGGGCGCCAACGAGGCGGCCGAGCTTCTGGGGGTCAACATCGACATCCAGTACGGCGATCAGGACCCGGTGAAGCAGAACAACATCATCGAGACCGCCATCGCCAACAAAGTCGACGGTATCGCCATCGCCATCTACACCCCCGATGCGTTCACCGAGAACGTCGCCAAGGCCCGCGCCGCGGGAATGGGCGTCGTGGTCTTCAACATCGATGACCCGGGCGGGACCGCCGCCACCGAATCGATGGGCTTCATCGGTCAGGACTTCCCGGCATCGGGGTATGCGATCGCAAAGTTGCTCGTGGAACGCTGGGGCATCAAGGCCGGCGATCACGTGGCGGCCCCGGTCGAGCTGCCGGACCTCACCTACGCGGTCAAGCGCTATGAGGGCGTAAAGCGGGCCATCGATGAGGTCGGTGCGACCTCCGAGATGTTCGGTACCGGTGTGGTGATGGAAGAGGCCCGGACCTCGATCGCCCAGTACCTGGTGGGCCATCCCGAGACCGACGCCGTGATCTCGATGGGTGGCACGCCGACCGCACAAGCGCCGGCGGCGATCGAGGAGGCCGGCATGGACATTCCCAATGGCGGTTTCGACATCAACGAGATCGTCATGCGTAACATCATGGCCGGAAAGACCGAGGCGACGATCGACCAGCAGCCCTACTACCAGGGTTTCTTGCCGATCCTGTTCCTGGCTGAGGCTGTTGAAGAACTCTTGTTGAACTGAGATTCATGACGTGATTCTG
>CAYUNL010000159.1:1353-6541 GCA_964446055.1 uncultured Alphaproteobacteria bacterium | reverse complement strand
AGGCACACACCGCCTCGCCGTCCATCACGACGGCATCGGTATTGGTCCCGCCGACGTCGATCCCTATTCGCATGCTCCCCCCGTGCCCTTCGCTGCGCTTCGGCCCGCCGGCCTATGCCAGCGCCAACCGAGGTCCCGTACCTTATTCACGATCGGTGCCGCCTCCGCAACTACTGGAGGAACATCATGGATGACCAGGGCGGGAGCGGATCAGCTCAGCGTCTCGACCGGCCGGAACCGCTCGTCGATGCCGAAGCATTGGGGTCCAACGGTTCGCAGCGCCTCGGGCGTGCGCAGGATGGGCGGGGCGCTTACGGCGACGACCCGGACCCGCTGCCCGTACCGAAGGGCGTCGGTGGTGATCGGCTCGGCCGTGTCACGGTCACAGATACACACCAGGTCCGGCACGATCGCCCGGGTCCGGCCATCAACGCGGGCGAGGAGGTTTTCGTTCTGGAACACGACCTCCATGGTCTCGGAGCTTTCCCCGAATCCCTCCAAAGTGGCATGGCCGATGGCGAACCCACGCGTCGTTTCGCGGCGTACGTCGATGATCTTCCCGTCGAAGATTACTTCCGAGTGAGTGTAGTAGGGCGTCGTTCGCAGATAGTCGACGAGGGCGTCGAAGGGATCGGTGGAAAGTTCCCGCGCTTGCCGGATCGTTCGGCCGATCTCCAGCGCCAGTGACATGGTATCGCGCACCGCGACCTTTTTGAGGTCGGCGCCCGACATGGCATAGATACCCATGTGGGCCACGCCGCCCATGCGAATGCAGATGACGCGCGCCAATCCCTCGGCGGCCTGGTTGTCCCGGGCTTCGACGATGATACATTCGCCATGCTCGTCGGTCATCGTGAACGGCGAGGCGGAGATTCCGAAAATGCTGAACGTCACCATCTGCAGCTCGGGAAACGCTCGGCCCATCCCGTCGGCGTTGACGACGGGCAGGCCGAGCTGCGCGCCGACGATGAGCGGTGTGATGGCGTTGGAACCACCCATCTCGACCGGCATGGTCGCGAACGCCTTGCGCCCTAGATGCCGTTCGAGACGCTCGAACGCAAGCGTCGGCTCGTTGCCGCGCTCCAGCTTTTCGATCCCGACGGTGGGAGCGCCCATGCCTGCGGTGGGTATAATGAGGGCATCGTCGGGCACCTCGTCTACGCCGATGATCTCGACAGGCTTCTCCGCCGTCATCACTCGTTCGGCGTGCAGACGGCCAAGATAGGGGCTGCCGCCGCCGCCCGCGCCGAGGAACGCCGCCCCACGGCAGAAGTCCTCGAGATCGACGCCTGTCAACCTCAGTCTGGAGGACGCGCTCACTAGCGGAGGAGGAGGGAACAGCTGCTGGGGTGCCAGCCGATGCTGATCTCCGTGCCCGGCGCATAGCGCTCGTGATCGGGGCGGTTGAGCGCCTCGGCGATAACCGTCAGATCGCCGACCGCCAGCTTGTAGCGGATGAAGGCGCCCTGGTAGGTCGTGTCGACGACCCGACCGTTGGTTCGCACAATATCCTTCAGCCCACCCGCGGTGTTTCCGAGAATCAGGTGCTCGGGCCTGACCATGAGCGAGACGGTCTGGCCCTCCCGGACCCCATCGGCACCCGGGACGATGATTTCGAGGCCGCCGACTTGGAGGCGGATTTCGTCGCCGCTTGCCGCCAGAACCCGCGCCGGGAAGATGTTGGATTCGCCGATGAAGCTGGTGACGAAGTTACTCTCTGGCTGCTCGTAGATTTCGCCAGGCGTCCCCACTTGCTCGATGCGGCCGTCGTGCATCACCGCGATTCGGTCCGACATGGTCAACGCCTCGCCCTGGTCGTGGGTCACGTAGATCGTGGTGATGCCGAGCTGGCGCTGCAGGTCCTTGATCCAAAACTTCATCTCCTCGCGCAGTTTCTTGTCGAGGGCGCTCAACGGCTCGTCGAGAAGCAGGATCTTGGGCTCGGTCACCAGAACCCGGGCAAGTGCCACGCGCTGCTTCTGGCCGCCGCTCATTTCTCGATCGTAGCGGGATTCGAGGCCGCTCAGCCCCACCTGTTCCAGCGAGGCCCGCACCTTGCCATCGATCTCGGCCTTGTCGACCTCACGCTTGCGACGCAATCCAAATGCGATGTTGTCGTAGGCATTCATGTGCGGAAAGATGGCGTAGTTCTGAAAGACGATGCCGATACCGCGCTTTTCCGGCGGCAGATGGGTGATCTCCGAGCCGTCGACGACGACGGTGCCCTGCGAAGGAGCGACAAAACCGGCCACGATGCGCAAGGTCGTGGTTTTGCCGCAGCCACTCGGGCCCAGCAACGAGAAGAACTCCCCCTTCTCGATGCCGAGGTTGACGGCGCGGAGAGCGTCCACCTCGCCGTATCGTTTGCCAACACCCCTGAGTTGGACGTGGCCCACCTCAGGCCTCCTTCGCCAATCGCGGCGCCAAAGAAGGGCCGGGGCCGCTGCGAATGGGCCCCGGCCGATTCAAGAGCCGGTGGACTAGCCGGCGTAGATGCGTTCCACCCCCTCGATAATCTCGACGCTGTTCTCGGCCCAGTAGTCCCACGGCGGTACCCATTTGCTGCTCGCCGCATCGGCCGTGTTCTTGATACCCTTGCTGGCCAGTCCGGGCGCCACCACCGTGTTGCGGTTGGTTCCCTGCATGTACAGCATTTCGCCCATCGTCCCCTGAAGTTCGGGCCCCGCGTACCGCGCGAGCAAGGCGTAGGCGAGCTTCTTCTGCATCGGCTCGGAGTATTTGCTCACCGTCTTGGTCTGGGTGAGGATGGGCTCGCGCACCGTCCAGTACATCCAGCCGAGCGGCACGCCCTTGTCCATCAATGCGTAGGGTTCGCCGTCGTGATGGTTGGCGATCACCACCTCGCCTCGCTCGAGCATCTGGCCCATCGTCGTTGTAAAGTCCGTAAGTTTCATGGGCATCAAGTCTTTGTATGCGTTCAGGCCCGCCTTGAGGTCCGTTGGGCCGCTGCCAAAGACTTCGGACGCAACCATGAAATGGACCTGGAACAGCGTATTCGGTGTCGTGTAGTTGCCGCGCACGCCGGCGAATTCAGGCCGCCAGAGATCTTCGAACTTGGTCGGCGGAGTGTCGACCAGGTCCGTGCGGTAGGCATAGCCGTAAGTGCTGAACAGCCACGTCACCCCGATGCCCGTCACGAAGGCAAAATCCCACAGCTCGTTCGCGTTCGGCAAGTTGGCTTTGACCTCGTCCACGGGTACGAAGTAGTCGCCGATCCCATTGATCTGGTACATGTCGGGCATGTTCCAGTTGATGAGGTCGTAGACCGGCTCTGTCGGCCCGCTGGGGATCAGTTTCGGCGGCCAGGGGAAAGCGCTGTCGTACTCGATCTTGGCGTTGAAGTCCTTTTCGAACTGATCGAGCACCGCCCCGCGGACCGCCTCTTCCCAGATGCCACCCCATTCCGCCATACGAATGACGGCGCCGCCGGCGTCGAACGTGCCGCCGTCGTAGCTCACATCCTGTGACCATGCATGATTGATAAACGGCGCACCGAAGGCCGACGCGGCACCCACGCCGAGAGCGGTCCTGCCGGCGTCTTTCAAGAAGCGGCGCCGCGAGCGCTTTTTCGAATGTCCCAAGTGTTTCCGTTTGACCATCACCGTCAGGCCTCCGTCGATCAAGTATATTTCGAATCCATCATATTCGACTTCCAGTTTGTTAGTCTACCCACGGTCCTCCATGTCAGCGGCGTCGTTGGGTCGCCCGTTTGGTCGAGACAAGCCGGCGCACATTGACGACCCGGCCGGCAATCACCATGACGATGATTACGATCGCGATCGCGACGACACCGGCGGCGGCGGCCGTCGGTTCCGCGCGGTTGCGGAGTGATTCGAAGATCGCGATCGGCAGCGGCGTGACGTTCGGGGTGCTCAGGAAAAGCGAAACGTCGAACTGGCCGAACGATACGATGAAGGCGAAAATCGAACCTGCCGAAATACCGGACGAAATGTTGGGAAGCGTGACCCTAAAGAATGCGCTTAGAGGACCCGCGCCAAGGCTGCGCGCGGCCTCTTCCAGCGAGGTGTCGAAATGGTAAAGCGCCGCCGAAACGGTGGCGATGACCCAGGGGACGGTCACGACGATGTGGCCGAGCAGCAAGCCGCCGTAGGTGCGCGCGAGTCCAATGCCGCTGAAGAAATAGAAGACGGACAAGGCGAGGCCGAGCACGACGCCCGGCAGCAGGATCGGCGAGATGAGCAAGGCACGCAGGACCCCGCGCAGACGGAAAGCGACGCGCGAGAGGAAGATCGCGGCCATCGTGCCGAGGGTCGTCGAAATGACCATTACCAAGAGCGCAAGCTGGAAGCTCGTGGCGAAGGCGCCACGGAAAGCGTCGGACCGGAAAAACTCTTCAACCCAATGTAGCGTCAGGCCTTGCGGCGGGAAGGTGATGTATTCGGCCTCGTTCAGCCCCACCAGCACGACGATCGCCGCCGGCAATAGCATCACCGTCAAAGCGATTGCCGCGACAACCTGGAAAATCAAGGGCGTCACCGATCCAGCGCGGTAAGGCGCGCGTTCGGGCCGCGCGGTCTCCACCGCCGGCGCCGCGGTCTGAACCGATTGGACCATCAAACCAGTCCTCCGATTCGGCGCTGGGCGAAGCGGTGATAAAAAAAGATCGCGACTAAGCTAATGACGAACAGCACGACACCGATGGCCGAAGCAAACTGCCAGGCGCCGTTACTCCTGACCTGGTTGTACATGTGCATCGGCATCACAAAGACAAGGTTGCCGCCCATGATCGATGGAACCACGTACGAACTGATCGTGATGCCGAAAACGAGCAGCGATCCCGCCAACACCCCGGGCAAACTGAGCGGAAACGTGATCGTCCAGAATACCACCCAGGGACCCGCGCCGAGGCTGCGGCCCGCCTCTTCGAACGAGGAATCGATGCCCCGGATCGACGCGATCAGGGACAACACCATCACCGGCAGGGAAAGCTGCACCAGGCCCATGACGACGCCCGTCTCGTTGTACATCAGCGGAATGTGTGTTTCGATCAGTCCGATCCCGCGCAGCATGGCGTTGATGAGGCCCTGGTCGCCGAACAACACGGTGAGTCCATAGAGCCGCACCACGATATCGAGCTGCAAGGATCCCAGAATCAGAATCAGGAAGAACGTCACCCAGCCCGGATGGGGATTCCTCGCCACCATGT
>CAYUNL010000159.1:0-1343 GCA_964446055.1 uncultured Alphaproteobacteria bacterium | reverse complement strand
ACGCGAGGGGATAGCCGAGGACCAGCGTGACGAAAGGGACGATGAGCGAGAGGATGATGGAAGCAAAGGCCGAATTGTAATAGAGGTCGTTGGTGAAGAAGCGAATGAAGTTCTTGAGCGTGAGCTCGGGCTGGAACGCCACAATCCCGAAGATCGGCGGGTTGAATGAGATCGAAAACAGCGAAACGAGCGGCGTGAGGAAGAACAGCGCAAAGAGCACCAGCACCGGCACGATCAGGAGCCACAACCGGTTCCAGCGCGGGCGCGAGGCCGCAGCGGGCAGGTCCGTCACGTTACGCCTCTCAGGTGCGTCTTGGACGAAGCGCCAGCATTTCCAAGGCCCCAATCACGCCAAGCGGCGGTGTCGCGGTCGGCCGCGGCACCGTTCGCTCGCGCTGGCTCGCGGCGATCATCTAGACGTCGGCGAAGGCGCTACTCGGCGGCGATGCCGACGGGCTGGCGGATGTCGAATCCCTTGATCACCTTTTGCCGCGGAACCTCGTAGGTGCGTTTCGAATGCGTCAAACCGGACCGTACCATGGCCGCCGCATAGCGCACCGCAACCGGCGTCGGATCGAGCACCGGAATGCCTGTGTGGCCTTGTTCCCTGAGCCCTTCCTCGATTGCCTCGGCGCAACCGAACATGCCAGTGCATCCGAATATGATGGCATGCGCGCCATCCTCCTCGACCGCCGCGACCGCTTCGCGCGTGAGGGCTCGAACGAGGGTGTCCCGATCCTTTTCCAACTCGAGCACGGGGATGTCCACCGAGCGCGTCGAGGCATACTGCTTGGTCGTGCCGTACACTGCGACCATGTTTTCAAAAAGGGTGGCCAGGTTGTCGAGAACGGTAACCACGCTGAAGGTGTGGGCGAGAGTGGCCGCAACGTGCACGCTCGTCTCACACGGTCCGAACACCGGAATCGTCACCGCCTCGCGCGACGCCTTTAGGCCGGGATCGCCCATGCAGTCGATGACGGCGGCGGCGCAACCGTCGATTTCGGCCTGAACCACCTTGTTTATCGTGTCGGGAAGCGCGAACGCCTCGTCATAGTCTCCTTCGATCGAAGCCGGGCCGATGTCGAGCAAGGCCCCAGTGACCTTGGTGTCGGCGTCGGACAGGAGGGCAAGATGTTCGTCGAGGCGAAGCCCTTCGGTGACGATCGGTGTCACCACCCTGATCTCGTGAGTCATGGCTGCTCTCCCACGGAACGTGATTAGCGACCAACCATAGCGCGGGCTCGCCATCGGGGCGACTCAAAACGGAGCCCGGCGGGGGCTGTAGATGTCGGCGCGCGCGCGCGCCGAGGAAGTTGACTCACTCGACGAGGTCCTTGCCGCCC
>CAYUNL010000158.1:0-6622 GCA_964446055.1 uncultured Alphaproteobacteria bacterium | reverse complement strand
AGGTCATAAGCGAGGACCTCGGGATCAAGCTGGAGAACGTCGGTCTCGACGCACTCGGCACCGCCAAGCGTGCCTCGATCACAAAGGAAGAGACGACCCTGGTCGACGGCGCCGGCAAGAAGAAGGAAATCGAAGGCCGCTGTGCCCAGATCCGCGCTCAGATCGAGGAGACGACGTCCGACTACGATCGCGAAAAACTGCAAGAGCGGCTGGCCAAGCTGGCGGGCGGCGTTGCGGTGATCAAGGTCGGCGGCATTACCGAGATCGAGGTCAAGGAGCGCAAGGACCGCGTCGAGGACGCGCTCAATTCGACCCGCGCCGCGGTCGAGGAGGGCATCGTCCCGGGTGGCGGGGCTACGCTCCTTTACGCCGCGCGCAAGCTCGACAACGTCAAGACCGCCAACCACGATCAGCGCGTCGGGGTCGAGATCGTGCAGCGTGCGCTGCAAGGGCCGGTCCGTCAGATCGTCGAAAACGCCGGCGTCGAGGGCTCGGTGGTGGTCAGCAAGCTCCTCGACTCCAAGAACGACAAGCTCGGTTTCGATGCCCAGAACGAGGCCTATGTCGACATGATCAAGGCCGGGATCATCGATCCCGCCAAGGTCGTTCGGACGGCGCTGCAAGACGCCGCCTCGGTCGCCGGCCTGCTGGTGACTACCGAGGCAATGGTTGCCGAGAGGCCCGAGAAGAAAGAGCCGCCGATGCCGCCGCCCGACATGGGTGGCATGGGTGGCATGGGTGGTATGGGCGGCATGATGTAATCGAGATACCGGAATAGGGCGGCAGCCGCCGCCCGACCGCGGGGCCAGGCCGAAAGGACTGGCCCCTTTCTTTGCCCAAGGCTACGATACCGATAGCCGCGCAAAGCGCGCGCTTACGAGGATTGACCGATGGTCGAACCAGCCGCAGCCAAACACAACGAGGCCGGGGCGCTGACCGCGCTCGCCTACGAGCACTGCATGTTCCCGATGGTCGAGATGGAGCACCTGCGCGAGGGCGATCTACAGATCGCGACCGAGGGCAGGGGGGTCGAGATCACTGACATCGAGGGACGGACCTTCCTCGACATGGTGAGCGGCCACGCGCGCGCCAACTCGCTCGGCTACGGCAACGCCGAGGTGGCCCGGGCCGTCGCCGAACAGCTCGAGCGGCTCCACCACCTGGGGGGGCGGTGGCAGATGATCGAGCCGACCATCCGCCTGGCGGCCAAGCTCGCCGAACTCACGCCCGGCGAGCTCGGCAAGTCGCTGTTCCTGAGCGGCGGCTCCGAGGCGGTGGAGACCGCCTTCAAGCTGGCCAAGCAATACCACCGCGCCCGCGGCCGCAAGCCGCACGCCAACAAGATCGTCGCCCGCTGGAACGCCTATCACGGCGCCACCGTGGGGGCGCTGGGCGCGACCGATTCGATGAACATCCGTCAGCCCGCGGACCCGCCGCCGGCGGGCTACGTCCACGTCCCGGCGCCGCTCGCCTACCGCCGCCCCTTCGGCATGGACTTTGCGGAGTACGGAGAGTTTTGCGCCGATCATCTCGAAGAGACGATTGTCCACGAAGGCCCAGCGAACGTCGCCGCGTTCATCGCCGAGCCGATCATGCAGGGGGGCGGGGTCCAGATCCCGCCGCCCGGATATTTCCCGCGGGTCCGCGAAATCTGCGACCGCCACGACGTGGTCTTCATCGCCGATGAGATCATCACCGGGTTCGGCCGTACCGGCGAGTGGTTCGGGGTCAACCACTTCGCCGTGGTGCCCGACATCATGCTGCTGGCCAAGGCCATCAGCGCCGGATACTTCCCGCTCTCGGCCCTGATCGCCCGGCCCGAGATCTGCGACGCCGTGGACGACCTCCGTCACACCCACTGCCACATGGGCAACCCGGCAGCGAGCGCGGCGGCGCTTGCCAACATTGCGATCATGGAGCGTGACGACCTGGTCACGCGATCGAAGGAGAGCGGCGCCTATTTCCTGGGTGCGCTCGGCGATGCGCTGGGCGAGCACCCCATCGTCGGCGACGTGCGCGGGCTGGGCCTATGGCTCGCCGTGGATCTGACCGCCGATCGCGCCACCAAGGCGCCCTTCACCGACGACACGGCGCACGCGATCATGCGTCGCATGCGCGAGCACGGTGTCCTGGCGAGCGTTATGGGCGGCGCCATCGAGTTGGCGCCACCCTACATTGTCGAGCGCGCCGAGCTCGACCGCGCCACCGAGGTCATCGCCCGGTCCGTTCGCGAGGTGGCCGACGAACGCGGCCGTGGCTAGCCGGCGCGGCCACCCTTGCGGATGAGGTAGGTGAAGACACCGTCGCTTTCGGCGTGTTCGACAAGCTGGTTGTCGGTGACGTCGCAGAAGTGGCGAAAGTCGATGACCGAGGCCGGATCGGTGGCCAGTACCCGGAGGCACGCACCGGCCTGAAGAGCCTTGAGGGCCTTGCGCGCCTTGAGGACGGGTAGGGGGCACATGAGCCCCGTGGCATCGAGAGTGACCGCAGATTCCGGCTCGGCGCTCACTTGGCTTCCACGACGGCTTCCTCGGCACGAGCTTGGTTCCACAGGCGGTCCAGTTCCTCCAGACCGGCATCTTCGAGCGATTCTCCGCGTTCGGCCAAGAGCGCCTCGATGCGCCGGAAACGGCGCTCGAACTTGGCGTTGGTGGCGCGAAGTGCGGTCTCGGGATCGACGCCGAGGTGCCGGGCGAGGTTGACGTAACCGAACAGAACGTCGCCGAGTTCGTCCAACAACCGTTCGGGAGCGGCGCCCGCGCTCATTTCAGAGGCCAGTTCGGTGCGTTCTTCGTCGATCTTGTCCCAGACCTCCCCAGCGCTCGGCCAGTCGAAGCCAACGCGGGCGGCACGGTCCTGGAGCTTGCGCGAACGGATGAGCGCGGGCAGCGCGTGCGGCACACCGGCGAGTGCGCCTTGGTCGCCATCGGCGGCTCCGGCCTCCCGCTCGGCGGCTTTGTGCGCCTCCCAGGCATGGGTCTGGGTCGCAGCGTCGTCGATCCGCGCTTGGCCGAACACGTGGGGGTGGCGGCGCTCCATCTTATCGGCGATTGCTTCTGCCACATCCTCGAAGGAGAACTCGCCGGCCTCGCGCGCCATTTCGGCATGGAAGACGACCTGGAACAGGAGGTCGCCGAGTTCGTCTTTGAGCGCGTCCATGTCGGACTCGGCGATCGCATCGGCGACTTCGTATGCCTCCTCGATGGTGTAGGGGGCGATGGAGGCGAAATCCTGCTGGCGATCCCATGGGCAGCCGCGCTCGGGATCGCGCAGCCGTGTCATGATCGTTAGCAGCCTGTCGAGTTGTGAAGTCATCGCACTAATCGCATAATGGATATTATGGAAAAGTTCTGTATCGTATTTATTTTCAATGTGTTATCTTAGAAGTTCCGTTCAACACATTTGGTGATATCGCGCGACGCTCAGACCACTAGGACTAGGCCATCGTGGGCGGGTTCGACGCCGTCGGGGAGCGTCGTGGATAGCGCGGCGTAGTCGAGCAGCGCGGTCATGTGGGTGAGGACGGCGCGCCTGGGACGCAAGCGGTCGATCCAGGCAAGGGCCTGGTCGACGTTGGCGTGGGTGGGGTGCGGTTCGGGACGCAAGGCGGCGACGATCCAGGTCTGCACCCCTTCCAGCGCGGCGAATGCGGCCTCGTGGAGGGTGACGACGTCGGTGGAGTACGCGATAGCGCCAAAACGGAGGCCGAGCGTGGTGATGCCACCGTGGTCTTGCGCGAATGGCGTCACCTCGAGATCGCCGAGAGTGAACGGCCCGTCGATCTCATGGCCTACAAGGATCGCGGGGTACGGCGAGTCCGGTTCGCCAAAAGCGTATCCGAAGCGGTCCTTGAGCGTGGCGAGCGTGTCAGCGGCGGCGAAAATCGGCATCGGGCGGCGGTTGCGCGCGGCGAGCACGCGGAGCTCGTCGATGCCATGGCAGTGGTCGGCGTGGGAATGGGTGTAGACCACCGCGTCGAAATCGGCGATGCCGCGGTCGAGACACTGTTGGCGAAGATCGGGCGAGGTATCGACGAGGACGCGGGTGCGGCCCGTCTCGACGAAGATCGAGGCCCGGGTGCGCCGGTTGCGGGGCTCATCGGGGTCGCAAACGCCCCAGTCCTCGCCGATGCGCGGCACCCCGCCCGAACCACCGCAACCGAGGATGGTCACGCGCATTACGGCGCCTCGGCCTTGGCGAAGAGGCCAAAAAAGTTCGCCGTCGTAGCTTCCGCCAGCGCCTCGACGGTGATGCCGCGGAGATCGGCCACGAAGGCCGCGGTATCGGCAACGAATGCCGGCTCGTTTCGCTTTCCGCGGTGCGGCACCGGTGCGAGGTACGGCGCGTCGGTCTCGACCAGAAGACGATCCAACGGAACATCCGCGGCGATGGCACGCAGATCCCCGGCGTTCTTGAACGTGACCACGCCCGAGAAGGAAATGTAGAGCCCAAGATCAAGCGCCCGCGCGGCGAGCGCGGAGCCGCCGGTGAAGCAGTGGATGAGGCCGGGGAATGGTCCCGACTCGGTCTCATCGGCGAGGATCCGGGCGGTGTCCTCGTCGGCGGATCGCGAGTGGACGATGAGCGGCAAGCCGGTGTCGCGGGCGGCGGCGATGTGGGCGCGAAACGAGGCCTGCTGGTCATCACGCCCACTGTGCTCGTAGTGGTAATCGAGGCCGGTCTCACCGATTCCAACGACCTTGGGTTGGCCCGCCAATTCGATGAGGGTCTCGGCATCCAGGTCGCGCGCGCCTCCAGCTTCGTGGGGATGGACGCCGACTGAACAGTGGACGCCCGCGTATCGGCTGGCGAGCGCCACCACTGTGTCGAATTCGGAAAGCAGGGTGCAGATGGTCAGCGTCGAGCCTACGCCCGCGGCGGCGGCCCGCTCCATGACCTCATCCATCTCGTCGGCGAAATCGGGAAAGCTCAGGTGACAGTGGCTATCGACAAGCATCGGCGGTGAACGCGGCGCGCTGCGGCCTCACCTCACCCCACCTCTTCCGGCGTCTCGACAAAACGCGGAAAGACGGCTTCGGGCTCGGGAAGCGGCGTGCCCGGCTCGAGCGCCCCTGGTTCGCCGATATGGGCGAAACTGCGGCTCCCCTCCCCCACTCCGAGCTGATTCAAGATTCGCGACGCGGCCGCCGGAACAAACGGCTGCGCGAGGATCGCGTAGTGGCGGATTGCCTCGGCCAGAACGTAGAGCACGGTGCGCATCCGCGCCGGATCGGAACGCTTGAGCTCCCACGGCGCGCACGCGTCGACGTAGCGGTTGGCCTCGCCGATCTCGGCCCACAGAAGGATGAGCGCCTTGTGGATGGCCTGCGAGTCGATCTCCACCCGCATCGTCCCGGCAAGCGCACCCGCCCGGTCAAGGAGGGAATGGTCCTCGGGTGCGAGCGGGCCGGGCTCGGGCGTTTCCGCCGCGCAATTCCGCGCAACCATGCTGAGCACGCGTTGCACGAGGTTGCCGAAGTCGTTGGCGAGGTCGCCGTTGATGCGGTTGACCATGGCCCGGCGCGAGAAATCGCCATCGTTACCGAACGGCACCTCACGCATCAGGAAGTAACGCACCGCGTCCAATCCGTATGTTTCGACCAGTGCCACCGGGTCGATGATGTTGCCAAGCGACTTCGATATCTTACGCCCCTCGTTGGTCCACCAGCCGTGTGCGAAGACACGTTTGGGCGGCTCGAGCCCTGCGGCCATCAGGAACGCCGGCCAGTAGACGGCGTGGAATCGCAGGATGTCCTTGCCCACCATATGGAGCGTGGCGGGCCAGTAACGACGGTACTCGGGCGCGTCGGTGTCGGGAAATCCCACCCCGGTCACGTAGTTGGTGAGGGCGTCGAGCCAGACGTACATCACGTGGGCCGGATCGTCGGGCACCGGTATCCCCCAGCTGAAGCTGGTGCGCGAGATCGAGAGGTCGTTGAGACCACCCGAAACGAAGCTAACGACCTCGTTGCGCCGGCTGTCGGGGGCGATGAAGTCAGGGTGCTGGGCATAAAAGTCGAGGAGCTTCTCGCCCCAGGCGCCGAGGCGAAAGAAATAGCTGGGCTCCTCCACCCATTCCACTTCCGCACCGCTGGGCGCCCGCCTGGCGCCACCCGCGTCCTCGGTGACCTCGCTCTGGGCCCAAAACGCCTCGTCGCGCACCGAGTACCACCCGGCGTAGGTGCCGAGGTAGATCTCGTCATTCGCCATCAGCTGGTGCCAGATGCCTTGCGAGGCGGCGGTGTGGCGGTGCTCGGTAGTACGAACGAAATCGTCGTTCGTGTACATCATCGTCGTCGACAGCGCTCGAAAATTCTCGGACACGCGGTCGCAGAAGGCGAGCGGCTCGAGCCCCGCGGCATGGGCTGATTTCTCGACCTTTTGGCCGTGCTCATCGGTGCCGGTGAGGAACATTACGTCGTAGCCATCGAGGCGTTTGAATCGGGCCAGAACGTCGCAGGCGAGCGAAGTGTAGGCGTGCCCGATGTGGGGCACGTCGTTGACGTAGTAGATCGGACTGGTGACGTAAAAGGTCTCGCGATCGGGCATCGAGCCATTACCGATTGCGGTGGCCCGGTCCGAGGTAGCCAAACCGCTCAGCCCCGCGCCGCCTTTTCCAGGG
>CAYUNL010000157.1:0-6726 GCA_964446055.1 uncultured Alphaproteobacteria bacterium | reverse complement strand
GGCGGCGGCGGCTTCGGGTAGCCCGTCGAGTCCGCAGCGGATGGGTCCGATGTCGGTCTCGACCTGGCGCTCGGCGGCGTCACCGGAGCCGAGGCGGCCGGCGATCAGGTTGTTGTCGCCGAAGAAGCCGGCGACGAACTCGCTATGCGGCCGGTAGTAGAGCTCGGTCGGGGCGCCCACCTGCTCGATCAGGCCCTCGCTCATCACGCAGATGCGGTCGGAGATGGTGATCGCCTCTTCCTGGTCGTGGGTGACGAATAGGAAGGTAGTCTTGATCTCTTTTTGAAGGCGCTTGAGGAACATCTGCATGTGCCGGCGGAACTCGGCATCGAGCGCACCCAACGGCTCGTCGAGCAAGAGGATGCGCGGCGCGCACACCAGCGCCCGGCACAACGCCACCCGCTGGCGCTGGCCGCCCGAGAGCTGGTTGGGATAGCGGTGCTCGAAGCCCTTGAGCGAGACCGTGTCCAAGGCCTCGTCGACCCGCCGCTTGAGCTCGTCCCTGGGCACCCCCTGGACCTTGAGGCCGTAGGCGACGTTCTGCTCGACCGTCATGTGGGGGAACAGCGCATAGTCCTGGAAGACGGTGTTGAAGGGGCGGCGGAAGATCGGGACGCCGACGATGTCGCGGCCCTCGAACAGGATCTCGCCGCCCGAGGGATCGGTGAAACCGCCGATCATGCGCAGGATCGTCGTCTTGCCCGAGCCCGAGGGCCCGAGGATCGTGACGAACTCGCCGTCCGCCAGCCCCAGTGCCACGCCCTTCAGGACCTGGACGTCGCCGTAGCTCTTGTCGACGCCGCGTAATTCCAGCAGGTACTCGTTGTCCGCGTCCATCCGCTCCCTCCACTCGGCAGAGCGCGGCATTGTAGTGACCTCGCCGCCCGACCGCCAGTACCGAGGGGAGCAGCCGGCGCCCAAGGCGCAATCGGCGCCTGATCCAGATCAATGCCGGGCGGTTTGGTTTCGCCCAAGAAGGGGGGCTTCGGCGCTCCAGCGGCAGCGGGCTCGTGCCCTATTCGGTTCGACGTAAACTAACCACCATTCTGTGCGCCGACGTGAGTGGATACAGCCGCCTCATGGGCGAGGACGAGGTAGCGACCCTCGAAACGTTGACCTCCTACCGCGGCGCCATGGCCCTGTTCATCGACCGCCACCGCGGCCGCGTCGTCAGCACCTCGGGCGACGGACTGCTGGCGGAATTCGAGAGCGTCGTAGAAGCCGTCCAGTGTGCAGCCGAGATCCAGCGCGAGCTGGGCGGGCGCAACGCCCCCTTGCCGAGCGCGCGGCGCATGCACTTCCGCATCGGCATCAACCTCGGCGACGTGATGATCGAGGGCGAGGACATCTTCGGCGAGGGGGTAAACGTAGCGGCCCGGCTGCAAGGCCTTGCTCGGCCCGGCGGAATCTGCATTTCCGGGACCGTCTACGAGCAGGTGAAGAACAAGCTCACGCTTGGCTACGAGTATGCTGGAATGCAGTCGGTCAAGAATATCGCCGATCCGGTGTCGACCTATTGGGTCAGCCTCGATGCGCACCCCGCACCGCAAGCCGAGGCGGCGCCGCCGCAGCCAAGCGGAGCGATCGAGGAGGGGCAGTCCGCTGCGTCGGCCGGACGCACTCGAAGCTTCTTGTTCTGGACCGCGCGGGTCGCCCTGTTGCTGGCGATTCTGGTGGTCGTCGATCTGGTCTTCACGGAAGGCTGGTGGGTCCACTGGGCGGCCTTGGTCTTGGTCTTCAGCGTCGCGGCAAAGGCGATCAAGGTATTCGGCGGGGAATCCGACGCGCCGGCCTGAGGCCGGCGGGCGGCGGCGCGGTGGACCTCAAGCGGTCGAGCTGACGAGGGTAATCGAGGCGTCGAAGGCGGCGAGCTCAGCGGCCTGGACGCCGAGGAAGATGGGCTCGCCGCCACCGCGGTGGATGTTCATCTTGGCGTTGAAGGCGCTGTGGTACAGACCGTGCTTGTCGCTAATGCGGTGACGGGCGATCTCGAAGCGCCCCGTGCCGGTCGGCGGACCGGTCAGGTAGCAGCGGATGTCGCTGACCCGTTCCCCCGAGAGCTCGATCCCGAGGAACCGGTCGAGCAGGTGCTGGGAGCGGGCGATGAAGGCCAGCGTATCGACCGCATCGGCCGCATCGCCGCCGCCGCCCGGCCGCGCGAAGTCGCCGATCAGAATCTGGCCGGGCAAGGCCTTCTCCAAGAGCCGCGCCAGCGCGATGGTGGCGTCGCCGACGATGTAATCGGCGCCCAGGCCGTTGGCGCCCTCGACCTGGCGGTAGGACCAGTGGCTGCCGACGGTGAAGGAGGCGCGCAGGCGGGGAACGAGGTTGCGCTTGCCCTTGGCCTGGGCGATGGCGTTGTCGGCCAGCACCAGCATCAATAGCGAGCACAGGTCGAGGTCCGATTGGAGACCCTTGTGCCGATTCCAGACGTAGCAGCCATCGCCCGTCGAGGAGCGCGCGAGATCGAGGCCAACGCCGCGCTGGCGCATGCGCGCGCGGGCGATGTTGATGGAGTTTTCCAGCGAGTTGATCTGGGCCATCTGCTCGCGCGGCGTCAGGAGCGAGAAGCCGACGATATCGAACAGAATCACCGCGCGGTGCCGGGTCTGGGAGATGGCGTAGCGGGCGACGATGCTCTCCACCGCGGGCCACGGAAGCTCGCCGCCCGACCACGCGAACGCGACCGTCCGCGGCTCGACGCCGAGTCGCTCGGCGACCTCGGCGAAGGTCCGCGCGCCCATGCGGCGACGGCCGTGGACCATTCGCGGGTGTGCGTCCGCGCGCTCCAAGAGCACATAATCGCGAGCCACCACGAGCGCGATGCCGAGGCGATGCGGGCGCCATCCGACGATCGCGTTGCGCCCCAGCTCCCACAGGCGATGGGCTTGCGTGTCGATGGCGCGGAGCGATTCTTCTTCGGGTTCAGGCACCGCGCCATGATCGGCCGCTACGGTAAAGATGCCGTTAGCCCGCGGTTCGTGCGCCGTGGGCCGTGGTAGTCTTGGCCATGGTCGGGATCAAGATCGCGGCGCTCGGTTTCTTGGGCGTTTTGATGGCGGCGGGTGGCGCGGCGGCGCAATCGGATGCGCTGCTGGAAGCCTACGACCGGTCCAAGGCGCTGTTCGGCGAAGGACGATTCGCCGATGCGATCCCCTTTGCCGAGGAAGCGCTGGCAATGGGGGAGGACGAATTCGGCCGCGATGACGTGACCACGGCGACCTTGCTCAACAACCTGGCCGAGCTCCATCGCGCGGCCGGGGCCTACGGCGAGGCCGAGACCCTTCACCGCCGGGCGCTGGACATCCTGAACTCGAGGCTGACCCCCCAGGACGTGCAGATCGCCGTCAGCGCCCACAACCTGGCCGAGGTCTATCGCGCCCAGGAACGCTACGCCGAGGCCGAGACGCTTCACCTGCAGGCGCTCCAGATCCGCCGCGCGGCCTACGGACCGGGGGATGCCGCGGTCGCCCTCAGCCTCGACAAACTGGCCGCGCTCTACCATGCGCAGGCGCGTTACGAGCTGGCCGAGCCGCTTTATCGGGAGGCGCTGGCGATCGCCGAGGAGGAGCTGGACGAGGACCATCCCTTCATCGCGACGACGCTTGGCACCCTGGCCCGGCTCTACGCCGAGCAGGATCGATACGGCGATTCCGAGCACTACTACGAGCGCGCGCTGACCGCCTGGGAGGAGGTCCGGGGGTCCGAAGATAGTGAATTGGCGAAGACGCTCGAAGGCTACGCGGCGATGCTGCGCGCGGCGGGCCGGGTCGGCGAGGCCGACCGCATCGAGGCGCGGGCGCGCGCGATGCGCGTGAGCCTCGAGGTCGAACGGTAGGCCTCGGCGTACTTACTCGTGCAGCGGGCACTCGAACTCGGCCTCGACTAGCTCGGTCATTTGCGGCCGAGAGACCGTCACATGGATGACGTAGCGATCGCGCGGCGAGAGGGTGAAGTATGCGCAATAGGTCGGCGCCCCCGCCTCGGTCATCGTGTGAAAGTGCTTCTTGGGGCCGACGAGGCGGAGCGGCGAGATGCGGGCATCGACATCGGCGTCGGTGATCCGCTCGCCGCTGAGGTTGTCGAACAGCGCCAACATCACGTGATGGACGTTCTTCCCCGTTGGCACCCGCTCGTTCGGGAAATGCCCGGGATAGTCCGCTTTGTGCTCCAACATCGTCGCGGTCGGCATGACCCCGAGATAGACGAGGACGCCATCGGCGAGTTGGGACATCGCCGATTGACGTGCCGAGGATGACGGCGCGACGATCATGACGAGCCCCATCACGAGGCCGACGAATACCGCTTGCATAAGGCCTTTCGACATAACACACCTCCTCGGTGGCTTGTCGGTCCATCGCACGAACGCCGCGGGCGGCGCTCGATGGAGCGGCACAAAAGGCACTTACCCAACGTTAGTTGACTCGATACTGGCGATCGATGCATTGACCTAGATGGATGGGACTCCCAGCGCTCGGAGGACCGCCCCGTACCGCGAAACACCGCCCAGCGCCGAGGTTGGCCTCAGGCTCCGGCCATGGCGTGCCGGCGCGCGCGCTTTTGCAAGAAGCGGTAGGCCCGCCGGCTGACCAGCCGGCTCAACCGGCCGTGGGGCTTGAGGCCGACGATCTTGAACAGCATGGCGACGATGCGTTCGATCAGGTAGGGCGGGTAGATGGGATAGAGCCTGCGCGCATAGGCATGGCTGTTGCGCTTGTGGTCGAAGGGGCCCTCCTTGTTGTTCGCCGCATGGTAGGCGTGGGCGAGCTCCTCGTCCTGGGCCTCGGCGACGCGCCCGGCCACGACCCGCACCCGGTTGATGAGCCCGACGCCCTCCTTGGCGCGAAGCAGCTTCGAGAGCTCGTAGAAGGTCTTGTAATGGCGCAGCTCGTCGGCGGCCAGGCGATGGCACAGCTCCTCCAGGACCGGCTCGGTGGTGGCGCGGCGGATCGCTGTGTAGTGGGAGCTGGTGCCGGTCTCGACCACGCAGCGGGCCAGCACCTCGCCGGTGAGCGAGCCACGCACCGATTGGGACCGATCGACCGGCACCTGGAAGCTGTCGGTGAAACGCTTGAACGAGGTCTCGAAGTCGAAATCCGGATCGGCGAGCATGGCCCAGCGGCCCAAGGCCTGGCCGTGACGGACCTCTTCCTCGGCCCACGTTCGGGCCAGCTTCTGGACGTCCGGATACTCGTGGAAGACGTTGCCCAGGTAGGTGGCGTAGACGGGGGCATTGGTTTCGACCATGCTCGCCGCCTTGATGAGGCTCACGAGATCGGCGTCGAGGCGGGAGCGGTCGAAGCGGTCCCACGGAATATCGTCCGCCTTCCACAATCCGAATGCGGTCCAAGGTTTCATGACTGCCTCCCATTTCCGGGCGTGATCGGGTCGCCTACGGTTGATCCGCCGCGTTGGTGGTCTCGATATCCTCCGCGTCGGACGAAGCCCCGAGGAACTCAGCCGGCGAACTTGGCCGGCACGGTTACGGTCAAGCCATCGAGCTCCTCGGACATGCGGACCCGGCAGCCGAGCCGGGAGGTCGCGGTACGCCCGAAGGCGAGATCCAGCATCTCCGCCTCGTCCTCGTCGGGGGCCGGCAGCCGCCGGTAGTCCCGCGGGTCGACGACGACGTGACAGGTCGAGCAGGACACGCAACCCTCGCACGCCCCCTCGACGGCAATGTCGTTTTGGCGCGCGACGTGGAGGAGGGACATGGGGGCCTCCACGTGGAGCTGATGGCGGGTGCCATCCGGGTCGATGAAGGTTACCTTGGCCATGGGCGGCTCCGGATCAGAGGGTGAATCGCGAGGGACCACGGGCAGCGCTCGCCAGAGCAGCGCAACGCGCATCTAGCTAACGCTACTGTTGTCGAGATACCGATTGGGGCATTAACCCAGATCAATGAGACCGTCGGTGCTGGAATGGCCGCCGGTGTTGCGAAACGCCGTCCCCGGCCCCTAAACTTATCGCGCGAAGCGAATCGGAGGGACGAAGCGGATGTTGCGGCTCACGGTAGCGGCGATCGGGCTTTGCGCCTTGGCGGCGAGCGCGGCCTGGGCGCTACGGCGCGTTCGACGCGGGCCAAGGGCAGACCCAGGAGCTGGTCGAGGCATTGCGCGCACTGATCAACGAGGCCGACCGGGGTCGCGCGGCCGATCCGTTGTTCCTGCGCGACCTGGCCGACCGCTTCGACGTCCCGTGGCGCACGCGGATTATTTTCGATGATTTCGGCGACGGCGATTACACCCGCAACCCGGCGTGGCGGGTGGTAAGCGGCAGTTTCGCGGTCGACCCTCGCCGCGGATTGTTGAGCCGGGCCGGCGCGGCGACGACCACGCGGGACCGGGCGGAAGAGGCCTCGGCCAAGGACTTGGCGGTCGGCTTGCTCGCCGATCTCCTGGCCAAGAGCCTGGGAGACGAGCCGGCCGAAGGCGCACGCCTCGAACCGCCGCCGCGTGAACGAGCCGCCGAGATCGCGCTCGGCCAATCGATCACCAACGCGTTCTCGTTGACCGCCGAGATCGCCGGCGGGTCAGACGCCGGGGATTTCGAGTTCGTCGTCTTTCAGGGCGCGCGCCGGGATGCCGGCTACCGTTTGGTGCTGGTGCCCGACCGCGGCATCTCGCTTTTGCGGATTGCCCGTGGCCAAAGCACCGTGATCGCCGAGGCCCGGGGAGCGCTGAGGCTGGCCGACGGGGCCGGTCACGTGGTGCAGTGGACGCGCGC
>CAYUNL010000156.1:0-6759 GCA_964446055.1 uncultured Alphaproteobacteria bacterium | reverse complement strand
AATTTCTCAAGCACGGCGCCGAGATTGTAGTAGGGCTGCGCCCCCTCGGGCTCGAGCTCGATGGCCGCCCGATAGTGCTCGATCGCCTCCTCGCAGCGGCCCTCGGCGACCAATAGGTTGCCCAAGCTGTCGTGGGCATTCGCATCGCTTGGATTGGCGGCGACCACGGCTTCGAAGCATGTCTTGGCCTCGTCGCTTCGACCGAGCGTGTTCAGTGCCGTTCCCAGGTTGGTGCGGGCCTGCGCCAGCGTCGGATCGATGGCGAGCGCCTTTTCATACAGGCCCACCGCTTCTTCGAGGCGCTCGGTACGCCCGCAGACGTTGCCCAGGTTGACCCAGGCCGCCGCCAGCCCCTGGTTTCGCTGGAGCGCCCGCCGGTAGTGTTCCTCGGCCTCGGCGATGCGCCCTTGCGCGAGCATGAGGTTGCCGACCATCGCCAAGGTATCGGCGTCTTCGGGCCGCAGCTCCAAGACCTTCTCGTACAGGCCGGCGGCGTCGCTGAACCGGCCCTGGGCCGCCATCAGCGCTCCCAGGTTGAACATCGCGCCGGTGTGTGCCGGGTTCTGTTCCAGCGCCTCGGCATAGAGAAGCGCCGCCTCTGCGCCGCGGCCGGCCTGGTGGTGGCCCAGCGCGGCGGCGAAAGCGTCGGCCACGTCTGACATCGCCTGGTGATAGGCGCTTATCGTTAACAAGTGGTTATCGCTAGGTGCCGGTGAACGTAAGGGATTGTTAAGCATACTTTGGCTAAATCGCGCTCGTGAGACAAGCATGGCAGCGGTGAGCGCGGTGCTGGACACGCCTCTATCGGCGGTCCCCCAGGGAGCGCGGCCCAGCGCCGGCGCGGGCGCCGTATTCACGTTCGGCACCAAGGCCGAGACGCTCGAACGGCTGGCGCCGCTGGTGCGCCGGGCCCGCGTCCTCGATCTCCTCTATTTCGGGGTCGAAGACTGGCGGGCCGATCGCTCCGCGGTGTTGGCCCGAATCGCCGCGCGTTTCGGTGCGATCCGACTTGCAGTCCGCTCGAGTGCGGCCGGCGAGGATGGGGCCGACAACTCCCAGGCAGGCGCTTACACCAGCCGCCTAGACGTCGACGGCGCCGATCCCGGTGCGCTGGAAGAGGCCGTTTCGGCGGTCATCGCCTCCTATCCCGGCAACCCCTTGGACCAGGTTCTGGTCCAGCCCATGCTTGTCGGCGTGAGCTTGAGCGGCGTCATCACCACCCATGACATGGAGCGTGGCTCGCCCTTCTACGTCCTCAATTATGACGACGAATCGGGCCAGACCGATTCGATCACCGGCGGCACCGGCGTAAACAAGGCGGTGCTGGTCTTCCGCGACGCCGACGACCGCCACATCGAATCCAAACGCGTCGCCGCGATCGTCGAGATGGCCCGCGAGCTCGAGTCAATCGGCGGACCGGTACCCTTGGACATCGAGTTCGCGATGACCGGCGACGGCGCGTTCTACCTGTTCCAGGTTCGCCGCATCAGCCTGCGCAAGTACTGGCTGTCGGGGACCGGCAAGCGGGTCTCGAAGCGGCTCGAGTTCGTCAACGATTTCATCGCCGGACGCTCGCGGCCGCGACGTGGCTTGGCCGGCTCGCGAACCATCCTCGGCATCATGCCGGACTGGAACCCGGCCGAGATCATCGGCACCACGCCCAGGCCGCTCGCACGATCGCTCTATCGCGAGCTAGTCACTCGCTCGGTATGGAGCCAGGGTCGCGAGCGCATGGGTTATCGAGCGCTGCCCTCCGAAGAGCTGATGGTCATGATCGGCGGGCATCCCTATATCGACGTTCGCAACAGCTTCAACTCGTTCCTGCCCTCGGGCCTGCCCGAGGCGGTCGCCGGCCCGATCGTTGACGCCTGGTTGGGCCGTCTCGACGACCACCCCGAGATGCACGACAAGATCGAGTTCGAGATCGCCCATACCTGCCTCGACCTGACCTTCGATGAGAGCTTCGCCGGCCGCTATGGCGAGCTGCTCGGCACGGCCGCCCGGGCCGACTTCCGCGATCGTCTACGCGCGCTCACCGCGCGCTGCCTCGATTCGGGCCCCGAGGGCACGCTCGGCCTTGCGCTCGGCGCCATCAACAATCTCGTGGCGGCGCAGAGCGAGCGCGATCTCTCGCAAGCCAAGCGCCTCGCCCGCGGCTCGGCGACCGATCTTCTGCTCCTGGTCGCCGATCTGATCGAGGAGTGCCGCAAGCTCGGTACCCTCCCGTTCTCCATCATCGCCCGCCACGCCTTCATCGCCGAAGCCTTGCTCCGCTCGGCGGTCGCCCGCGGCGCTCTCTCGGACGAGCGCCTGGCGGCCTACAAGCGCTCGATCCATACCGTCACCGGCGAGCTCACGGCGGACTTCAATGCCGTGTGTCGCGGCGAGCTGGCGCCTCGGGTCTTCTTCCACCGCTACGGTCACCTGCGGCCGGGCACTTACGACATCATGTCGCTCCGCTACGACGAACGTGACGACTTGTTCGCCGAGAGCGTGGTTGCGGCGGCGCCGCCGGTCCCGCTTTCCTTCGCACTCAGCGCCGCCGAGGCGGATGGCATCGACCGCCTCATGGCCGAGGCCGGTCTCGATGGCATCGGCAGCGCCGGGTTGATCGAGTACGCGCGCCGCGCGATCGCCGGACGCGAGTACGCCAAGTTCGTGTTCACCCGCAATCTCTCGGATGCCTTGCACGCGATGGCTGACTGGGGCGAGCGTCTTGGGCTGGGGCGGGATGACCTCTCCCATATCGATCTTGGCGCCATTCTGGCGCCCCTGATAGACCCGCTGTTCGACGATTCCGATCTTCACTTCCTCGACCTTGCCGAGCGCGGCCGCCGTGGGGTGGCCATGGCGCAGACGCTCAAGCTCAGCTATCTGATCCGCGATTCGCGCGATACCTACGTCGTTCCCTTGCATCGCAGCGCTGCCAACTTCATCGGCGCGACGTGGGTCGAAGGACGGACCGTGCTCCTGGATGCGCAGACCCCGGCGAGCATCGGCCTGTTCGGCAAGATCGTTTGTATCGAGAACGCCGATCCCGGATACGACTGGATCTTCACCAAAGGCATCAAGGGGTTGGTCACCAAGTACGGCGGCGTCAACTCGCACATGGCGATTCGTTGCGCCGAGTTCGGCCTCCCGGCGGCTATAGGCTGCGGCGAGCGCACCTTCGAGCGCCTGCTCGGCGCCGGCCGGGTTGAGCTCAATTGCGCCGACAAGATCGTCCGTCCCGCCCAGGCCGACTAAGAGCCGCGCATGGCGTATCGACTCGGCCTGACGATGCGCGTTGTTGCGGCGCCTGATAGCGGCGAAGCTCGCGACGCCCTGGCCCACGACTGGGCCCCGTTCCTTGCCTACGCGGTTCCCGAAGCGACCTGGATGCCGGTCCCCAACCTGGGTGCCGAAGCGCCGGCGACGGTGCGGGCATGGGATCTCGACGCGCTGATCTTGAGCGGTGGCAACGACCTCGGCGAGGCGCCGCTCCGCGACCAGACCGAGCGCGCGCTGCTCGATTACTTCATCGCCGCGGACCGGCCCGTGTTCGGGGTCTGCCGCGGCCTGCAGATGCTTCAGAGCTACTTCGGCGGCTCGCTCGAGCGCTGTGGGCGGGATGCCCACGTCGCCACACGTCACCCGGTGGATTTCGCAGCCGACGTGAACGGACTCGCGCTTGGCGCGCGCTCGATCGAGGTCAATTCCTTCCACGGCTACGGCATTCCGGCTGCGGCCGTCCATTCGCCGCTTCGGGCACTGGCGCTGACGCCCGATGGATTTGCCGAGGCCTGCGATTGGCCAGGCCGGTCCGTCATGGGCGTCATGTGGCATCCCGAGCGCGAGGCGCCCTATCGCGCCCTTGACCGCGCGCTCCTCCGCCACGCCCTGGGGCTCGACCAATGAAGGCTGTCATCCTTGCCGCCGGTCGCGGTTCGCGCATGGGCAACTTGACCCAGGATTCACCCAAGTGCCTGGTCGAGGTCGCCGGGCGGTCGCTCCTGTCGTGGCAGATCGAGGCCCTGCGCGCCGCCTCGGCAAACGACGTCGTGCTGGTCCGTGGCTACGTAAAAGAGCGGTTGGTCCCCGCCTCCGTTCAAGTTCTTGACAACCCGCGGTGGGAGCACACGAACATGGTCGGCACGCTCCTTTGTGCCGCCCACCATCTTGAACGCGATGACGCGATCGTCGCCTACGCCGATATCGTCTATCACGCCGACATCGTGGCTGCGCTCGCCGCTGCGGCCGGCGACATCGTCGTCGCCTACGACAGATTGTGGCGCGATCTTTGGTGCGCGCGTTTCGAAGCCCCGCTCGCGGATGCCGAGATCTTCGAGACCCAAGGCGGACGCCTGACCGAGATCGGCGGACGCGCAGCCGAGCTTGACGACATCCGCGGCCAGTTCATGGGGCTGATGAAGTTCACGCCGGCGGGATGGCGCCGCACCGCGGCCTATCTCGCGGGGCTCGTACCGGCCGAGCGCGACCGCCTCGATTCGACCGCCCTCCTGTCCCGCCTGCTCGCCGCCGGCATTGAGGTGCGTACCGTCGGCGTCGACGGGCGCTGGTGTGAGTTCGACAACCAGCGCGACCTCGACGTCTGCGAATCGATGCTCGGCGGGGAACCGGGCGAGTGCCGCTGGGCGCACGATTGGCGATGACCGCCCTCGCCGCCTTGCCGCCCGCCGAGACCGCTATGGCGGAGATCGATCCCCACCGCCTCAACCGTGTCGCCTCGATCCACTATTACGGCCGTTCGGGCTCGATCTTCCTTTAAAGCCTGCTCGATTCGCATCCCGACGTTCTCATGCTTCCGGTCGTCTATCTGTGCGGCTTCCATACGTTTTGGGATCGCCACGGGGGGCTCCGCCCGGCGGAACTTGTGGCCAGCTTTGTGGGCGCCTACGAGGTTCTGTTTGACCCCACCTCGATCAGCGAGGTGATCGACGTCGGCCGGGGCGCCGGGCTGGTTTACAATCTCAACGGGATGGGCGAGGGCCGCGACGAACGCGTCGGCCCCGACCGAGACGTCTTCATTCAACGCCTCATCCGCAAGATGCCGCTGGGCATCGGCGTCGACGGACGGGTTTCGCGCAAGTTCTTCTTTCAGGCGGTGCACGCGGCGTACGCCGAGGCGCTAGGGCGCAGGATGCGCTCCGAGAACCCGCTCATCGTTTTCCAGGGCCACAATCCGCAGTTCTCGCAGGTCGAGCATCTGATCGCCGATTTCAACCCACACATGCAATTCGTGCACTGTGTCCGCGAACCGGTTCAGTCGCTCGGATCGTGGTTCGCGCATACCCGCGGCAGCGAGCTGGGTCGCGCGATCGATCTTCCGCATCGGGTGCTGGGGCGGCTCTCGATCACGCCAAGCCAATCCTCAACCAGTGGCCGAACGACGGGGCCAAGCCGCTGCTGGTTTCGTGGAACGAACGGAACTCGCGAGCCGTGCGGCTCGAGGACCTCCACAACCAGCCACGCCAGACCCTCGAAAGGCTCTGCGACTGGCTCGGCTTGGCCTGGGACGATTCGCTCTTGCACAGTACCTTCGACGGAAAGCCCTGGCACTGGTCCGACGGCAAACGGACGCTCAGCGGTTTCCAGCGCGGGACTCTCGCCAAGACCCACGGCGATGTCCTCTCCGGCCTCGATCGCATGCGGCTCAGGCTGCTTCTGGCCGACAAGTACCGGGCCTGGGGCTACCGCTTGCCGCGCTGGTGCCGATCGGCCGCCGTGGCGTGGCTGTCGATCGTGCTGTGGCTGGCTCCGTTCCGGATGGAGGTTGTGGTTTGGCGGCGCCAGGGATCGTGGTCGCTCTCGCGGATGGTTGCCGCGGCCACAGCCTACTGGCGGGTTCGCACCGATGTCTTCCGGCGATGGCGCCGCGACCGCCGCCACCCCGAGGCGCTGCTCAAGCTCCTATAAGCGGGCGCGGAAAATTACGTTGCCTTCGCCGGTGTCCTCGGCAGCGTAGCCCATGCCCTCGAGGAATTGCAGCGCGCTGCGGTGCCCATCCACGCATGGGTCCATCTCGACCAGCAGCGAGGCCGTCTGGCGCCGTGCGAGGGTTTCCCGCGCGCCGTCGATGACCTTGTCCTCAAAGCCGTCGACATCGGCCTTGATGTGAGTCGGCACCGGTAGACCGTAGGCGACGAGCGCGTCGATCGACATCGACATGCTGCCTTGGCGGAACACCGGCTCGAACGAATCGAGCCCAACGTCTGGCTGCTCGGACGCATGGACCCGGGCGTCGAAAGCATGCGAGGCCGCGCCGGCTGAGAATCCGCTCAGGTTGAGCAGGCTGACTTTGGTTTCGTTGGAAATGGCGATGCAATAGGCGGTGACGCTGTCTTGGACCCGATTGTAGAGAATGTTCTTCGAAAGCACCGCGAAGTTCTGGGATTCCGGCTCGAGGGCGTAGACCCGCGCGCCCCGCGTCATCGCGGCCCACATGGTGTACATGCCGACGTTGGCGCTGACGTCGAAAAGAACCTCCTCAGCCGCGAACTCGGCGATCCACTCGAGCGTTCGTGGCTCGTTGCGATAGGCGCCGTCGGCGCGCCATTTGGTGGTCAGTGTGGGCGTGCAATAGACGATCTTTACGCCGTCGTGTTCGACAAGTGTGACCGGATTGAGCTGCTCGTACTCCTCGAGAGTCATGTTCAGCGTATCGGGCCTGTGCGAGCCGGTCATCGCCGCCCTTAGGCACGCAGTTGCGCGAGCCAGATGCGCGTGGTGTAGGGGACCACGATCTCGGTCCGGGCAGTG
>CAYUNL010000155.1:0-6799 GCA_964446055.1 uncultured Alphaproteobacteria bacterium | reverse complement strand
GCCGCCGTCGTTGACGAGTCGTTCGTTGGGCACCGTATGGCAGCCGTAGCAATTGGCGGCAACGTCGTAGAGCCGTTCCGGCCGGATCATGCCGGCGGCCGCGGAATCGGCAATCCGTTGGTCGCGGTGCTCGGCGGTTTCGCTCTCGCGCGTCACGTCCTTGCCACCGTAATCGCTGTGCACCTTGATCCAGTCCCGGCCGGCGCCGTGGCATGATTCGCAGCTAATGCCGGCGATCGGCTTGACGCGGTCGCCGTCCATGCCCGAGGTAAAATGACAGGTCAGGCAGTCGCTTTCGGCCTTGATGCGCTTGATCCCCAGTTTCCCGGTGATCTCCTTGGCCTCGTCGCTGCGCGGCAAGTCCTTGAAGGTGGTCGCGTGGTGGGTCAGGCTCCACGCTGCCACCGAGGTCTTGTGACACTCGCCGCAGGCGTCGGGACCAACCACGGCGGCGGGATCGAGCCTCAGTTCTTGCGCGGCGAGGCACCGGCGCGACCCCATCGTGCGATGGCTAGGTTTCATTCCCGTTTCCTCCTCCTGTGGCCGCCGGATCGCCACGGCGTCGGTGGCCGCCGTATCATGCGTCTAGCGTCAGGTTGGCCTTGGGCACCGCGATGCAGGTCAGGCACGAGCCCGCCTCCGGCGGCTCTCCCGGCTCGTTGATATAAGTGACCTCGCCGGACTTGATGGCAGTAATGCAGGTGCCGCAGTTGCCGGCGCGGCAGCCCGCATCGATGACGATGCCGTTGTCCTCGGCGAAGTCCAGCAGCGATTCCGCCTCCGTGTCCCACTTCAGCGTCTTGCCCGCGCGAGAGAACGAAACCTCGATGTCGGCGCCCGCCGGCGCCTCGGCCTGGGGCCGCTTCTTCTTGACCGTGGCCGGCCCGAACGCCTCGAAGTTGACGTGCTCATCGGGCACCCCCCACTCCCTGAGGCCGGTGGTGACCGAATCCATCATCGGCGGCGGGCCGCAGATGTAGAACTCGCAGTTGTTGGAGGGCAGCACCTTCTTGAACAGCTCGACCCCCACCCAACCCTCGTGCTGGTAGTCCTTGCCCAGGACGTCGTCCTCGGTGGGGTGGGCATAGCAGACATGCAGGTGGACGTTGTCGTGCTCCCAGTTCAGGCGCTCGAGGTGGTCCTTCATGACGTGGTCGGCGTGGTTGCCGACGCCAAGAAAGAACCACGTTTCGCGCTTGGAGTCGGATTCGCAGATGGTGTTCAGCATGCTCAGGACCGGCGTTACGCCGATGCCGCCGCCGATCAGGACCACCGCGCTGTCCTCGCTGGTGTCGAGGTAGAAATGGCCCGAGGGCGCCTTGACGTCGAGGATATCACCCTCGCGCAGCGCGTCGTTGAAGAAGCTCGAAGACAGGCCCGGGGGCGCATCCGGCGCATCGGGAGGCGGCAGCGCCTTCTTGATCGAGACCCGGTAGCGCTCGGGGTGGTGGGGGCTGTCCGACAGCGTATAGCAGCGGATCACCGGCTTGGGCTGGTCGGGAACCTTGAGCTGAAAGGTAAGGTACTGGCCGGGATGGAAGGCCGGCAACGGCTTGCCGTCGTGCGGCTCGAGGTAGAAGGAGTACACGTCCCCGGACTCGCGATCCTTCTTGGCGATCTCGAATTTGCGGAAGCCATTCCACGACAGTTCGACCCGCTCGCGCTCGTCTTTGCTATGGGCCAGCGCCGCGGTCGCCCGGTAGCGAAGAAACTCGAGCGATTCTCGCCGCCGCTCGCCCTCGAAAGCGGTGCGGCGGACCGAAGAAACCAGAAGCACCGCGACCTGGACGAGCATCGCGGCGACCAGGATCGCGCCGGCCACCTGCAGGATTTGCGGACTCAGGAACATCGGCTATGCCCGCCGAATCCGCGGTCGTGGCGATGCCAGGCTTCGGGCTTTCGCATCAGTACACGGTTAAGACTTCGAATCGGAAGCCGGAGCCGTCGGACTGTCCTTCGTTGAAGGCATAGAACGCCTCGGGCTGCAGCTGTATGTGCTGGCCGATCGCTTGTTGGAGCTGGAAGCCGACACCCAGTGAATCGAAGCCCTCGCCGTCGGTGTCCTTGCGGGCCGCAAGCTCGAGGATCAGGTTGCGCTTGTTGTCGTCCCAAAACGCCTGATAGCCAGTGGCGAAGCCGGCGACGTCGTTGGTGAACGGGACCATTTCGGCGCCATAGGTGCTGAGGTTCGGAGAGGCGAAGAGAATCCCGAGCGAGGCCAGCGGGCCGCCAAGAATGGGCTCGCGGCCAGCTTGGGTATAATTGCCGATGCCCCAGAACGGGTTGAAGTAGACGATATCCTCCGAGCCCGGAACCAGCTTCGAGACTTCGACCGAGAGCAGCGTGCCGTCGCCGATGACGTTGCCGCCGACTTCGTCGTCGAGCGCCACGGAGTTGTTGATGCGAAAGGCGGGGCTGAGCTGGGAATACGAGTGCTGCGACACCGACCACTCGCGGTACTGCTTGGGATGACAGGTCACGCAGGTGGCGGCCGAGGGGTAACGCTCCTCGGCGAACAGGGCCTCATGCGCCTCGGCGGCCACGGCGACGGTCTCCTCGGCGTCCTCTTCCTCTTCCTCGACGAACTCGTCATCGAGCAGAAGATCGTCGTCGTCGTCGAGCAGAAGATCGTCGTCGTCATCGAGCAGAAGGTCGTCATCGTCCTGGGCAAGCAGGAACGGGGTCTCGGGGGCACGGTCCCAGGCGAGGGCTTCGCTGGTTTTCGATCGCTCCGTGGCCGCCGCCGGCGACAGCATCAGCGCCACCGCGAGGGCGCCCACAACCGTGGCGCAGCGCCGCGCAAATTGCCCTGTCATCGTGACCCGTGCAACACCTTGCATATCTCGCCTCCTGCAGCCCCAACCGCGATACACCGCACAGCCCGGGCACAAGCCCGGTCATGGTAGTGAACCGACGCGAATTTGCAACCTGCGCTGCATTGGGGAGAACCCGCTGTCTCTCCCGCCTCGGACTGGCGCGATGCCGCGATGGACCGCGGCGCCATTGGGAACGGTACCGGCGGGGGACCCTGCCGGTCGCGCCCTCCTGCCAAGGGCAAGCAAAAGATGTTAAGTGGGCGCTAACCGATATGGTTAAGGAACCGACATCCGGCGGCCACGCCGTGGCCCCCGAGCCCGCAACCGTGCGCCGGCCGCTCGGCCATTGGCTGCTGCTTGCGGCACTGGTCGCGATGTGGGGAAGCTCGTTCTTGTTCACCAAGATCGCGGTCGCGGCGATGGCGCCGGCCAGTGTCGTCGCGGGCAGGCTGGTGCTGGCGGCGGCGGTGTTGGGACTGGTCCTTGTGGCGGCGCGAAAACCGCTGGCGGGCGGGCCCCGCGCATGGCTGTTCTTCCTTGCCATCGCGCTGATCGGGAATTGTGTGCCGTTCTGGCTCATCAGTTGGGGCCAGCAAAGAATCGACAGCGGTCTTGCCGGCATCTTGATGGCCGTGATGCCGATGACGACCCTGGTTCTGGCCCACTTCTTCGTCCGTGGCGAGCGGCTGAACGGGACCAGGGCGGCGGGCTTCGCGCTGGGGTTCCTTGGTGTGGTCGCACTCATCGGCCCCGACGCGCTGCTCGAGCTGCGCGGCACCGGCACGGCGCTTCTTTACGAGCTTGCGGTCTTGGGCGCGGCGGTCCTGTACGCGGTCAACACGATCATCGCCCGCCGGCGTCCCGCGGGCGACGCCCTGGTTGCCGCCGCTGCGGTGATGATTGTGGCAAGCCTCATCATGGTCCCGGCGGCGTGGAGCCGCGGGACGCCGTGGCCGACCACGATCGGAGCCGAAGCGGCGATGGCGCTCGCCTTCCTCGGCCTGGCCTCGACCGCCGCGGCGACCGTCGTGTTCTTCAAGCTAATCGCACTCGCCGGGCCCACGTTCGTTTCTTTGATCAACTACCTGATCCCGGTGTGGGCGGTCCTCGCCGGCACCATCTTCCTGGGCGAGCGTCCGGAATGGGCGGCCCTGGGGGCCTTGGTGCTCATCCTCGCCGGAATCGGGTTGAGTGAATTCCGCGGCCGCCGCGGCATCGCCCCATCTCGCCCCGGTTAGGGTGCGGGCCGCAAAAAGCCAAGGGGTGGCCCGGTTGCCCGGGCCACCCCCATTAGGCCAAAAGAAACGTCTGCTACTGGAACAGCGCTAGAACGCTCTGCGGGCCGGCATTGGCAATCGCCAAGGCCTGGACGCCGAGCTGTTGCTTGATCTGCAGCGAGGTCAAGTTCGCGCTTTCCTCGGCCAGGTTGGCATCGACCAGGTTGCCGACGCCGACCTTCAGGATGTCGATCAGCTGGGTCGTGAAATCCGTCTGGATTTCGATCCGCCTGGCCGACGAGCCGAGCGAGGCCAAACCGTTCGACACCGTGGTGATGGCGGTGTTGATCGAGGTCAGGGCCAAACTCGCGCTGGCGCTCGAGGTCAGGTTGGACGCGCTGATTCCGAGCGCCGTCACCGAGAGATCCTGCGCGGTGACGGTGATTGACGAGCCGTCCACCGTGGACAGGACCGCGAGGTTGGTGCCGCCGGTCTTGATCAGGTTGACGCTGTTGAACTCGGCCGTCGCAACGATCGTCTTGATCTGATTGCGAAGCGCGTTGTAGTCGTTCTGCAGCGCCGTGCGGGAATCCGCGTCGAGCCCGGCCTGGTTGGCTTGCACCACCTTGGCCTTCATCTCGGTCAGAATATCCGCGATCGCCTTGCCCGCCTCGATCGCCACATTGGCCACGGACTCGCCGTTGGCAAGCGCGATCTTGAGGGCATTGTTGCCGGCGATGTCGCCCCGCAGCGTATTGGCGATGGCGAACGTCGAGGCGTCTTCCTTGGGACCATTGACCCGAAGACCCGTCGTCACCCGGAGCTGGGTGATTTCGAGCTGGTTGGTGGTCTTGGTGAGGTTCTGAAGGGCCAGGAAGGCGCCCTGATTGGTGTTTACTGAAAGTACCATCGGTAAAAGTCTCCTCGTTCTAGGATCCAAGTGCGTTTTGCACAGCGGGCGTTGTGCCCGCTCCAGACGTCGTGTCCGGATGTAGGCGCGGACCATAGGGTCGAGGTCTTAAGTCTCGGTTGGCGGACATGGTTGAGTTTCCGTATCCATGCTTTATTGGTTTGACCGCGTCCCTTCGCGGCCGTCCAATCTGGTTTTCTCGGAGGAGGTGTATGGCCGAGCCCTCGTCGATGCCCTTGCGGATCTCGGTTTGCGGGCTCGCGGAACTGGCGGCCCAGTGCCAGGCCGACACCACCCACGTCGTCTCCATTCTCAATCCCGGCGAGGCCGAGCCCGAGGTTCTGGCTCGCTTCCCCGATCACGCCCACGCGCGGCTGCGTTTCCACGACGTCAGCGAGGAGACGGCGGGCTACCTTGCACCCCGGCGCGCAGACATCGCGACGCTTCTCGCCTTCGGCCAAGCGACGGCGCTCGGTCCCTCGCCGCACGTGCTGGTGCACTGCCACTTCGGCATCTCGCGCTCTACCGCGGCGGCGGTGATCCTGCGCACCCAGCAGCGCCGCGGTGCCGAGCGCGAGGCATTCGAGTGGGTCCGCCGGGTTCGCCCCGTGGCCTGGCCCAACTCCCGCATGATCGCCCTCGCCGATGCGGCGCTTGATCGCGGCGGCGCCCTCATCGCGGCGTTGGCCTGGCACCGCCGCGAGATTCCGGCGGCCTGGGCGGCTGCCGTGGAAACCGCCCCTTAGGCGGTGTCGCGCTCGACGCCAACCGCCCAGGCACGCGGCGATTTGGCCGGCGCCCTGCAAGGCGCCGTCGCCCACTACCGAGCGGGAAGGTCCGAGGCGGCCGAGGCCTCGTGCCGGCGCGTGCTTGCCGGCGCTCCGCGTCAGCCCGATGCGCTCAGCCTCCTCGGTTCCATCACCGCCCAGCGCGGGGACCTCGCTGCGGCCGAGGAATTGATGCGCCAGGCGCTCGCCGTTTCACCCGGCGCCGCGGGGTACTGGAACAACCTGGGCGTGGTCCTCAAGAAACAGGGCAAGCTCGGCGATGCCGTGGGCGCGTATCGCGAGGCCCTGGCGCGGGACAGCGAACTCGCCAGCGGCTGGTCCAACCTCTGTGACGCGCTGCGTTCGCTGCCCGCCGAGGGCATCGATGCCGCGATTGGCCGCGACCTGGCTAGGTGCTTCTCCCGCGACGAGTTGCCCCACCAAGATCTCGCCCGCACGGCGCTGCTGTTTCTTCACGGGACCGCGGAGCTTCGCTCGCTGATGGCGCTGCTCGACACCGCGTACGCCCCCGGCGAGACCGCGTTCCTCGATCCCGGCCCGCTGCGCGCGCTCTGTGCGCCGCTCTTGGTTTCGCTCATGGAACGGGTGCTCATTCCCGATCCCTCGGTCGAACGCATCCTCACCGCCGCCCGCCGCGATCTCCTCCAACTTGTTTCCGACCCCGGGACGTTGACGCCGGCTGGGGAGGCGCACGAACGCTTCGTCGCGGCGCTGGCCCGGCAATGCTTCCTCAACGAGTACGCCTATACCGAGAGTGATGAAGAGCGCGACACGCTGGCCTCGCTGCGCGCCGCCCTCGAAAAGGACTCAGGTGTCGAGGACCGCCCCGCCCGGATGCGGCTTCTGGTGTTCGGCTGCTACCTGCCGCTTCACACCCTGGCGAGCGCGGCCGAGCTTGAGGCGGCCGCGTTGGCGGGGAAGGGAGATGCGAGATTCCTCGACGTCGTGCGGTACCAGGTCGTCGAGCCGCTCGAAGAGCGGAGGATCGGCGCCCGCATCCCCTCACTCGGCACCGTCACGGACGGGACCTCGCGGAAGGTCGGCGCCCAGTACGAGGACAACCCCTAC
>CAYUNL010000154.1:0-6872 GCA_964446055.1 uncultured Alphaproteobacteria bacterium | reverse complement strand
GCCGCGAATTCCTCTTCGGCCGCCTCGCCGGGCTCGCCCTCGGCCTCAGCCGCGAGTTCCTCTTCGGCCGCCTCGTCAGGATCGCCTTCGGCGTCTTCGCCCTCGGCGTCTTCGCCTTCAGCATCCTCGCCTTCGGCCTCGGCTTCCGCGTCGGCAGCGGCAGGAGCTGCGCCCGTATCCGCCGCCGTCGGCGCGGCCGTGGCTGGCGGCGGCAGCGAGGTCAAGGCGTCGCCGTACTGGTTCTGCACCTGATCGTTGGTCAGGATCACCGGCTGGCTTGGCTCGACGAAGAAGCTCGCGACCTCGATCGACTGGTTGGCGACGTTCAACACCTGCGAGCCCGCCGCGTTGGTGATCACGATCTCGCCGACCACGCCGTCATCCTCCAAGAGCGTCACCGTGTTCAGGTCACCCTCCTGGGCGGCAACCCCGGCGACGTGGGTGCCGCGAATACCGATCGACACGACCGGTGTGTTGACAACCATCGCGTCGGGCCCGGCCTTCGCAATCTCGCCCGAGACGAAGCTGAACACACCCTGCACGACCGAGAAGGCCGAGCGCCCGTCGCCCGTCGAGGGATCGAAGATCAGCTCATCCAACACCATGCGGGCGTCAGCGCCCAGCGAGAAAGTGGAATCGTCGACGAACACCACACCGATGGCGGCGTCGATCCCAGTATTGATGACGTCGCCCTGGAAGATCGCGCCGCCCTCGGTGAGCACGACCTCGGTCCCGTCCAGCCTTGTCGCCGTCACCTCGCCGGCCACGGTGTCGACCTGGCCGATCGGCTGGTCGAGCTCACCCGATGCGGCCTGGGCGTACTCGCCAGGCGCCGCCGGCCCGGCCAGCGCTTCGGCGAGTTCCGCATCGATGCGCGCGCCACCTTCGGTCAAGAGCACCGGCGGCGCGTCGGCGGCGAAGTAGTCGCGAATGACGACGGTGGTCCCGTCGCTGCCGACGAGTACCAGGTCGGGACCCTCGCGAGCGAACGCGGCGGTGAGCAGGAAGCTGCCCCCGGGGATGACCAGTTCCGCCGCGCTCGCCGCGTCAAGCACCAGCGGGGGCGCCACGCTCACGCCGGTGAGCGGCGCGGTGGCGTTCACCCACGCGGCGGTCCGTGAAGCTGACGCGCTCACATTCGTCCCCTGTGTATCCTCAACGCAGCGCTCGCGCTCGCCGTGGTTTGTAGCGCTCGCGCTCGGAGCCTATTATATCATGCGTCGTTGCGATTTAACTAAATTTACCGGCGAGGGGATTGCCGGCGGTAGCCGGTCGGGACTTCTTGATGGACGGGGCGAAGGCAGAGGAAACCGGCGCAACGGGCCAGGATTCTGGCGGGGCGCCGGGTGCGGCTCGGGAATGGAGCCTTCACCCCGGGTCCGCGGAAGAGCCCGATCCGCTTCTGCGCAGCCTCGAATTTCTCACCGAGTACTACCAGAACCCGACCTCGGCCGAGGCCCTTAGGGCCGGGCTACCGCTGACCGGAGAGCCGCTCACGCCGGAGCTATGTCTGCGCGCGGCCGAGCGCGCCGGCCTGATCGGTCGCATCGTCAAACGCGAGCTTGAAGCGCTCTCGGCGTCCTACCTGCCGGCAATCGTGCTCTTGCATGGGCGCACGGCGGCGGTGCTGATCGAGCGCCTCGACGACGGCACAATGCTGGTGATGAGGCCCGAAGCCGGAGGCGGCGCGCGTTCCATGAGCGCGGCCGAGCTTGAGACCGCCTACACCGGGCACGCCATCGTGCTGCACCCCGACCTCAGCCGGCGCGCCCGCTCCGGGGCGGCCGAGATCGCGCGCCCCAGACGCTGGTTCTGGGAGGCCATTGCCCGCAACTGGTGGATCTACGGGCAGGTCCTCGTGGCCGCGGTGATGATCAACCTGTTTGCGCTCACCGCGCCCTTGTTCATCATGACCGTCTACGACCGGGTGGTGCCGAACAACGCCGTCGAGACGCTGTGGGTACTGGCGATCGGGGCCTTCACGGTGTTCGGCTTCGACTTCCTGGTGCGCTTGCTGCGCGGCTACTACATCGACGTTGCCGGACGGCGAACCGACGTGGTGCTGGCCAGCCGCATCTTCGACCAGATCCTGGGCATCCGCCTGACTGCGCGACCCGAATCGGCGGGCGCCCTGGCCAACACCGTGCGCGAGTTCGAGACCCTGCGCGAGTTCATGACCTCGGCCACTATCGCGACGCTGGTCGACCTACCGTTTATCCTCCTGTTCATCGCCGTGGTCTGGTTCATCGGCGGTCCGGTAGCGATCATTCCGCTCTTCGCCGTCGTCGTGGTCCTCCTCACCGGTCTCATCGTGCAGGTCCCGCTGCGGGCGCTGGTTCGCGAATCGTTCCGCGAATCAGAAGAAAAACTCGGCGTCCTGTTCGAGACCCTGGGCGGTCTCGAGACCATCAAAGCCACCCGCGCCGAAGGTCGGATGCGCCACAAATGGGAGAACTCCGTGGCGCTGTCGGCGCGCACCAGCATGCGGGCGCGACTGATCTCGATGGTGGCGCTCAACGTCACCGCAACGGTGACCCAGCTCTCGACCATCGGCATCGTGGTCTACGGCGTGATCCTGATCCGCGAGGGCAGCCTCACCGTGGGTGCGCTGATCGCTTGCGTCCTGTTGGCCGGGCGGACGCTGGCGCCGTTGTTCCAGGTGGCCCAGTTCCTCACCCGGCTCAACCAAGCCCGGACCTCGCTGCGCACGCTGAACCAGGTCATGGCGATGCCGGTCGAGCGGCCGAGCCGGCGCACCTACCTCCACCGTCCGCGCCTCGACGGTGGGATCGCGTTTACCGACGTTTCTTTCCGCTATCCGGGCGCACCGGTCGCGGCAATCCAGAACGCCAGCTTCACCATCCAGCCCGGCGAGCGCGTTGGTATCATCGGCCGCGTCGGTTCGGGGAAGTCCACCCTGCACAAGCTTCTGCTTGGGCTCTACGAGCCCGACGACGGCTCGATCCTCGTCGACGGTACCGAATCGCGCCAGATCGACCCCGTGGATCTGCGGCGCAACATCGGTTGCGTGCCCCAGGAAGTGGTGCTCTTCCGCGGCACCGTTCGCGAGAACATCGCCATCGGCGCACCCCAGGCAAGCGACGCCGCGGTGCTCCGCGCGGCCGAGATCGCCACCGCCGATGACTTCGTAAGCCTCCACCCGATGGGCTATGACCGTCCGGTGGGCGAGCGCGGCGAATCGCTTTCGGGCGGGCAACGCCAGGCGATCGCTGCGGCGCGGGCGATCCTGCACGAGCCGGCCATCGTTCTGCTCGACGAACCGACAAGCTCGATGGACTCAGGCGCCGAGGCGCGGTTCAAGAAGAACCTGACCGAGGCCCTCACGGGCAAGACGCTGATCCTCATCACCCACCGCGCCTCGCTCCTGTCGCTGGTCGACCGATTGGTCGTGCTCGAGGCTGGCGCGGTGGTCGCCGACGGACCAAAAGAGGCGGTGCTGCAAGCCATCGCCGAGGGCAAGGTTGCCATCCTCGGGGGGGCTTAAGGGCCGTGGCCCGCCGAGCGCGCCGCGACCTCGCGTTCACCGCCGAGCTGCGCGCGGCGGCGCGTTCGCGACCGCGCCTCGGGGCCAGTTTCTTGTTGTTGACGATCGCCGCGTTTTTTGCCGCCGCCATCGCCTGGGCGAACCAAGCCCGGCTCGACGAGGCGGCCAGCGGAATGGGGCGGGTGGTTCCCTCCAGCCAGATTCAGATCGTCCAGAACCTCGAAGGCGGAATCCTCGCTGAAATCCTCGCCCGCGAGGGCCAGATCATCGAGACCGGCCAAGTGCTGCTGCGCATCGACGACACCTCGCTCGGCGCCAACCTGCGCGAGAACCAGGCCCGCTACTTTGCGCTTCAGGCCAAGATCGCCCGCCTCGATGCCGAGGTCGGCGGCGCCGCACCCAGCTTCCCCGCCGACGTCGAAGCGGCGCTCGTGGCCGACGAGACGGCGCTCTACCGATCGCGCCAGGCCGAGCTCGC
This sequence comes from uncultured Alphaproteobacteria bacterium, assembly GCA_964446055.1. GTDB lineage: Bacteria > Pseudomonadota > Alphaproteobacteria > VGEJ01 > VGEJ01 > CAYUNL01. The sequence goes on along the minus strand of CAYUNL010000154.1, from coordinate 2,889 downwards.
GGCGGCGGTGGGGATTCTCCAACAGCAGGTGGCGCAACGGCGCCAAGAGCTGGTCGAGCTCGACAGCCGGGTCGCCCAGCTTGCAGAAAGCCATCGCCTCGCCGCCGAGGAGCTCGGCATTATGGAGCCACTGGTGGCCGAGGGCGTGACCTCGCGCGTCGAGGTACTTCGCCTCGAGCGTCAGGTCAACGACATCGAGGGCGAGCTGTCGGCGAGCCGGCTGGCGATCCCGCGGGTGCGCTCGTCGCTGGCCGAGGCCGAGCGGCGCATCGCCGAGCGGCGCGAGGGCTTTCGCGGGGAAGCGCTCGAGGAGCTCAACGAGGCGCGGGTGCGCCTTCGCGTGCTGGCCGAGGCGGCCAGCGCCGCCGAGGACAAGGTGCGGCGGACCGAGGTGCGCTCGCCGGTCTACGGCACGGTCAAGCGGCTCCTCGTCAACACGCTCGGCGGCGTCATCCAGCCCGGCATGGACCTGGTCGAAATCGTGCCGCTCGAAGACACGCTCCTGGTCGAGGCCGAGATCCGGCCCGCCGACATCGCCTTTCTGCGCCCCGGTCAGGACGCCAACGTCAAGATCACGGCCTACGACTTCGCGTCCTACGGCGGGCTGGCCGCCGAGCTCGAGCACATCAGCGCCGACACCATCGTCAACGAGGCGGGCGAGAGCTTCTACCGCATCCTGGTCCGCACCGAGGCCAATCACCTGGGCACGATCGGGGATCCGCTACCGATCATTCCCGGCATGATCGCCGAGGTCGATATCTTGACCGGCTCGAAAACCGTACTTGACTACATCCTCAATCCCATCAACCGGGCCCGCGAACGCGCCCTGCGCGAGCGCTAATTTCACGTTGCCTCGGCCGCGACAAAGCCACAGAATGGAGCCTCGGCCCAGACTTGGCACCTCGAGACGCTGAAAAGAGTTGTCTGATGAGACGAATGGCTTCCATGGTGGCGGTGTTGTGGCTCGCAAGCGGCATGACGGCGGGCGCGACCGAGGCTTGGGACCTCGCGAGCGGGGCCGGCGAGACCTCGATCCGCGCCCAGGTGGCCCGCGCCTTCGCCGAGGCGGTCGAGGGAGCGACCGGCGGCGAGATCGCGATCACCGTTCATTCCGCTGGCTCGAAGCTCCGCGGCAGCGACATCTTGCGCGCCGTCGAGCGCGGCGAGCTTGCGCTCGGGGAGCGCCCGGTGGCCTCGCTGGCCGACGACGATCCGGTGTTCGCCGTCCACACCGTCCGCTTCCTCGGCGGTGATTTCGGCGCCGCGCAGCGGCTCGATCAAGCCTCGCGCAGCGCCATCGCTTCGTATCTCAAATCGCGCGGGCTCAGGCTCCTCTATACCGTCCCAGTGATGCCCATCGGGCTCTATTCGAACCGCGAACTCGCCTCGAACGCGGATTTCCGCGGCCTGCGCATGCGCGTGCAGGACGCGGCAGTGGGCAAGATCGCACAGGCGACCGGCGCCTTTCCCGTCGGCGTCCCCGACGAGAGGCTGGTGGACGCCATCGCGCGCGGCACTGTCGATGCGGTGTGGCTGTCCACCGCCGTCGGCGTCGAAGAACGCTTATGGGAGAGCTTTGGGCACTACTACCGGATCGAGTCCTGGCTGCCCAAGAACTTCGTCTTCGTCAACGCCGCGTTGTTCGAGGGGCTGGCGCCCGAGCAGCGCGGCGCGATCCTGGGTGCCGCGGCGATGGCCGAGACCATGGGCTGGAACCGCAGTCGGATGCGGGCGACGGGCTTTGCGAGACGGCTCGCCGCCGAGGGCATGACGGTAGACAATCCCGGCGAGCTTTGGCGTAAAGAGCTGCGCGGGATCGGCGCGGTCATGCTGATGGACTGGCTCAAAGGGGCCGGCGTCTCCGGTGCAGCGGTTCTCGACTCCTACAACGAGCTCTCTGGCGCGCGCTAAGATGCCAGCCTTGCGAACCTGTCCCTAGACCCCAACCGAGGTGCCCAATACCCGACAACCCAATCCCGGAATTCCTCGCCGATGCCATCACCAACGTCACGCTGCGCAACGGTGTCCTTCGCGTGACGTTTGCCCAGGTCAACGCGGAGAACAAGCCCGTGACGGTGGCGCGCGCCCTGATCCCCGCCAACCAGCTCTCGCCCATGATCAACGGCTTGGCCCGGGCCGGCCGCGACATCGCGACCCAGGTAAAGGAAAAGGTCGAGGCGGTGAAGAAGCCAGCCAAGAAATCGGCCAAGGAGAAATAGGCCGCCGCCGCGCATGGCTCCATCCGGCCTGACCTACGATCGCGACCTGATCGGCTACGGCGCCCACCCGGTAGACCCGAAATGGCCGGGCGGCGCCCGGGTCGCGCTGCAGATATCGCTCGCCTACGAAACCGGCGGCGAAGAGAACCTGCTGCACGGCGATTCCCGCTCCGAGGGCATGCTCACCGATATCGGCTGGCCGGCGGCGCCCGGCGCGCGCAGCGTGCTGGTCGAGCAGATCTACGAGTACGGCTCGCGGCGGGGGGTATGGCGGCTGTTGCGCATCTTCGCCGAGCGCGGCATCAAGGTCGGCGTACTCGCCGTCGGCGCCGCCTTGGAGCGCAACCCCGAGGTCGCGGCCGCCATCGTCGAGGCCGGCCACGAGGTGGTCTGCCACGGCTACCGCTGGATCGACTACCAGGATCTGCCCGAAGACGTCGAGCGCGAGTACGTCCGCCGCGGCGTGGAATCGATCATCAAGGCCACCGGCAGCCGCCCCTTGGGCTGGATGACCGGGCGGCCGGGACCCAACACCCGCCACCTGGTGGTCGAGGAGGGCGGCTTCCTCTACGACCGCGACGCGCTGAACGACGAGCTACCCTACTGGGTCACGGTCGGCGGCACCCCCCACCTCGCCGTTCCCTACTCGTACGAATGCAACGATTCACCC
>CAYUNL010000153.1:6700-6909 GCA_964446055.1 uncultured Alphaproteobacteria bacterium | reverse complement strand
AGAGCGCGAGCGGCCAGCGAAAGGCGAGCGCGAGGCCCATCATGACGATGGCCTGCTCGATGGCGGCGGGTTCGAGGTCTTGGGGCTGGACCCAATCGCTGGCGATGATCGGCGCCGCCAGGATCAGCGCCGCCGCCAACACCGCCGCCAACGCCCACGACAAGAGCTCGAGCGAGCGCACCAGGCTGCGCATGGCGCCGGCATCGGCT
>CAYUNL010000153.1:0-6664 GCA_964446055.1 uncultured Alphaproteobacteria bacterium | reverse complement strand
CCGTACTGCGGCGCGCAAGCTCGCGATTAAGCGTCGTGCCGAGCCCGAGGTCCAAGAGCGAGAACGTCGTCTGCAAGACGAAGAAGATGCCGATCAGCCCATAGGCCTCGACCCCGAGAAAGTCGAGATAGAGCGGAATGAACGCCACCGACATCACCACCATCCACGCCCGGCCGACGTAGTTGGCGGCGATGTTCTTTCTTAGAAGCGACACAGACTCGGCGGCGGCGCTATGGCGGGCCGTCCGGATTTGCTAGGGTGGAGAGAGACAAACGAGGAGAGCGGCATGAGTGTCTGCATGGTGGGCTGGAGCCACACAAAGTTCGGCAAGCTCGCGGACATGGACCTTGAGACGCTGGTGGCGACGGCGGGGCGCGAGGCCATCGCCGATGCCGGGCTGGCGCCGGGCGATATCGACGCGATCTTTCTCGGCACCTTCAACGCCGGAATGGAGAACCAGGACTTCGCCGCATCGCTCGCGCTCGGGATCGACGAGGAGCTGCGATTCAAGCCCGCGGCCCGGGTCGAGAACGCGTGCGCGTCGGGCTCGGCGGCGATCTCGGCCGGGGTCGACGCCATCGGCGCGGGCCGGGCCCGCTTCGTGTTGGCCATCGGCGCCGAAAAGATGACCGGCGCCGACACGCCTAAGGTTACCGAATCGCTAGCCAAGGCGAGCTACTATAAGGACGAAGCCGGACAGGGGCTATCGTTTCCCGGCATCTTCGCGCGCCTGGCCCAGCTCTATTTTCAAAAGTACGGCGACGCCGGGAACGCGCTGGCACATATCGCCGCCAAGAACCACAAGAACGGTTCGGTCAACCCGCTCGCGCACCTGCAAAAGGACCTCGGCTTCGAGTTTTGCAACACGGTCTCGGAAAAAAATCCGATCGTTGTCGAGCCCCTGCGGCGCACCGACTGCTCGACGATCGCCGATGGCGCCGCGGCCGCGGTGCTGACCGACGTCGACACCGCGCTCGGCATGCCCAAGGCCGTAGTCTTCCGCGCCATCCGCCACGTCAACGACTTCCTGCCGATGGCCAAGCGCGACGTACTGGCGATGGAGGGACCGCGGGTGGCGTGGCGGCAAGCGCTCGAGACGGCGCGGGTGGGGCTCGATGATCTGAGCCTGGTCGAGGTCCACGACTGTTTCACCATCGCCGAGCTACTGATCTACGAGGCGATGGGTCTGACCGAGCCCGGCGAGGGCCGACGCGCCATCGACGAGGGCTGGACCGAGAAAGACGGCAAGCTTCCGGTCAATCCCTCGGGTGGGCTCAAGTCCAAGGGCCACCCGGTGGGCGCGACCGGGCTCAGCATGCACGTCCTGGCCGCCCGCCAGCTATGCGGCAGCGCCGGCGAGATCCAGATCCCCGACGCGGCGCTGGTCGGCATCCTCAACATGGGCGGCACCATGGTCGCGAACTACGCATCCGTCCTCGAGCGCCTGCGCTAGCGCGGTGAGCGAAACCTTCAAGGCGCTCGTGGCCGAGGAGCGCGACGGCACCGTAACGGCCGATTTCAGCGAACTCGACACCGCCGATCTTCCCGACGGCGAAGTGACCATCGATGTCGCCTACTCGTCCCTGAACTACAAGGACGGCCTGGCGCTGAACGGCAACACGGCCCGCATCATGCGGCGACTGCCGATGGTGCCGGGAATCGACCTTGCCGGCACCGTCATCCGATCGGAGACAGAGGAGTTCGCCGTTGGCGATCAGGTTGTGGCGACCGGGGGCGGCCTCGGGGAGACGACGTGGGGCGGGTTCGCCGCGAAGGCGCGGGTCAAGGCGGGGTATCTGGTGCGGGTTCCGCCGGGTCTGGACCTCCGCCAATCCATGACGATCGGTACGGCAGGCGTCACCGCGATGTTGGCGGTGATGGCGCTCGAGGGTGCAGGCGTTGCGCCGGGCGCGGGCGAGGTCATCGTCACCGGCGCCGGCGGCGGCGTGGGCAGCATGTCAGTTGCGCTCCTGAGCACACTCGGCCACAGCGTCGCCGCGGCCACCGGCCGCAAGGACGCGCACGAGTACCTGGGCACACTTGGTGCGGCCAGCATCGTCGAGCGCGCGGAACTGGCTGCGCCCACCGATCGGCCCCTCGAATCGGCACGCTGGGCGGGTGGGATCGACGCGGTGGGCGGCGACATACTCGCTGCCCTGCTGCGCCAGACCGACTACGGCGGCGCGATCGCGGCATGCGGCAACGCCGGCGGTCTCGCGCTCAACACCACGGTGCTGCCCTTCATCCTGCGCGGGGTATCTCTGCTGGGAATCGACTCGGTGCTGGCCGATCAGAGCAAACGCCGGGCGGTCTGGGAGCGGCTCGACCGTGACCTGGCGCGCGACAAGCTCGAGGCGATGGCCACCGTGGCGCCCTTCGCGGCACTCCCCGGGCTGGCCGCCGACATCGTCGCCGGAAAGGTGCGGGGCCGCACCGTGATCGACATCAACGCCTAGGCGCGGCGCGCGGGTCGCGGCGGGAAATGAAGCAGCGCGTGGTGCTGATCGGTTTCGGGATCGTCGGCCAGTCCGTGGCCGAGATTCTGATCCGCAAGGGCAAGGACTTTCGCGCCCGTCACGGGTTCGAGTGCGAAGTCGTCGCCATCTGCGACCGACGATGGGGCACGATCTATGAGGCGGGCGGGCTGAACCTCGCGGCACGGCTGGAGGAGGTTCGCTCGCAGGGGCAGTTCGCCGACGGGTGTGGTTGGGATGCCCTCGAGACGATCGCCAAGGCGGACGCGACGGCGGTGCTGGAGATGACCTTCACCGACCTCGCGACCGCCGAGCCGGCGACCTCGCACTGCCGCGCCGCCTTCGCGCGCGGCATGCACCTAGTCACGAGCAACAAGGGACCGCCCGCGTTGGCGGTGCGCGAGTTGCGCGAGGAGGCGGCGCGGAGCGGCGTGGGGTTTCTGTTTGAGGGCGCGGCACTGAGCGGCACCCCGCTCTTCAACCTCGCCGAGAGCTGCCTCGTGGGCAATGAGATCGAGGCGGTGAGCGGCATCTTGAACGGGACCTGCAACTTCATCCTGTGCGAGATGGAGGCCGGCGTCGGCTACGACGCGGCGCTGAAGCAGGCCCAGGGGCACGGCTACGCCGAATCCAAACCCGACGCCGACGTCAACGGCACCGACGCCCTGGCCAAGGTCGTGATCCTGGCCAATACGCTGATGGGCGGGGCGCTCACTCCGGCCGAGGTCCCGTGCGAGGGGATCACCGGCATCACCCCCGACGACATCGAGCGCGCCAAGCGCGAGTCTCGCCGCTACAAGTTGATCGGCAGCGTATTCCGGGAGGACGGCACCGTCCGCGGGCGCGTTTCGCCACAGGCGATCGCGCTCACCGATCCGCTTGCCGGCGTCTCGGGCGCGACCAACGCGCTAACGCTCAGGACCGACCTGTTGGATGAGATCACCATCGTCGGCCCCGGCGCCGGCCGCACGCCGACCGGCTACGCGCTCCTAATCGACCTCATGCGGATCGACAGGACCGCGCCCGCGCCCCCGCGTTGACGATCCTGACCGGCCACCCGCGCGGGTGGAGGCGCGCCTTTCTCCGTGCCCCCATCCTCCTGTACCAGCTGCGCCTCGGCTGGTTGCTTGGGCAGCGGTTTGTGATGCTCGGGCACGTTGGGCGCCGCAGCGGCGCGCTGCGTCGGACGGTGCTGGAGGTGGTCAGGCGCGACCCCGAGAGCGCAACCTATACCGTCGCCTCGGCGTTCGGTGGCAGAGACTCACACTGGTTTAGCAACATCGAGAAAGCGCCCGACGTCGAGATCACGGTTGGCGCGAGGCGCCGCCGGGCCCTGGCGGTGCCCCTGAGCGCGCGCGAGGGCGAGCAGGCGTTTCGCGACTATGCCTCCCGACACCCACGCGCCTGGGCGCAGCTCTTCCGCCTCATCCTCGGGAATAGATTCGATGGCTCGGACGAAGCGTTCCGCGCCATCGCCGAGAGCGTCCCGGCGGTTGACCTACGGATCGACGAACGAACCTGAGGCACGGCGTCCGGTGGCGCGCTATTCCCCGCCGCGTGCCACGAAATGGGGGTTTTCGAAATCCGGCTTGCCGTAGGTGAGGTCGTCGCCTTCCAGGGTGCGCACACTGCCGCCGGCCGCGGATACGATGGCGTGGCCGGCCGCAGTGTCCCACTCCATGGTGCGGCCGAAGCGCGGGTAGATGTCGGCCTCCCCCATCGCCAGCAGGCAGAACTTTAGCGCGCTGCCCGCGGGCGTTACCCGCTCGACGCCCGCGGACTCGAGCCAGGCATCGGTGCGCGTATCGCGGTGAGAGCGGCTGGCCACCGCCACTGGCGGGTGACCGTCGAGACGGCGCACCGCGATCGGGCGCGGCGCCCCGTCGCCGGAGCGGCTGTACGCCGTACCTGGGCCGGCGCTGTAACACGTCAGCCCCGTTACGGGTACATGGATGACGCCGAGAACCGGGCGGCCGCCGTCGATTAGTCCGATATTGACGGTGAACTCGCCATTGCGATTCAGGTACTCGCGCGTGCCGTCCAGGGGATCGACGAGCCAGAATCGGCCGCCCGAGACGTCGGGTATGTCCCCCGCCGCAACGCGTTCCTCGGAAACCACCGAGATCTTGGGCGTCAGGTGTCGCAGGCCCTGGAAGATGACATCCTCCGAAGCGATATCGGCGGCGGTGACCGGCGAACGGTCGGATTTGGTACGAACTACCTGGGTATCGTGGTAGTGACGCACGATCACTTCGCCAGCAGCCAGCGCCAAAGCGGTGACCGCCGCAAGATCGACCGCCGACGCGCTCACCGGACCTCTGCGAGGTCGATCACCGCGCAACTCTTGAGATACCGCTGTTTGGCGGAGCGAATGGATCATCGGCTCGCGATTCGGTCAAGGATTCTGACATGCTCCTCATACGGGAAATTTGCCCATCTCACTCTCCACAAAATTGCTGATCGTAACGTGTAGTCCTGCTATGGTTGCTCATCAGCGAGTAGGTCTTTCGTGGCGCGCCTCCTTGTTATCGATGATGAACCGCTAGTTCGCGCTTTCGTCCGCAACACGCTGGAAGGATCCGGCCACGAGGTTTCCGAGGCGGCCGACGGAGACGCCGGCCTTCGAGCCTTTGAGGCGCGATCCGCCGACCTCGTCATCACCGACATCGTGATGCCGGGACGCGAGGGGATCGAAACGATTCGCATGTTGCGACAATATGACCCGGCGCTCAAGATTATTGCAATTTCCGGGGCCGGACGCGTGGGTGGCTACGATTTCCTGGAAATCGCCAGAAAATTCGGGCGGCCCGAGGCCTTGCCAAACCCTTTGGCGACTCGCAGCTCCTGAGCACAGTGCAAGACATTCTGGCCATGGACTGAGCGAGCGCACGGATAGCGCTCGGCCGCGATCCACAACCCACACTAGCAATTAGCATTTCCTTATTCTCCTTTTGAGAGCACACGCGGCAAGGCCAACCGTGGTGCCCATCGTGCGACGCTTTCCAGTGGCTAGAAAACCGATTTCCCGGCTGCTTCGCGGCCGCCGCCCCGGCGTCGTACGCGGGCGCAGCCCGGCGCGTTCAGCCCCCGAGGACAAAACCCTGCTCGAGACGCTGGAAGAGGCCCGGGCTGACTTGATGGACGCCATCGAGCTCTCCTCGGATGCGTACGCGCTATTCGATTCCGACGACCGGTTGATCCGCTGCAACAATCGCTACCGCGAGTATTTTTCGCACGATGACTCGATCGTGGTCCCGGGCATGAGCTTTGAATCGGTCCTGCGTCGGAGCGCGGTCAAGCGTTTGGCATCGGCACAGCTGGCCGAATGGGAAGCCTGGATCCAGCGCCGACTTCGCGGTCATCGCGAACCGGAAGGAACCTTCGAGCACCAGCTCCCCGATGGACGCTGGCTCAAAACGACTGACTACAAGACCACTCGTGGCACCGTTTTTACGGTGCACGCCGATGTCACCGAAGAGAAGCACTCGATGAGGGCGGCCAAGGAGCGCGAGCAACGGCTGCGGGCTATCTTTGAGACCGTCCTGGACGGCATCGTCACCATCAACGCCGATAGCACGATCGAGTCGTTTAACCCGGCGGCCGAGCGCATCTTCGGCTATGCCGCGGACAGAGTGGTGGGCCAGCACATCCACGCACTGGTCGCGGAATCGCACAGAGAGGCGCTCGATGCGTTCATCTCGGGAGATCTTGCCCGAAACACCACGGCAGTAATGGCCGGGCGACAAGACCCTATCCAAGGCCGGCGTAGCGACGGCCAGGCCTTTCCGATGGAGCTATTGGTGAGCGAAATGTGGCTGGGTGGCACCCGCAAGTTTACCGCCGTGGTGCGCGACGACACCGAGCGCCAGAAGCTCGACCGCATGAAGAACGAGTTCATTTCGACGGTTAGCCACGAGTTGCGCACACCCCTTACCTCGATCGGGGGCGTGTTGGGGCTAATCGAGGGCGGTCTTGCAGGCAAGGTGCCAGAGAAAGCACTACACCTGGTGTCGGTGGCGCGCGCCAACTGCGAGCGGCTGGTGCGGCTCATCAACGACATCCTCGACGTCGAGAAAATGAAATCGGGGCGCATGGAGTTCCAGATCAAGAGCCTCGACCTCGGCGCCGTGGTCTCGAAGGCAATCGAAACCAACGTCGCGGCGGCGGCATCCTTCGATGTCGCGCTCGTA
>CAYUNL010000152.1:0-6942 GCA_964446055.1 uncultured Alphaproteobacteria bacterium | reverse complement strand
GAAAAACAAGCGTCGAGAAACACCGTTATCGAGCGCGCGTCGATCTTCGCCAGGTTCTCATACAGGAGATCGACGGGATAGCCGGTAATCTTGGCGAGGTCGGGATCGCCGTCCACCGGTAACAGATAGCTGCGCCGGTCTCGAAGGCCCGGCACCCCGTGGCCGGAGTAGAACACGAAGACATCGGATTCACCCGCCCGTACCCAGTTGTAAAGTTTGCCCTCGTGGGTTTCGCGGGTGCCGAACACGGCATCGATCTGGGCCCGCGTGGCGTCGCGCAGATCGATGATGTTGCCCTCGCGATAGCCGAGCATCTGGATCACGTAAGCCCGCATCGCCGTGGCGTCGTTGGCCGCATAGTCGACATCGGGCAGCGGCCCACCATAGTCCTTGTTGCCGATGATCACCGCGACCGCGTGGCGGTTCTCGGGTACCGCCGGCGTCACCTCCGCCATCGAGGGCGCATCGGTGCGCGCGGTTTCGGGGATCCGCGTCGCCGTCCTGGGCTCCGGCTGCGCTTCGGTCCCCAGCTCCGCCGCGGCGTCGGCCTCCCCGGCGAACGAGATCGTCCAGTCAGTAGACAAATCCACCCGCTCGGGAGCTTCCGGCATGCCCACAAAGGTCAAGTCGAGGCGACTGCGGGTCTGCACGCCGGTCGCGGTGTCGACCACACTGTAGCCATCCACCGCGACGCGAAACTTGTTGGATCCGTTCCGGCCTGAGGCGGCTCCGCTCCAATCCACGACGAGCGACCGCCGACCGTCGATGTAGGTCAGGCCGCGAGCGCGCGCCGCGATCGAATTGGATGTGATTCCGGTGCTCCCGGACTCGGGATCCATGCCGTACCAGACCATGAGTCTTTCGACAAAGCCTCGGGTTGAGAACGCATCGTCATTCATTTCGACCGCCCCAGCGCGGAAAGACACACTCAGCAAGGGATCCTGGCTCCCGAACAAGCCACTCAATTCCTTGTACTCGGGCGATCCGCGCCGCGGAACCTCGATGCCCAGCTCGCTTGCCAATCCAGACGGATCGAAGTGCACGTCCAATAGGCTTCCTATGTCGTCAATCGTGTAAGCGTAATCGAATAGGGTGCTGCCTCGGCGCCCGAGCCTCTGGCCATCCATCGAGTACTCCGATACCGACATATGTTGCTGCAGGTTGGACCCGCGCCGTTCGACGAATCCAGAGAAGACGATCTCGACGGACGATGACACGCCGGCCGCCGTTGCCTTCGAATTCACCGTGCCCGTGTACTCGGGCGATTCCCGGTAGCGAAGCAGGATGGGCGTCGAGAACGGTTCGACGGCGCCGGCATAGCCGCTGATGCCCCGATCCAGGCCCACCTCCTCGCGCGGGGCCAAGCCCGCCGCCTCGCGCGGAGAGGCCCGATCCCTCTCGCTCGCGGGGATGTTCTGGCCCTGCCAGACGATCCGTTCGTCGCGCGCGAAGATCTCGCACCGCGCTGATATGCCGGCCTCCTTCGCGCCCTTTCTGCATTGCCTTAGCGCCAACCCTTCCGCGATGTCAGCGGTACCCGCTTCATAGCCGTAGCCACACACGTAGTCGCCCATCCCATCATCGGCGTAGGCGAACGCTTTTCTGCCACGCTCCTTCAGGTAACCCTCGAAGTAGCTACCCCCGCAATTCCCTCGCGGTTCCGCGAGCTGTGCCGTGCTCGGGCTCGACCCCAAAGCGACGGCGCCCAGGAATAAGGCCAATGACAGTATGGGAACCATGCGCATGTGGTGTTACTCGCTCCGGTTGAGACGAGGCGACCATACCTGCACCTGCGAACATAGCGACCTGAGCGAGTGGGTGTAAGGGGCCGGGCTTCGTTGACACTTTGGGGCGGTGCGCCCTATGTATGGCGCGCTCTGGCGAACTGCCGCGAAAGCTCGACTGCCGATGAAAATCATGGTCCCCGTCAAGCGCGTGGTCGACGCCAACGTGAAGATCCGCGTCCTTCAGGACGGCACCGGGGTCGATCTCGCCAACGTGAAGATGTCGATGAACCCCTTCGACGAGATCGCGGTGGAAGAGGCACTGCGCCTGCGCGAGGCGGGCACCGCGGACGAGGTTGTCACCGTCACGGTCGGGACCGAGGCGTGTCAGGAAACTTTACGCGCGGCGATGGCGATGGGGGCCGACCGCTCGGTCCTGGTCGCAACCGAGGCCGAGGTGCAGCCGCTGGCCGCGGCCAAGCTCTTGGCCGCGGTGGCCGAGCGCGAGGCGCCGGGGCTGATCATCATGGGCAAACAAGCGATCGACGACGACGCCGCGGCTACCGGCCAGATGATGGCCGGGTTCCTTGGCTGGGCTCAGGGCACATTTATCTCGAAGCTCGCCATCGCGGATGGACGCGCCGAGGTGACGCGCGAGATCGATAGCGGCCTGGAGTCGCTGTCGCTAAGCCTGCCCGCCATCGTCACCACTGACCTGCGACTGAACGAGCCGCGCTTCGCCTCACTGCCCAACATCATGAAGGCGAAGAAGAAGCCCATCGATACGCTCTCACCCGAGGAACTGGGCATCGACCTGACGCCGCGGCTAGAGACCCTGCGCGTCGAAGAGCCGCCCAAGCGCCAAGCCGGAATCAAGGTGGCGAGCGCCGCCGAGCTGGTGGCCAAGCTGCGCGACGAGGCCGGGGTTTTGGCATGAGCACACTGGTATTGGCCGATCACGACAACGCGGCGCTGCTGCCGGCGACGCTGAGCGCGGTTACCGCCGCGCGTGCGATCGACGATGCGGTGCGGGTGGTGGTGGTGGGAAGCGGCTGCGCGGCGGCAGCCGAAGCGGCAGCGCGCATCGAGGGGATCGAGGTCGTGCTGCTGTGCGACGATACGGCCTATGAGCATCAGCTGGCCGAACCGACGGCTGCGCTCTTGGCCGAGATTGTCGGCGGCCGCCCCGACACCACCGCAGTGGTGGCGACGACCTCGACGATGGCGAAGAACGTCATACCGCGGCTGGCGGCACTCCTCGACGTGGGCCAGATCTCGGACATCGCGGCGGTCGTCTCCGCCGATACGTTCGTCCGCCCGATCTACGCCGGCAACGCCATGGCGACGGTGAAATCAAGCGACGCGATCAAAGTGATTACCGTGCGCACGACGCTTTTCGACGCGGTCAAGGCGGAAGGCGGCAGCGCCGCCGTCGAGACGGTGCCGGCAGCCGCGGACCCAGGCCTGGCGCGCTTCGTCGGCCAGGAGGTCAGCCGTTCCGAACGGCCCGACCTAACCTCGGCGCGGATCGTCATCTCGGGCGGCCGGGGCATGGGCAGCGGCGAAAACTTCAAGCTTCTGGAGTCGCTTGCCGACAAGCTCGGCGCGGCGATCGGCGCTAGCCGTGCTGCGGTCGACGCCGGCTACGTCGGCAACGACTTCCAGGTCGGCCAGACCGGCAAAGTGGTCGCGCCCGACCTCTACATCGCCGTCGGCATCTCGGGCGCCATCCAGCATCTCGCCGGGATGAAGGATTCGAAGATCATCGTCGCCATCAACAAGGACGAGGAAGCGCCGATCTTCCAGATCGCCGATTATGGGATGGTCGGCGATCTGTTCGAACTCCTGCCCGAGCTCGAGTTGGAGCTGGCGAAGTCCTGAGCGCCGAGGCCGCGGGCTGAATGGCGACGCCGGCGATCACCACGATTGGCGTCATCGGCGCGGGCCAGATGGGAAGCGGCATCGCCCAGGTCTGCGCGCGCGCCGGCTACGCGGTTGCCCTGTATGACATCGCGCCGGGCCAGCTTGATGCCGCGCGCGAGGCCATCGCCGCACGGCTCGGCCGCGAGGTCGAGCGCGGCGAGCTTAGCGAAGCGGAGAATGCCGAGGCGCTGGCACGCATCGTTGCGGCTTCGTCTGTCGAGGCGCTCGGCGATTGTGGCCTGGTCATCGAGGCGGCGAGCGAAGACGAGACGGTGAAGCGCGCCATCTTCGCCGCGCTCTGCCCGGCTCTGGGCCGAGACGCGATGATCGCCACCAACACCTCGTCGATCTCGATTACCCGACTGGCCGCCACCACCGACCGGCCCGAGCGCTTCATCGGCATGCACTTCATGAATCCGGTGCCGGTGATGAAGCTGGTGGAGCTGATTCGGGGCATGGCAACTGACGCGGCGACCTTCGAGGCGGTGCGCGCACTGGCGCTCGACCTCGGCAAGACCGTCGTGGTGGCCGAGGATCTTCCGGCGTTCCTGGTCAACCGGGTGCTGGCGCCGATGATCAACGAGGCGATCTTCGCACTCCACGAAGGGGTGGGCTCGGTCGAGGACATCGACACCGCGGTACGGCTCGGGCTCCGCCACCCCATGGGACCGCTGGAGCTTGCCGACTTCGTCGGACTCGACACCTGCCTCGCGATCATGCGGGTGATGCATGAGGGCTTCGCCGATTCCAAATACAGGCCCTGCCCGCTGTTGGTGAGGTACGTCGAGGCCGGCTGGCTCGGGCGCAAATCAGGCCGCGGTTTTTACGACTATTCCGGCGAAAGCCCGATACCTTCGCGCTAGGCGCGGCGGCGTAACCTAGGACTGGGGTTCTAGCCACCGATCAAGTGGCGCAACAGGGCCTCGGCCTCGGGGCTGTCCCATTCGGCGGGGCCTCCCAGGCGCCCGACCTCGCGGCCCTGGCGGTCGAGCACGAGCGTAGCGGGTAAACCCGGGACCTCCAGCGCCTTGTACGCCACGAGACGCGGATCCCCGAGCACCGCGATGGCGTCGATGTCGAGCTCGGCAAGGAACGGGAGGTAGAGCTCGGGTCCCTCGGGGTCCGTGGCGATGCCGACGACCGCGACGTCGCCGGCCAACCGCTCCGCGATCCGATCGAGGGAAGGCATCTCGTCGCGACAGGGCGCACACCAAGTGGCGAAGAAGTTGAGCACCACAACGCGGCCGTGAAACGCCCCGAGCCCGCGCTCGGCGCCCGCGGCATCGACGAAGCGTACATCGAGCACCCGCCCGCCCGTGTCGGAGGCGGAAAATTCCGCCATCCATCCGGTCAGCAATCCCGGCGGGACCTCCGCTGCGCGCGGCGCCGCCATGTGCGGAGCGGCAGCGAACATGCCTACGGTGAGGAACGCTGCTGTGGCGTGGACCGCGACCAGTCGCATCGCCCTGTCCGTCGTGAGACTCGGCGGGCGCTAGGTGGCGTCCGCCACCGGCGCCTCGGACTTGACGTCGCGACTGTTCTCGATCAGGTAACGAAGGAGCGCCACCGCCTCGTCGGAATCCCATTCGGCGGGACCGACCATGCGGCCGACCTCATGGCCCTGGCGGTCAAGCACGATGGTCGCCGGCAGGCCGAGGACGCGCAGCATTCGCGAGGTCTTGAGACCGGGGTCGGCAAAGGTTTCGAAGTGCGTGACCTCGAGCTCGTCGAGGAACGGCAGGTAGACTTCGGCGCCCTTGCGGTCTTGCGAAACCCCGACCACGGCGAACTCATCGCTGCCGAGCCGCGCCGCGAGTCGATCGAGCGAGGGCATCTCGCGCCGGCACGGCGCGCACCAGGTGGCGAAGAAGTTGAGCACCACGACGCGGCCGTTGAATTCGCCGGCACCGTGCTCGTCCCCGGCGGCGTCGACAAGGACGATCTCGGGCGCTGGCCGATCCGGGTCCGAGAGGGTAAAGTTCGCCATCCACCCTGTCAGGAGTTCGGGCGGGATGCCCCCGGCCTGTGCCGGGGCGGCATGGATAGCAAGGACGGCGGCGATGCCAAGCACGCCCGCACCAGCGGCAACGATCGGTCTCATTCGTTCCCCTCGTTTCTCGGCGTACGGCAGCGCCCGGGCATGAGCAAGAAGCAAGCCGCCGCCGCATCGAAAGGCGGCGCGGCCAAGAACCCAAGCACCGGCGTCATGGCCAAGATCAACGCCTCGATCGATGTCGACAAGCGGCTCTACACCCACGACATCGCGGGCTCGCGGGCTCACTGTACCATGCTGATGGAGTGCGGCATCGTCAGCGAAGAGGCCGGTCACGCGATCTTGAAAGGACTTGATGCGATCGAGTCCGAGATCGCGGCGGGCGGTTTCGCCTTCGATGCGGCGCTCGAAGACATCCACATGAACATCGAGGCGCGCCTGTTCGAACTCATAGGCGAGGACGCCGGACGGCTGCACACCGCGCGCTCGCGCAACGACCAGGTGGCCACCGATTTTCGACTGTGGGTGCGCGATGCGCTCGATACGATGGACGCGCGCCTGGCCAGCCTTCAGATCGCACTGATCGACCAGGCACAAGCCCATGCCGCGACCGTGGCGCCTGGCTTCACCCACCTCCAGACCGCGCAGCCGGTGAGCTTCGGCCACCACATGCTCGCCTATGTCGAGATGCTGGAGCGCGACCGCGGACGTGGGCGCAACTGCCGCGCCCGGGTGAACGCGGACTGTCCGCTGGGCGCGGGGGCGCTGGCCGGGACCTCGTTTCCCATCGATCGCGAGCAGACGGCCACCGCGCTCGGCTTCGATGCCGCCTCGCGCAACTCGCTCGACGCGGTGTCGGACCGCGACTTCGCGCTCGAGTTCCTGGCCTTCGCCGCGATCGCGGCGACCCACCTGTCGCGGCTCGGCGAGGAGATCGTGCTGTGGTCGAGCCAGCCCTTCGGCTTCGTCACCCTGGACGAGAGCTTCACCAGCGGCTCGTCGATGCTACCGCAGAAACGCAACCCCGACGCGGCCGAGCTGGTGCGGGCAAAGACCGGACGCGTGTTCGGGGCGCTCACGGCGCTGCTGACGGTAATGAAGGGGCTGCCGCTCGCCTACGCCAAGGACACCCAGGAGGACAAGGAGCCGGTATTCGACGCCGCCGACACGCTCGGCCTATGCCTGGTGGCCATGACCGGCATGGTCGCCGGCATGCGGGTCGAACCCGAGGCCATGCGCCGCGCCGCCGCCACCGGACACGCCACCGCCACCGACCTCGCCGACTGGCTGGTGCGGGTACTC
>CAYUNL010000151.1:0-6948 GCA_964446055.1 uncultured Alphaproteobacteria bacterium | reverse complement strand
CGCTCGGACTCAATAATCGCTTTCCGAGGGTTCTCGCGCAGGACCTTCTGCACTCCCTTGATGGTGTACCCCTCGGCGTAAAGCAGGGCACGGATGCGGCGCAGGAGCTCCACGTCCTCCGGCCGATAGTAGCGCCGCCCGCCGCCGCGCTTTAGCGGCCGCACCTGTGTGAATTTGCTCTCCCAGAACCGCAGCACGTGCTGGGGGACGTCGAGTTCAGCGGCGACCTCGCTGATAGTACGGAACGCATCGGGCGACTTCGCGCCGCGCCGTTGTTCCGCCGCCTCGGCCATGTCTAACGCGCGGCCTCCTCCGAGAGCGCGCCGCTGATACGGTCCTTCAACACGTGTGAGGGCCGAAAGACCAGTACGCGACGCGGCAGGATCGGGACTTCTTCTCCGGTCTTGGGATTGCGGCCCATCCGTTGGCCCTTCTCGCGGACATAGAAGCTTCCGAATGACGAGATCTTGACGGCGTCACCGCTCGACAGGCTGGTCGCGATCTCGCTCAGGACGGATTCGACGAGCTCCGCCGATTCGTTGCGCGAGAGTCCGACCTCCTGGTACACCGCGTCGCTAAGGTGCGCGCGCGTGACGGTCCTGCTGGCCATGGTGATCCCCGTTCGCCTTTTGAAGGGACCGTAACCCGGAGTGAGAAATCCGTCAATATCAAAGGGATGCGAGGCGACGTTTAAGTCGGATAGCGGTCGTTGCCTGTTACCAGCGGGCGACGCACGCGCCCCAGCTCATTCCGCCCCCCATGGCCTCCATCAATACCGCGTCACCGCGTTTTATCCTGCCGTCTCGTACCGCGGCGTCCAGGGCAAGCGGCACCGAGGCGGCCGAGGTGTTGGCATGGCGCTCGATCGTCACCACCACCTTCTCCGGCGGGATGCCGACCTTTCGCGCGGTACCATCCAGGATGCGCTTGTTGGCTTGATGCGGCACGAACCAGTCGATGTCCTCGGCCGCAAGCCCTGTCTCGCCGAGCGCCTCGCCGATCACGGCGGATAGATTGACGACGGCGTGACGGAACACCTCGCGCCCGAGCATTCTCAGATGGCCTGTTGTCTGAGTCGACGAAGGGCCTCCGTCGACGTAGAGAAGATCGTGCTGACGACCGTCGGAGTGCAGGATGGTGGCAAGGATTCCGCGATCTTCGACGCTGCCAGCCCCCTCCCCCGCGCGCAATACGAGTGCGCCCGCACCGTCCCCGAACAAGACGCACGTCGAGCGGTCGTTCCAATCGAGAATGCGCGAGAATGTCTCGGCGCCGATGACCAGCGCGGTCTCCGCCTGCCCCGCCTTGATGAAGTTGTCACAGACGGCCAGGGCGTAGACGAAGCCTGAGCATACCGCGTTCACATCGAACGCGGCGCCCCGGTTGGCACCGATCAGCGACTGGACCGCGGTGGCGGTGGCTGGAAAGGTCTCGTCGGGGGTCGCCGTCGCCAGCACGATCAGATCGACGTCGAGCGGATCCACGCCCGCGCCCGCCAGCGCCCGGCGGGCGGCTTCGGCGGCAAGATCGGACGTCTTCTCTCCGTCCGCGGCGATGCGGCGCTCGCGAATCCCGGTTCGCGCTACGATCCATTCGTCGCTGGTATCGACCCGCGCCGCGAGGGCTTCGTTGGTAAGGATTTTTTCGGGCAGATACGAGCCGCAGCCAACGATCTCCGATCGCACCATCACAGCGCGGCCGCACGCTGAACCGGTTCCACTGCGGCGCTGAACTGCTCACAGTCGGCGACGATGAGGTCGCTGTAGTGACCCGAAACCATATCGACCGCGACGCCGATAGCGCTCGCGAACCCGGTCGCGTCGGTGCCGCCGTGGCTCTTGACGACGACCCCGTTCAGGCCGACGAAAAGCGCCCCGTTATAGACCCGGGGGTCGACCTTCTGGCTGAGCGCCTCGAGCGCTGGCTTGGCCAGCAAATAGCCAAGCCGCGAGATCACCGAGCGACGAAAGGCGGCGGCGAGGAAGCTGGTGTAAAGCCGCGAGGTTCCCTCGGCCGTCTTCAACGCGACGTTGCCCGTGAACCCGTCGGTGACGATGACGTCTACTGTTCCGGCGCCGATGTCGTCGCCCTCGACAAAGCCGGCAAACTCGAAGGGCAGCCGGACCTCCTTGAGAATCTGGCCCGCGTTGCGTACCGCTTCGTTACCCTTGACGTCCTCGACGCCGACGTTGAGCAGTCCCACGGTCGGCCGCTGGATCCCGAGCGAGGTGCGTGCGAACGCCGCCCCCATGACCGCGAACTGCACCAGGTTGTTGGCGTCGCAGTCCACGTTGGCGCCCAGATCGAGCATGGTGCTTTCGCCCCGCATGGTCGGGAAGAACGAGGCGATCGCCGGACGATCGATCCCTGGGACGGTCTTCAGGACGAACTTGGCCATCGCCATTAGTGCCCCGGTGTTGCCGGCCGAGACGACGCCGCCGGCCTCGCCGCCGGCGACCGCGTCGATCGCGAGCCGCATGCTCGACCCCCGCCCGCGTCGAAGCGCCTGAGAAGGTTTGTCCTCGGGTCCGATGACCTCGTCGGAATGGCGAACATCGCAGACCTCGCGAAGGCCGCGCTCGCGCTCGAGGATCGGTGCGATTCGATGCTCGTCGCCATAGAGCAAGAACCGCACGTCGGGAAACCGTTCGTGGGCGATTTTGGTGCCGTTGACGACCAGGTGCGGGGCCGTGTCACCGCCCATCGCGTCAAGCGCTATGGTGATGGTTTCCGTCAATCGAGACCCTGACTCGTCAAGACCGCGCCCCACCGCTAGATCGTGCCGGCCCCCTCCGCGATCTCGCGGCCCTTGTATTGACCGCACGCCCGGCACACGTGGTGAGGCCGTTTCAGCTCGCCACAGTTCTGGCATTCGACATAGCTCGTGGGCGCCAGACGATGGTGGGAGCGCCTCTGATCGCGTCGAGACTTGGACACCTTCTTTTTTGGCACTGCCATGCTGACTACCTTCTAGGGGCTGGATGTCAACGGAGACCTAATGAGTTTGCCGGTATCTACGGCGCGGCCACGCGGACCCGGTTCCGTCCTCAAATCCCTGTGCTTCTCGGCTTTCACCGACCCGGCGGTCCGCCCTACCTGGCCAGGCGAGCCTCGGTCGTCCGGCGATGTGGCCCGAGACCGGCTCTCGGTTGCAGATTCTTCACTCTACCACAGCAGCGCGCAAATTGACACCGAACCTGTTCCCGGCGCCGCTCCGTCGGCGCCCCTCAGTTCGTGTCCTCACCGGGCGGTGCGCCGAACTCGAGCCGCCCCGCAAGAAGGTCGTCCAGCCTCAGCGTTTCGAGCCGGGCGACCTCGCGTCGCAGGTATCCACTCAGGGCTGCAGCGTTTTTCTCGCGCACCGACACGGTCCCATAGACATTGCGCAGCAGCGCAGCATTCAGGATGTCTTCAGCGGAGCCAAGGCCCTCCTCGTACGCCGCCGAGCGACCGAGAAACGCCGAGACCATCTTCTTCACGCGCTTGCCAACGCCGAGGTCGCCCACGCCCATTTCGCGCAGCGCCCGATCCATGTCGGCGAACATGGTATCGAATACGGCCTGCGCCAACCGCCCGGCCACGTCGCCCCGGCCCTTCAGACGGTGGACCACGATGAACGCGTGCAGCGCCACCATCTCGAACCTCCCGTCCACGGTATCGGGAACCCCATGAGCGACGTAGAATTCGGGCCGCCGCGCCTGGGTGACGATCGCCCTGTACAGGTCCGCGGCGATGCGCGCGTGCTCTCGGCGTCGCCGCGACCAGCCAAGCCGGATCATCGGCGGTACCGTTGACACCGCTCGCCGCACGGTGCCATTTTGGGCCCTGGCTCGAACCGACATGGCCGCCACGCACCAACCCTATCGAGTGAGAACGGCGATGACTTCATCGGCGCGCCGTCGCGCGTGGCGCGTGGTTGTGCTCGGTGGGGCGTGGCTGGCGGTGCTCCTTGGCTGTACGCCGACGGTCGAGGTTCGAGGCTACGTCCCCGACGACGAACTGATCGGCGCCATAACCAAGGGCGTCGACGGTCCCTTCGAGGTCGAGGAGAAACTGGGCTCACCGTCGAGCGTGGCGACGTTCGGGGGCACGACCTGGTACTACATTTCCAAGCGGACGGAAAGCCTCGCTTTCTTCGAAGAGCAAGTGCTCGATCAGCAGGTCGTGGCGATCAAGTTCGACCAGGTAGGTCTTGTCGACGAGATTCGACGCTACGGGATCGAGGACGGCCAGATCATCGAGATCGCCGATGCCCGCACGCCGACCCGGGGCCAAGAGCTCAGCTTCATCGAGCAACTCTTCGGCAACATCGGCCGCTTCAACTCCCCCGCGAGCGCCGGCGGCTACTAGGCCGCCAGGCGAATCGGGCGAAGGCCTAACGGCCGCGCCCAAACTGCTGCCTTCGATCTGGCCACCATGCGGTGGCTTGCCTACTATCGTGCCTGCTCTTGCCTCAGTAAGAAGTCCCGCAGCTCGGGCGTGCTGATTGCGCCGCGTGATTTGATGTCGAGCCAAACGGCGGCACGCTCTTCGGCATCGTCAACCTGCTCGGCGCTCAGTTCGGCGAGCATGCGCGCGCGCACCTCGGCACCCGGCTCGCCTTCCGCCTGGCAGGCGAGCAGCGCCCACTTCATGGCCTCGACCGGATCGCGGTCAACCTCTTCGCCGCGCTCTATCATGCCGGCGAGAAAGGCCTGGGCATCGCCATCGCCCTGCTCGGCGGCGGCGGTGAACCAGAGCAGGGCCTCGCCCACGTCCTTCGCCAGACCGAGCTCGCACCGGTAATGGGCGAGGGCCAGGCGGTACTGCGAGCGTCGGTCTCCAAGCGCTGCGCCTGAGGCGTAAAAGTCGCGCGCCTTCGCCTCGTTGCGCGCGATGCCGTAGCCGCCCTCATGGATTGCCCCCAGAAAGGCGAAGGCCCGCAAATACCCACCGACTACCGCAGTCTCGATGTTTTTGAGGTCTTGGTCGAGATCGCGAGCCAAACCCGGTCCGCCGCGGACATAAAGCCAGCCCAAGCGGAGTCGACTAAAGGCATCCCCGCGGCTGTCGGCGAACAGAAACCACGTCGCGTGCCCCCCAGCGGCGCGGATCGCCCGGGCCGCGGCAGCGTCAAGGAATACCATATAGATGGAATACTGTTCCGGAGACGCAACCTGCAAGCTAATCAATCTATGCTACGTTTGCTCGTCAATGAGATGCCGCCGCCGCTTCTCCGGAGAGGGAGGTCTGGACGACTCGGGTTCCGCAGCGGTGCGATTCTCAGACGATCGAGTGACCGGGCATCGCCAGGTGACATCGGATCCGCAGCGGATCGCCCGTGATTGCGGCGGTCAGTCGCAGCGCCCGGCCGCCGGTTCGGTTTGGCCCTTGCGGAAGGGGCCGTGGGCCTCGAGCCAGTCGATTTCGAGGTCGACCTCGTCGCGCTCTTGGTCGAGGTAGCGCGCCACCGCCTCGCGGAAGCCGGCGTCGCGAATCCAGTGCGCCGAATAGGTGTGTACCGGCAGGTAGGCGCGCTGCAGCTTGTGCGGCCCCTGGGCGCCGGCCTCGACCCGGCTCAGCCGGTGGGCGATGGCGAAGTCGATGGCCTGGTAATAACAGGTCTCGAAATGCAGGAACTTGTGGTCCTCGGCGCAGCCCCAGTAGCGCCCGAACAGGCCGTCCGAGCCCATCAGGTTGAGCGCGCCGGCGATGGTTCGGCCCGCGCGCATGGCCAGGAACAGCACCACGCGGTCGGCCATGCGCTCGCCCAAGAGGCTGAAGAAGCGGCGGTTGAGATAGGGCTGACCCCATTTTCGCTCGCCCGTGTCCATGTAGAATCCGAAGAAGTCGTCCCAGTGGCTCTCGCGCAGCGCCGCCCCGGTCAGGACCTCGATGGTGATGCCCTGCGCCAGCGCCTCGCGCCGCTCCTTGCGGATGGCCTTGCGTTTACGGGCGCTAAGATCGGCGAGGAATTCATCGAAATCGGCGTAGCCGCGGTTTCGCCAGTGGAACTGCTCGCCGGTGCGCAACAGCAGCCCGGCCTCGCCCAGGCGCCGCCATGACTCCTCCTCGGCAAAGTTTACGTGCAGCGAAGAGACCTCGAGCCGGCGCGCGACCTCGAGGGCGCCGCCCAAGAGCGCCCGCTCGGTCGCGGCGCGGTCGCCGCCGGGCGCCACCATCAGCCGCGGTCCCGCCGCCGGCGTGAACGGGACCGCAATCAGCAGCTTGGGGTAGTAACGGCCGCCGGCACGCTCGTAAGCGGCGGCCCAGGCGTGATCGAAGATATACTCGCCCTGCGAGTGGCCCTTAAGATACATCGGCGCCGCGCCCGCGATGCCGCCGGCGCCGTTCTCGACGATCAGATGATAGGGCGCCCAGCCGGCCTCGGCGGCGGCGGCGGCGCTGTCCTCCAGCGCCGAGAGGAAGGCGTGGCTCACGAACGGATTGGCCGTACCCGCGCAGGCGTCCCAGGCGGCCGCGTCGACCCCGGCGAGGGCGCCCACCGCCTTGACGATGACCGCCGAGCGGGCGGGCTCAGCCATCCGCGGCCGCGTGGCGCCGGTACGGCCTCACCGAATCTCGAACACCGCGTCGATCTCGACCGCCACGCCGAGCGGGAGATTAGTGGCGCCGACGGCGATCCGCGCGTGGCGCCCGGCCTCGCCAAAGACCGCGACGATGAGCTCCGATGCGCCGTTTACCACCGTGGGATGATCGACGAAGTCGGGGGTCGCGTTGACGTAGCCGTCAAGCTTCACGCAGCGGACCACGCGGTCGAGGTCGCCCTCGCAAGCGGCGCGCACCTGGGCGATGATGTTGAGCGCACATAGGCGCGCCGCCGCGGCCCCCTCCTCGGCCGTGAGCTCGGCGCCGCAGGCGCCGCGGTGGACGATATCGCCTCCCGCGATCGGAATCTGGCCGGCCAGGAACACCAAGTTTCCGGTCCTGACGTAGGGCACATAGTTC
>CAYUNL010000150.1:369-7047 GCA_964446055.1 uncultured Alphaproteobacteria bacterium | reverse complement strand
CAGCAAGAGCTGGTCGCTGAAGGGCTTTTCGATGAAGTCGACGGCCCCCGCCTTCATGGCGCGCACCGCCGTCGCCACATCGGCGTGGCCGGTGATGACGATGATCGGGATCTTTGAGCCGGCTTCGCGCAGCTGTTCCTGCAGTTCGATGCCACTCGCGCCGGGCATGCGCACGTCCAGCACCAGGCAGCCGGGCTAGTTCGGACGGTACTCCTCGACAAAAGCTTGCGCCGATTCAAAGGTCCGGACACTGTGCCCGACCGATTCTACCAGCCAGCGCAGTGAATCGCGCACCGCCTGATCGTCGTCGACGACAAAGACCGTGGGTTTAGCCGGCATGCCCTGTCCTCGCGGTTTGGCTGGGCAGGGTGAATTGGAACGTGGCGCCGCGGGTGGCCGCGGCGTCGGCCCACAGCCGTCCGCCGTGGGCCTCGACGATGGTCCGCGAAATGCTCAGTCCCATGCCCATCCCGTCGCGCTTGGTAGTGAAGAAGGGATCGAAAACCCGGTCCTCGCTTCCCTCGGGCAAGCCGCGGCCGCGGTCGGCCACCGTGATCTCGACGGTTCCCGGGCCGTTGGTACGGCTCTCGATCACCACTTCGCGCCGCTCCTTTCGCGCCCCCCTGGACGCCTCCATACCGTTACGCAAAAGGTTAAGGATCACCTGCTCGATCTGGACGGCGTCGACCTGGACCTTGGGCAGGTCTTCGTTGAGCTCGAGCCGTACGGCCACACCTCGGTCCTCGCATTCCGTGCTCGCCAGGTTCTGGACGCTGCGGATGATGTCGTTGATGTCGGTCGACGAAGTGGCCGGTGTGGTCTTTCTCGTGAAGTCGCCGACGTGGGCGATGATCTTGCTTGCGCGGTTGGCCTGCGCGGCGATGTGGGTGAGCACGCGGTATAGATCCGCGGCATCCCCGTCGGCGCCCGATTCGATCCGGCGAATCGACCCGCTGGCGTAATTGACGATCGCGGCAAGTGGCTGATTGAGCTCGTGCGCCAGCGTCGAGGCCATCTCGCCCATGGTGCTAACGCGCATCATGTGGGCGAGTTCCGCTTCGTGCTCACGGGCCACGCGCTCGGCCCGTCTTTGCTCGGACACGTCGGACGCGCAGCCACGATAGCCGGCGAACGAACCGTCAGCATCGTACTGCGGCTGCCCGCTAAGCGTCAGAACGCGTGTCCGGCCCTCGCCGTCCACGAACCTGTACTCGGCGTGGCGGATTACCTCACCACGCTCGAAGCTTGCCGCGAGACTTTGCCACAGGCCCGGATCGTCTCCCTCGATGCGCGCTTCCTCGGCGGTCCTGCCCAGCACCTCCTTCGCGGAAGTGGTTCCCAACTCCGCGAAGCTCTCGGACAAGAACGTGATGCGCAAGTCGCGATCGAGCTCCCACAGCCAGTCCGAGCTGATCTCGGCGAAAGTCTTGAAGCGTTGTTCGCTGTTCTCCAAGGCGGCCGCCATCTTCTTGCGCTCGTGGATCTCCGCCGTTAGGCCGGTGTTGGCCTGGGCCAGCTCCACGGTCTTCTCCGTTACCCGCTCCTCGAGCTCGGCGGCCATTGCACTCAACCTCTGGTTGGCCTCGATCGCTTCGTCCCTCGCCACATCGTGCGACGCTCTAAGACGCTCGCTTCGCCGAATCTGGCGTACCAGCAGGAGCACCAGGAGCGTGGCGCTCAGCAGGACAGCGCCGAACGACGCCGTAACCCAGGTCGCGGCCTCGACCAGTCCCTTCTGCAGGATCCCGGCCTGGTAATCGATCATCACCAACCGCGTCAGGTCGAGCAGCGTGCCCTCGAAGTGCTCGATCTCCGCCCGTATCTCGGTCAGAGCCGCCACGTCGCCGTGCGCTAGCGCCATGATCCGCGGCTCGATCGCCTCGAGACGGGCGGTCATGCCCTCTACGCTCTCGACAACCCCGGGCAGCGTCCTCATAGACTTGGACTCATCACCCGCCAACATCAACGGCAAGCGGCTCCAGAGGATATCGAACCGCTGCACCAGCGCTTCGTGACTCACTGCCGCATCGCCGAGTCCATAGCGGTCGAGGCTGTGGGCGAAGCGCAGGTGCTCGGTCTGGGTCTGGACCGCGAGCCAGCTCCCGGAGGTCAAGCTCGCGTGGACCATATCGTCGTTGACGGCGAGCCGCTGGACGGCCCAGAACAGGCTGCCCGAAAACACGGCCAGCACAAGCCCAAGCCCAACGTATGCCCGTATCGAATCGCCCCCTACGCTCCGCTCCCCGAAGGGTACCGCACCACGGCGGCCGAAGCCAATCTCTGCCGCGGCCTCAGTCCTCCGCCGGAACCTCGGCGTCCAGTGCGGCTTGGGCGGCGGCCAGGCGGGCGATGGGGACGCGGTAGGGCGAGCACGAGACATAATCGAGGCCGAGCCGGTGGCACAAACGAATCGACACGGGATCTCCGCCATGCTCGCCGCAGATACCAATCTTTAGGTCAGCACGGGTGCCACGCCCGAGTTTGACGGCGGTCTCCATCAGCGCGCCGACGCCTTTGGCGTCGATGCTGACAAAGGGATCGCTGGCAAGGATACCCTCTTCGAGGTAGGTGCCGAGGAACCTGGCCGAATCGTCGCGGCTGATGCCGAATGTTGTTTGGGTAAGGTCATTGGTCCCGAACGAGAAGAACTCGGCGGTCCCGGCAATTTCACCGGCCACCAGGCAGGCGCGCGGCAGTTCGATCATGGTGCCGACGTGGTAGCCGTTCGCGGTGCCGGTCTCTTCGGCCACTTGCGCCGCCACCGCGTCGATTCGTTGCTTCAGCCGATCGAGCTCGGCCCGATCGGCCACCAGCGGCACCATGATCTCCGGTGTCACCTGCTCGCCGCGCGATTCGCCGACCTGGGCTGCGGCCTCGAAGATCGCGCGGGCCTGCATCTCGTAGATCTCGGGATAGGCAATACCCAGCCGGCAGCCACGGTGGCCGAGCATCGGATTGGCCTCAGCAAGTTCGCTTACGCGGTCGCGCAATCGCGCGGCGTCGAGGCCACTCGCGCGGGCCAGCGACGCGATCTCGTTCTCGGTCCGCGGCAGGAACTCGTGCAGCGGTGGATCCAAGAGGCGCACCGTGACCGGTAGGCCGGCCATGATATCGAACAGCGCGGCGAAATCGGCGCGCTGCATGGGCAGAAGTTTGGCCAGCGCGGCGCGGCGGCCATCCTCGTCGACGGCCAGGATCATCTCGCGCACGGTGGCGATGCGCTGGCCCTCGAAGAACATGTGCTCGGTGCGGCACAGCCCGATCCCCTCGGCGCCGAAGGCGCGCGCGGTGCGCGCATCGCTAGGCGTCTCGGCGTTGGCGCGCACGCCCAGGCGGCGAACCCGATCGGCCCATTCCATATAGGTTGCGAAGGCCCCGGAAAGCTCCGGCTCGACGGTCGCCACGGCACCGGCCATGACTTCGCCCGAGGCGCCGTCGATGGTGATGACGTCACCCTCTTCGATGCGCCGGTCGCCGACGACAAAGGCGCGGGCCTCGGCATCGATCTTCAGCGAACCGGCGCCGGCGACGCACGGCCTCCCCATACCGCGGGCGACCACTGCGGCGTGGCTGGTCATGCCGCCGCGGGCCGTGAGGATCCCGCGCGCGGCATGCATTCCGTGAATGTCCTCGGGGCTGGTCTCGGCGCGCACTAGGATCACCGCCTCGCCGGCCTCGGCCTGGGTTTCGGCCCGGGCGGCATCGAACGTAGCGCCGCCCGACGCGGCGCCGGGCGAAGCCGGCAAGCCCCGGGCCAGCACATCTCGCCCGGCCGCCGGGTCGAGGGTGGGGTGCAGCAGTCGGTCGAGCGCGCCGGGCTCGATCCGCGTCAAGGCCTGCGCCTCGGTGATCAATCCCTCTCCGACCAGATCGACGGCAACCTCGAGCGCGGCGGCGACGGTGCGCTTGGCGGTGCGGGTCTGCAGTATCCACAGCTTGCCCTTTTGCACCGTGAACTCGATGTCCTGCATGTCGCGGTAGTGCGCTTCGAGGTCCTTGTTGATGGCGCGCAAGGCCGCGAAGGCCTCGGGCATCGCCTCCTCCATCGCCGGGCCGGCGGCGCCGTTGGCCTCACGCGCCTTTCTGGTCAGCGGTTGCGGCGTGCGGATGCCGGCCACGACGTCCTCGCCCTGGGCATCGATCAGGAATTCGCCATAGAACTCGGCGGCCCCGGTCGAGGGATCGCGGGTGAAGGCGACACCGCTCGCCGAATCGGTGCCCATGTTGCTGAACACCATGGCCTGGACGGTCACCGCCGTACCCCACGAATCGGGAATTCCGTGGAGACGTCGATAGGTGACGGCACGCTTGTTCGACCACGAGCTGAACACCGCGCCGATGGCCGCCCATAGCTGTTCGCGGGCATCCTCGGGGAACGCTGTGCCGGTGTCGGCGCACACCCGATCCTTGAAGGCGCTGACGATCGCGCGCCAGTCCTCGGCGTTTAGTTCGCGATCCTCCCCCAGGCCACGCGAATCCTTGTAGGCGCCCAGCATGTCTTCGAAGTGCTCGTGCCCTACGCCCAAGACAACCTCGCCGAACATCTGTACGAAGCGGCGGTAGCTGTCATAGGCGAAACGGGCGTCGCCCGCGCCCGCGGCCAGGCCCTCGACCGTGGCCTCGTTGAGGCCGAGATTGAGGACGGTGTCCATCATGCCGGGCATCGATGCCCGTGAGCCCGAGCGGACCGACACCAACAGCGGGTTCGCGGCGTCGCCGAGCCGCGCGCCGACGATCTGCTCGATGCCCGAGAGCGCCTGCCCGACCGCGGGCTCCAGCCCGGCGGGGTAGCCCCCATCGGCGGCGAAGCCCGCGGATACCTCGGTGGTGATGGTGAAGCCCGGGGGTACCGGCAGCCCGAGGTTGCACATCTCGGCCAGGTTCGCGCCCTTGCCGCCCAGCAGCGCCTTCATCTCGGCGGAACCCTCCGCGCTCCCCTCGCCGAAACTGTAGACCAGCTTGGCCACGCTCAGCCCTCGATTTGCGAAAAGTCGGCGACGTACAGGAACCACGTCCTGACCAAGTCCAGGAGGCGAAGGCGATTCTCACGCAACTGCTGGTCGTCCACGTTGACTCTCACTTGCTCAAAAAAAGCGTCAACAGGTGCACGAAGGGTGGCAAAGGCTTTGCACGCATCTTCGAATCTCTCGTGGTCATTCGCATCCAGCACCAATTCGCGGACCCTCTTATGGTGCTCAAGTAGGTTCTTTTCCGCCGGTTCCACGAGACGCTCATCGCGCATGTCAGCGCCCTCATACATTCGTCCATCTTTCTTTTCCTCGATGCGGACAATGTTGTTTAGGCGGCGATGGGCGGTCAGCAGATTCTCCCCATCCTCTGTTTCGAGGAAGCCTCGGAGTGCGGTAGCGCGGCGCACGAGCCGCACCAGATCGTCTTCCCGAAGGGCAAAGACCGCGCTTATCAGGTCATGCCGGAGCCCATGATCCCGGAAGTGCACTTTGAGACGGTCGGCGAAGAAGTCGAGGAGCGAGGCGATCGCGGGACTGGGGTTGATCGCTCCTTCAATCGGCGGAAAAAGCGCGCGAGAGAAGCGGAACTGCTCGACTAGGCTCAGCCGCAATCCATTCTCAAGGATGAGTCGGATGACGCCGAGAGCGGCGCGGCGGAGTGCGTAACGGTCCTTTGAGCCGGTAGGTCCCTCTCCGATAGTGAAGAAGCCGACAAGGGTATCGATCTTGCTTGCAAGCGAGATCGCTACGCCAACAGGTTGGGTTGGGCAACGATCATTGGGGCCGTGGGGAGGGTAGTAGTCGGCAAGGGCATCAGCCACCTGACGCTCTTCGCCGTCGTTCAACGCGTAGTAGCGGCCCATGACGCCTTGCAACTCGGGGAACTCGCTCACCATCTCCGTGGTGAGGTCAGCCTTCGAAAGGCCTGCGGCTCGCTCAACCATTGCGAAATCGGCGCCCGGGATGTAACGCGCAATCTGCTTTGCCAACTGCCGGACTCGTTCCGTCTTGTCTTTTTCGGTCCCGAGCCGGGCGTGGTAGACCATTCCGCTCAGCGCGGGAACCCTACTCTCCAGAGAACGTTTTCGGTCCTGATCCCAAAAGAACTTGGCGTCCGCGAGCCGGGCGCGCAGGACCCGCTCGTTGCCGGCGACGACGCGCCGGCCGCGGTCCGTCGGCTTGAGGTCGGCGACCATGACGAAGCGCGGGGCGAGGGCGCCCTCCGGCGTCTGCAGAGAGAGGTACTTCTGGTGGTGGCGCATCGCCGTCGTCAGCACCTCGGTCGGCAGCGTCATGAAGTCCGTGTCCACGGCGCCGATCTGTACCTCGGGCCATTCCACCAGCCCCGCGAGTTCGTCGAGGAGCGCGGGATCGGGCTTGATCTCCAGCCCCTCCTTGGCCGCCAGTTGGTTGGCCCTTTTTTCGATCCGCGCCCGCCGCTCCGCCCAGTCGACGATCACCCGCGCCTTGCGCAGCTTCTTCTTGTAGTCGGCGAAGCCGGTGACGGCGAAGGATGCGGGCGCGTGGACGCGATGACCCACCGTCGTCGCGCCACACGGCACGGCTCGTGTGATGACGAGCGGGATCGGCTTGCCGTTGAAAAGGCACAGCGCGCGACGCAGCGGCCGCACCCAGGGCATTAGCTCCTCGCCCCAACGCATCGACTTTGGCCACGAAAAGCCGTAGACGAGATCGGGGAGCTTCTCCG
>CAYUNL010000150.1:0-359 GCA_964446055.1 uncultured Alphaproteobacteria bacterium | reverse complement strand
ACCGCCGCCGTCGGTCGGCCCTTGCGCGTCCAATGGGCGACATGAAACTCCCCCTTGGCCAAGGCTTCCACTGCGAGATCGGCGGGGCTGAGGTCGAGCGAGCGGGCGAAGGCCTCGACCGCGGCCGCCGGCGCGCCGACCCGCGGCCCCTTGCGGCTGTCGCGCGAATCGGGCTGTTGGGCGGGCAGCTTTCGGACGACGCCGACGAGCCGGCGCGGGGTGACGAAGGTCTTGACGTCGCCTACGTCGATCTCTCTTACGAACCCACACGCGTGAGCCAGCTCGACGAGCTCTTCGCGCCAATGGCCCATGGCGCAGATGGCACAGCCCCTCCCCAACCACCAGAGGCTGGCAGCGAG
>CAYUNL010000149.1:6696-7137 GCA_964446055.1 uncultured Alphaproteobacteria bacterium | reverse complement strand
CTTGAGCGTCACCGGGGTGGCGATCTGCCCCCGTTCGATCAGCTTCGTCGCCGCCTCGAAGATGCGGCCGTGGATGCGCTCGAAGAAGTCCGCGGAGGTGAGAAACGCCGAGACCTTGTTGATCGCTTCGTTGTTGATCAGGATGGCGCCCAACAGCGCCTGCTCGGCCTCGATGTTGTGGGGAAGCGTACGATATTCCGCGGGGCCGCCTTCTTCTCCCTCGATCGACCGCACGGGCTCCATGGCCACAAACTATCACGCTGCCCGAGCTACGCCACCGCCTCGTTTCGCTGCCGCCGACAAACCTGTGGACGGATTGTGCCCACACCCTGTGAACAACGTGGACTTAGGCCGCCGCCGATTCGCGGACTGTGTGCGCCCGCTCCCACTCGGCGATGTAATCGCGGGTGAGCGGTACGGTACCCAATTGCTTTGACAGCT
>CAYUNL010000149.1:0-6686 GCA_964446055.1 uncultured Alphaproteobacteria bacterium | reverse complement strand
AATGCGTGCCCGGTTGGCGCGGAAACGCGACCGCCAGGCCTTCAGCGTCTCCGCGTAATGCAGCCGCAGAATCTCGACATCGGTCACGTGCAGGCCCGCCTTCTCGATGACCGGAAGCACCTCGGAAAGCGCCGGCACGTAGCCGCCGGGGAAGATGTACTTTCTGAGCCACGGGTTGGTGGTGCCGGGGCCGAAGCTGCGCCCGATGGTGTGAAGCAGCATGACCCCATCGTCCGACATGAGATCGCGCGACTTTTCGAAGAACTCACGGTACTGACCCACGCCGACGTGCTCGAACATGCCGACCGAGACGATGCGGTCGAAACGGCCGGCGACGTCGCGATAGTCCTGGAGGCGAAACTCGACGCGCTCGGTCAGCGCCGATTCCTTGGCCCTCGCTTGGGCCACCTCCAATTGCTCGGTCGACAGCGTCACCCCGGTGACATGCGCGCCGGAGACTTGCGCCAGGTAGAGGGCGAGTCCGCCCCAGCCCGAGCCGATGTCGAGCACCCGGCACTGCGGCTTCAGCACCAGCTTTGCCGCGATGTGGCGCTTCTTGTTGTCTTGTGCCGATTCCAGGCTCTCGTCGGGCGAGACATGGTAGGCGCACGAGTACTGACGGTCGCGGTCGAGAAACAGGTCGTAGAGCGTGTCGGACAGATCGTAGTGGTGGGCTACGTTCTTTCGCGACTTGGCCATCGTATTGGCCTGGGCGATTCGGCGGGTGAGTAGGCGCCAAAGACCGTGCTGGGACCACAGTTCGCGCTGGCCGAGGTTCATCACGGCGAGCGCGAGAAAATCGTAGATATCGCCGTTTTCGACCGTCAGCGTACCGTCCATGTACGCCTCGCCGGCCTTCAGAGTAGGGTCGAGGAACAGCGAGCGGTTAAGTGCGGGATCGTGCAGCCGCACCGTCACCTCTGGACCCGGCGCGCCGCTCGCGGAATAACGCCTTCCCTTGGCGTCGATCAGCGTCAACGTCCCGGTCTCGATCAGTGCGTTCAGCAATCGCTCCAGAAGCACCGCGGTAGCCCTCCCCCAGGCACGGGCCTCAGCCCTCGGGTTGTTCCTCCTGCTCCGAGGTCGCCTCCACGGTCGGCGCCGCGTTGTCCGCGTCCTCGCTCTCATGCTCCGGCGTCGCCGGTGGTTCCGACGTCGCTTCCCCAGCCCGCTCCGCCTCCTCCGCCAGCGCCTCCTCAGGCTTGTCGAAGAATGCCTCGGCGGTCTCGACATCCAGACCCACCGGGGTCTCGGTGTCGCCCTCGGCTTGGCTCGCAGCTTCGATCTCCGAGCGTGCGACGTTGATGGTGACGGTGACCGCGACCTCGGGGTGCAGCGCCACCCGCACCGGGTGCAATCCGACCGTCTTGATCGTACCGTCGAGGATTACCTGCTTGCGCTCGATGGTGAAACCGGCCTCGGTCACCGCCAGGGCGATTTCGCGGGCGGTGACCGAGCCGTAGAGTTGGCCGCCTTCGCTCGCCTGTCGCAACATCACGCAGACTTGGCCGTCGAGTTTGCCGGCCACGGCCTCGGCGTCCTGGCGGCGCTCGAGATTGGCGGCTTCAAGCTGTCCCCGCCGCTCCTCGAACAGGGCGATGTTTGCCTCGGTGACCCGCCGCGCCTTGCCCTGGGGCAAGAGGTAGTTGCGCGCAAAACCATCCTTGACCCGGACGACTTCGCCCATCTGGCCCAGCTTCTCGATGCGTTCAAGCAAGATGATCTGCATCTTCTGCTCGCCTTCTAGGTATAGCCTGCGAACCGCTGCCGCAGCTTCAGCCAGTGCTCAACAAACCCAAGCGTGGTGAAGCCGACCGCAACCCAGCCAACCACGATCGTCAAGATGTAGACCCCCACCAAGATCAGCTCGCGCATGGGCCACGACCTCGAAACGATATGAAACACTGCGAACCCGACCAAGAAATACGGGATCGAGATGATCACCGCAAGCGTTTGACCGACAAAGCCCAACACTCCCGGGACGAACGCAAGCCCCAGCGCCGCGACGAAGGGGACCATCACGACCGATGGAAGCTGGAGGGTGCTGAAGGCCGGCGACGGCCGCAGGTTGCGCTGCCGGCGAACCACGATCGCCTGACCGAGCGCCATGTTGACGACGACGCTGAACACCCACGCGATCGCGGCCGCGGCCGGAAGACGGCCTGCCAGGAACTCGATCGTCTCCGAGCTCTCCGCCGCCAACTCGGCATTCTCCGCCTGCTCCATCCACACCCGCAGCGATGCCTCGATCTCCCCCACCAGGCCACCGGGAGTGCCCGACGCGACAAGCGCCGCGGCGAGAAAATAGACGGCCGCGAAACCGACCAGCCAAGTCAGGAGGTGTCCCGGCGGATACCACACCGTATCGCCCCCTTCCTGACGCGATTGGAGCGCTTGACGCACCAGCACCGCGGCCGGAACGGCGTTGAGAAGCAAGTACCCCGGCACCCCGAAGAGCAGGTGCAGGGGCTCGCCGGTGACCGCGCTCATGACGACGCCGGCAACCGACGCGAAAACGACCGAGTTCATACCGTAGGCAAGACCCACGGTGAACAGCGGAAGCAGCGAGAAAAAGACGAAAAGCAGCGAGAAGGGGTGGGCCGTCTTGAGGCTGGCGTACATGACGCCGCTTAGCACACCGGCGCCGAGGATAATCGCTGTGTTCTTCGAGATCACATTCCGCGGCCGTGGCCACCGAGCCTACTGGATCAGATAGGGCAGAAGCGCGAGATGGCGAGCCCGTTTGATCGCGCGTGCGAGCTCGCGTTGCTTCTTGGTCGACACCGCGGTGATGCGGCTCGGCACGATCTTGCCGCGCTCCGAGACGAAGCGCTGCATGAGCTTGACGTCCTTGTAATCGATCGTCGGCGCGTTCTGCCCGGAAAGCGGGCAGCTCTTGCGGCGGCGAAAGAAGGGCCGCCTGCCGAAGCTGCCGCCGCCACCACCCCGCGACGGCCCCCTCACGGCGCGTCTCCCGAGGCCGGCGGTTCCGTCTCTGCATCCGGCGTCTCGGTCTCCGCGGCCGGCGCATCGGTCTCGGCGGCTGGCGCATCCGCCACTTTGGTCTTGGCGTCCTCGGTGTCGTCCTTGTCCTCCGCCTTGTCCTCCGCCTTGGCCTCTGCCTTGGCCTCCGCCGCCGGAACGGCGCCGTCCTTGCCGGCGTCTTCCTTCGCCGTCGGCGCGGCGCGCGGCGGGCCGTCGCTGCGGCCGCGGTCCCTGCGCCCACGGTCGTCCCGCGCCACCTTGGCGCGCATGACGATCGAGGGGCCTTCTTCCAGCGCATCGACCCGGACCGTCAGGTAGCGCACGATGTCCTCGTCGATCCGCATGTTGCGTTCCATCTCACCGATCGCCGCCGGCGGCGCGTCGATGTTCATCAGAACGTAATGTCCTTTGCGATTCTTCTTGATGCGGTAGGCCAGCGAGCACAGCCCCCAGTTCTCGGTCTTGGACACCGAGCCGCCGCCCTCACCGACGATCGCAGCGAAATTCCCCGCCATGCCGTCCACGTGCTGGGCCGAGACGTCGGGGCGGACGATGAAAACGGTTTCGTAGAGCGCCAAGTCTTTTGTCTGCCGAAGATGTTTCCGATCGCGCCGGCCGCGGCGCGGCGCAAGGCGCGGAATATACAGGAATGGGGAGCGCAGGCAAGCTTGACAGGTGTCGAGCGCCGGTACTCAATTGCGCGTAGGTCGAGCGCCAGCGGGAGATCAGGCGGTGACGGTCGCATTCGTGTTTCCCGGCCAGGGGAGCCAGGTGGCCGGCATGGGCCGCGAGTTGGCGGCGGCGATGCCGGCGGCGCGCCTGGTTTTCGAAGAAGTCGACGAATCGCTGAAGCAAAATCTCTCGCGCCTCATGTTCGAAGGTCCCGAAGACGAGCTCATGCTTACCGAGAACGCGCAGCCGGCGTTGATGGCGGCGAGCCTCGCCGTCGTGCGCGTGCTCGAGGACGAATGCGGCATCGTGCTCGGCGAACGCGCGGCGTTCGTTGCCGGCCACTCGCTCGGCGAATACTCGGCCCTGGCGGCGGCAAAGGCACTGGCGCTGCCTGACACGGCGCGGCTCCTGCGCAAGCGCGGACGGGCGATGCAGGACGCCGTGGCGGTGGATGCCGGCGCCATGGTTGCGATCATCGGCGTCGATCTCGATACCGCGCGCCGGCTCGCCGATGACGCCGCCCAAGGCGAAGTGTGCGAGCCCGCCAACGACAATGCGCCGGGACAGGTGGTGCTGAGCGGCGATCGGGCGGCGGTGGAGCGCGCCGCGGCCGCCGCGCCCGACGCCGGGGCGCGCCGGGCCATCATGCTGCCGGTCAGTGCGCCATTTCATTGCGCCCTGATGGCGCCGGCCGCCGAGGCGATGTCGGAGGCGCTGGCCGAAGTCGATTCGGTCCCGCCGGTAGTTCCGCTGGTCGCCAACGTAACCGCCCGCCCGGTCAGCGACCCCGATACGATACGCCGTGGGTTGATCGAACAGGTTACGGCCATGGTGCGATGGCGGGAATCGGTCCTCTACATGCGCGACGCCGATGTCGACACCCTGGTCGAGCTGGGCGCCGGGTCGACACTGACTGGGCTCAGCCGTCGCATCGACCCCGACCTCCGAGCACTGTCGGCGGGGACGCCTCATGACGTCGAGGCCCTGGTGCGGGCGCTCGCGTGATGTTCGAACTCGCCGGACGGCGGGCCCTGATCACCGGCGCCTCGGGGGGCATCGGTGGCGCCATCGCCGCCGCCCTTCACGCTCAAGGGGCCGAGGTCGCGCTCAGCGGAACGCGAATCGATGCCCTCGAGCGAGTCGCGGCCGAACTCGGTGAGCGCGCCCATTGCACGCCCGGCGACCTCTCCGAGGCCAGCGCCGCCAAGGCGCTGGTGGAAAGGGCCGAGGCGGCCATGGGCGGCCTCGACGTCCTCGTCAACAACGCCGGCATCACTCGCGACGCCTTGTCGCTGCGCATGAGTGACGACGATTGGCAGTCGGTGATCGATGTCAACCTGACCGCCGCCTTCCGACTGAGCCGCGCCGTGCTGCGGGGAATGTTGAAGCAGCGCTGGGGCCGCATCGTCAACGTCACCTCGGTGGTCGCGCTCACCGGCAATCCCGGGCAGGCGAACTATGCGGCCTCCAAGGCCGGCATGATCGGCATGACGAAATCGCTGGCCCACGAGGTCGCCGTGCGTGGCATCACTGTGAACTGCGTGGCGCCGGGCTTCATCGAATCGCCCATGAGCCGCGCCCTCGACGACGAGCGACGCGCCCGCATCCTCGATACGATTCCGGCCGGCCGTCTCGGCGAAGGCCTTGAGGTGGCCGCTTGCGTCGTCTTTCTGGCCAGCGACGATGCCGCCTACATCACCGGCCAGACGCTTCATGTCAACGGCGGTATGGCGATGCCATAAAGGCCTGAGCGGTGTCGTGGCGCCGGCTGGTAAAGGGTTGGAAAGTGTGCTACGACCTCGGCCCGCGCCGCGCCTTCAGAAGTGGTCGATGGCGCCCGATTGCCGGCCGCGACAGAACGGAATTTCCCATATGAGTGATGCGTGATGAGCGAGAACGACACCGCCGAGCGCGTGAAGAAGATCGTCGTCGAACATCTTGGCGTCGAGGCCGACAAGGTCACCGACTCGGCGAACTTTATCGAGGATCTCGGGGCCGACAGCCTCGACACCGTCGAGTTGGTCATGGCGTTCGAAGAGGAATTCGGCTGCGAGATTCCCGACGATGCGGCCGAGAAGATCGCGACCGTTAAGGACGCCATCGGCTACATCGAGTCGCACGTCGAGGGATAGGCGGGCGGCGGCGCCGCGGCGCATCGGGGTTCGGCCGTAAACGGGGATATCGCCCGGCCGTCATGAGACGCGTCGTCGTCACCGGAATGGGTCTGGTTACGCCGCTTGGCTGCGGCGTCGAGGCCAGTTGGCGCCGCCTGCTCGAGGGTGCCTCGGGCGCCCGCCCCATCCAAGGTTTCGATGTCTCCGATCTCAACGCGCGGATCGCTTGCCAGGTACCCTTGAGCGGCGACGAGTACGCCTTCGATCCCGCGTCGTGGGTGCCGACCAAGGATCTCAAGAAGATGGATACCTTCATCGCCTTCGGATTGGCGGCGGCGCAGCAGGCCGTCGACGACGCCGAATGGACGCCCGAGGACGAAGAATCGCGCGAGCGCACCGGCGTCATGATCGGCTCGGGCATCGGCGGTCTCCCGGCAATGGAGGCGGGTTCGATCCAATTGCACGAGCAGGGACCGCGGCGCATCAGTCCGTTCCTGATCCCCTCGACGCTGATCAACCTCCTCTCTGGTCACGTATCGATTCGTTTCGGCTACACCGGTCCCAATCACTCCGCCGTCACCGCGTGCTCGACCGGGGCGCACGCCATCGGCGATGCCTCGCGCCTGATTCAGCATGGCGACGCGGACGTGATGCTCGCGGGGGGTGCCGAGGCGGCGATCTGCCGTATCGGCGTCGCCGGCTTCGCGGCCGCGCGCGCGTTGTCCACCCATTTCAACGATCGGCCGACGGCTGCCTCGCGACCCTGGGACCGCGACCGCGACGGCTTCGTCATGGGCGAGGGCGCCGGGGTCGTGGTGCTCGAGGAGCTCGAGCATGCCAAAGCGCGCGGCGCCCGCGTCTATGCCGAGGTGATCGGCTACGGCATGTCCGGCGATGCCCACCACATCACCGCGC
>CAYUNL010000148.1:0-7301 GCA_964446055.1 uncultured Alphaproteobacteria bacterium | reverse complement strand
GCCGAAATCGACGCTCAAGACTTGCCGATCAGGATCGAAGAGGTCGTCGCCATGGGGCGGCGGGTCGATGAGTACGGAGAACTCATTGCCCGGCGGGAGATCGACCTGCTGGTTCTCCACACCAAGGACGACGACCAACTGGCGATGCACGGTGCGACTTACGCCTTGGCCGTGGAACTCCGCGGCATCGCGCTACTGATGCTGTAATCATGGAGCACGTTTCAACAACCGTCACCGCGCTCTTCGCCGTTCTGTTGGTGGCGATGATCCTTGCGCTCGCACTCGAGGAGAAAATCCACGCCAAGAAATCGGTGATTGTCGGCTGGTTCGCCGCGGTCACGCTGTTCCTAGCCGCCGTATTCGGCCTGATTCGTCCGGAGACGGTGGAGATTCTGGGCCATCCCGTGACGCTGCCGGTCTACATCCCCGGGATCGACTGGGCAGTCATCGCGATCATCTTGGGTTCGTCACTGTTCGTCGATGTAACCAGCAAATGCGGGCTGTTCACCTGGATCGCGATTAAGTTGACCAAGGCATCGCGGGGCGATCCGCTCAAGTTGCTGGTGTTTTACGGCGTTATGACGGTGGTATTTTCTGCCGTCCTGAACAATGTCACCGCGATGATCATCGTCGGCACCTTGAGCGGGGTGTCGCTGGCGAAACTCCGTCTGACCGACAAACTTCTCGGCTTCCTGTTGATCGAGGCGCTACTGACCAACGTCGGCGGCCTACTGACCCTGGTCTCGTCGGTGCCCAACATCATCGTTGGCAACGCCGCCGGCATCACCTTCGTCACGTTCTTCGTCAAAGCCAGCCCCTACGTGGTCGTCGCGACGGCGGTGACGATCTTCATGGGCGCCCGCCTGTTTGGCATCAACGCCCTGAAAGGCGAGGCGGCCAAGACCGAAGCGGCACGCGTGGTCGCGGGCTTTGACGAGAACGACGGCATCGAATCAGTCGGATTCTTCCGCTTCGGAACGGCGATGACCGGCCTCTTTGTCCTTGCCATGGCCAGCGTTTCCATCACCCCCTACGTCAAGGACTTGGGTATGGGTTTCGTCGCCCTGACGTTCGCGGCGATCATGCTGACCCGCTACAAGGCGACCGCCGATCGGTTCTATCAGGCCATCGATTGGGACTTGCTCGCATTCTTCGCCGGCCTGTTCATTGTCATCAACATGATGGAACATGCCCTGGTCCTGGAGCTGATAGGCGACGGTCTGGAACCGATCATCGGCTTGGGCGAAACGGCTGGCGCCGGC
Organism: uncultured Alphaproteobacteria bacterium; assembly: GCA_964446055.1. Classification (GTDB taxonomy): domain Bacteria; phylum Pseudomonadota; class Alphaproteobacteria; order VGEJ01; family VGEJ01; genus CAYUNL01. The sequence goes on along the minus strand of CAYUNL010000148.1, from coordinate 6,039 downwards.
GTCCTCTTGGTGGCTTCAGCGGTCGCGAGCTCGGTTACCGACAACATCCCACTCGCCGCGATGCTGGCGAAGATTCTCGGCGGACTCGAGCTGGCCAGCGACTCGCCGTTTTGGTGGGCGGTGGTCTTCGGCGCCAACCTGGGCGGCAACATCACGCCGATCGGTTCGGCTTCAACCCTGGTCGCCGTGACGATCATCCACAAGAACAAACTGCCGCTGTCCTTCGTCTCGTTCGTCAGGGCCGCCGTCCCCTTCGCCGCGCTGCAACTGGTGCTGGCGGCGGGCTACGTTTTGGCAGTGCTTGGCTAACGAGCCGGGCGGAATACTCGCGGCTATTGCGTCGCCTGCATGATGTAGGCGATCACATCGGCGCGGTCGTCTTCCTTGCGCAGCCCGGGGAAGGTCATCTTGCCGCGCGGCACCACGTCCTTGGGCTTTTTCAGGTAACGATCGAGGATCTCTGTGCCCCAGACGATGCCGGATTCAAGCATCGCCTTGGAGTACTTGAAGCCCTCGACGGTGCCGGCGGCGCGGCCGAAGATCCCGAACAGGTTGGGCCCGACCTTCTTCTTGCCGCCCTCTTCGAGGGTGTGGCAGGCCTTGCACTTGTTGAACACCCGTTTGCCCTGTTCGGCATCACCCTGAGCGTATGCCCCGGCGGCCAGAACGAGTCCGGCAGCGACGGAAAGCGCCAAAACACCCAAGCGGATCATTGCGCGCCGGACGACTACTTCAGCGTTTCCAGATAGGCAATGACGTTGTGGCGGTCATCCTCTTTCTTGAGCTTGAGGACCATCCGCGTCTTCCCCTTCGGATCGCCGCTGGCCTCGCGGATGAATGCCTTGGGATCGAGGAGATACTCAAAGATGGAATCGGCGCCCCACACCAGCCCGGCTTCCCCGGCTTGGAGGTAGCTCGGCGAGTACTTGAAGCCCTCGACGGTCCCGGCTTGGCGGCCGACGATCCCGAATAGGTTGGGGCCGACCTTGTTCTTGCCGCCCGATTCGGGGGTGTGACAGGCCTTGCACTTCTTGAACACGGCCTCGCCGGCAGCGGCGTCGCCCTGCGCCGAAACGGCGCCGGCCCCGAGGCTGATGGTGCTGAGAGCGATGGCGGCAAGCAATAGGGGTTTGACCATGACGTCCTCCTGTTGCACGGGTTTGTAGCACACGGCTGGCGAACAATATAGGTTCGCGGGCTCACGTCGCGGTGACCTCGCGCTGCCCGCGGCGGCCAAGGGCATAGAGTCCGGCGACCATCAGCGCGAGCGCCGCCCAGGCCCAGGGGCTGAAGGATTCGCCGAAGATGATCATGCCCCACACCACGCCCGAGAACGTGGCCAGGTAGTTGACGGCGGAGAAGAACACCGGGCCGGCGAGGCGCACGATCTCGAAAAAACAAAGCCAGAAGAAGAAGTAGAAGATACTGACGTAGATCAGCGCCTGGGCACCGATATCGAAGCCTGAATCGAAGAACCACCAGCTTCCGTCCACCACCATTACCGGCAGAAGGAAGAGCCCGGCGCAGAGCGCCACCCCGGCGGCCATCGAAACCGAACGCGTCTCGGGCGGGCGGAACTTGGCGGCACCGATAATCGAAAGGGCGAACGAAACCGGACCCAGAAGCGCCAGCAGCATCCATCCCGCCATGGCCGGATCGGGAAGGCTGGTATCAGGCAAAACGATCAGCAAGACCCCGGCCAGGCCGAGCGCCAGGCCAGCAATGCCGAACGCCCGCGGGCGCTCCATCCCAAGCCCCAGGGCCATCACGTAGGTCAGGCCGGGAATCAGGGCCGAGACGAGCGAGACGATCGAGGCCGGCAACTTGGGCGCGATGAACGCGAACATCGTCAGCGGAGCCGAAAAGCCGGCGATGGCGAGGAGGGCATAGGAACGGAGGTGCGGCCAGCTGAGCGGCGGCGGCGCGCCGCGCACCAGCGCCAGCGCCAGGAGTGCGCCGCCCGAGAGGACCGCCATCCAGAACACGTAGGGGATGAAGGGAACGCCGTTCAGCGTGGCGAGCCGGTTGAGCGAGTACTGCAGGCCGATGCCGACCGAGATGAAGACCAACATGGCGAGCGGCCAAGCTTTGCCGGCACCCTTCATGGTGCGCGACCTTGGCCGAGGTTACCGAGGTAGAGGCCACCAAGCATCAGCGCGAGCGCGGCCCAGATCCAGCCGCTTAGGGTATCGCCGAACATCGCCATCCCCCACACTACCCCGGCCAGGGTCGCGAGGTAATTGATGGTGGAAAAGAAGACCGGTCCGGCGAGACGAAGGATCTCGAAGAAGCAGACCCAGAACAGCACGTAGAAGAGGCCGACGGCGAGGAGCGCCTGGGCGCCGGTGTCGAAGCCGGCATCGAAAGCCCACCAGCTTCCCTCGATCGCCATCAGTACGAGAAGGCAGAGCGCCGCGGTGGTCTGGACCCCGGCGGCCATCGACACCGATCGCGCCTGCGGCGGCCGGAACTTGGTGCCGCTGATAATCGAGAGCGCGAAGCAAAACGGCACCGCGAGGCCGACGACCACCCAGCCGGCCATGGCCGGGTCGGGCAGGCTGGCCTCGGGTACCACGATGAAGAGGACGCCGATGAGACCGAGGACGATGCCTCCGAGCGCGGGCCAGCGAAAGCGATCGAGCCCGAGGGTGAGCGCCATGACGAACACCAGCGCCGGGATCAAGGTGTAATTCAGCGCGAAGATGGAAGGCGGAATGCGGGGGGCCACCAGCGAGATCACGATCTGCGGCAATACCGTCGCCAGCACACCGACGATGGCGTAGGAGCGGAGGTGATCGAGGCGGAGCGAGGGCGGGGCACGGCGCAGCACGCTCACCACCAGAAGCCCGGTGGCCGAGATCGCGGTCATCCAGAACACGAAGGGGATGAAGGGCACGCCGTTGATGCGGGCGAGCTTGGTCAGCGAGATGGCGCCGCCGGCAAGTGTGCCCGACAGCAAGAGCAGGCCAAACGCCACCGCGCGCTCTCGCGGCATGCCGGCGAGAAGACGCACCGGCTCGCTCACGCCGGGTTACCGGGCGCCGCTCGGCTACCGCGCGCGGTCAGAATGAGGACCCCCGCGATCATTAGCGCGAGCGCGCCCCACACCCAGCCGCTCAACAAATCACCGAAGATGGCCATCCCCCACCCCACCCCGGCGAGCGGCACCAAATAGTTGTTGATCGACAGGAACACCGGGCCGGCAAGGCGGATAACCTCATAAAAGAAGACCAGCAACAAGGCGTAGAGCGCGGCCATGGCGACCAGTGACAACGCCCCCTGGTCGAGGCCGGAATCGAACAGCCACCAGCTGCCGTCGATGGCCATGACCGGAAGCAGGAATACCGTGCCGGCGATCAAGCTTCCCGCCGCCATGCTGAGCGAGGCCGCCTCGGGCGGCCGGAACTTGGCGGTGGCGACGAAGGCGAGCGCAAGTGAGAACGCGGTCACCAGCAAAACCAGCACCCAACCGGCCATGCCCGGCTCGGGCAGGCTGCCCCCGGGGACGACGATCAGGAGGACCCCGGCGAAGCCCAACGCGATACCGAGGACGCGTAGCCAACCAAACCGCTCCACGCCCACGGCCAGCGCCAGCGCGTAGGTCATGATCGGAATCAGGGTCTGGGTCACGGCGACGATCGCCGCCGGCAGCTTGGGTGCGACAAACGCGAAAACGCACATCGGCAGCGCGACCCCGAGGGCGCCGAGGATGGCGTAGGTGCGGAGGTGGTCGAACTTCCATCGCGGCGGCGTACCCCGAGCGAAAGCGATCGCAAGTAAGATGGCGCACCCGAAGGCGGCGTTCCAGAAAGCGAAGGGGATGAAGGGTACGCCACCGGTCGTCGCCAGGCGAATCAGCGAAACCATGAGGCCGCCGCCCATTCCCATCATGACGACCATCGCCAGCGGCCACGTCCGCGCACCCGTCAACGCAAGACCCCGGCGCCGCCGCGCTCCTTGCTCACGCACCGCCACCGACGACCGGCCGGGCGCCGCGCGCGGTCAACAGCAGGACCCCCGCGATCATCAAGCCGAGCGCGCCCCACACCCATACGCTTAGACTATCGCCGAAGATGGCCATGCCCCATGCCACGCCGGCCAGCGGCACCAGGTAATTGTTGGCCGAAAAGAATACCGGACCGGCGAGGCGGATGATCTCGAAGAAAAGGAACCACAACAAGGCGTAGAGCAGGCATTGGCCGAGAAGCGCTACGCCACCGGTATCGAGGCCCGCCGGCAAGAACCACCAGCTTCCCTCGATCGCCATCACCGGGAGAAGGAGCAGGGCTCCCGCCATCAGGGTGCCCGCCGCCATCGTCACCGATTCCGATTCCGCCGGCCGATATCGCGCCGCAACGATAAAGGCGAGGGCGAGCGAAAGGCTGGTCAGCAACGCGATCAGTACCCACCCGGCCATCTCGGGCTCGGGCAGGCTCGCCTCGGGCACGATCAGGATCAGCACACCGGCAAGCCCCAGCGCGACGCCGCCGAGGCTCGCCCAGCGGAACCGCTCGATGGCGACGATCAGCGCCAGGACATAGGTCATCATGGGAATCAGGGTCGAGGTGATGGCGACGATCGAAGCCGGCAGCTTGGGCGCGACAAAGGCGAAGACGGTGAGCGGGAAGGCCACCGCCAGCGCGCCCAGGCTGGCATAGGTGCGGAGGTGGTCGGCGGCGAGCCGGGGCGGGACGCGTCGAACCAGCGCCACGACCAGGAGGAGGGCGGCGGACAACGTCGTATTCCAGAACGCGAAGGGTACGAACGGGACGCCGTGGACGGTGGCCAGGCGGATCAGCGAAATCATCAAGCCGCCGCCCGCCGCCACCGCAACGAGCAGAGTCAACTGCCACGCGCGCGAAGGCTCAGACGTGGATGGCGCGGCCGTCGACGGCGAGCGCCGCCTCTTTGACCGCCTCGGGTAGCGTCGGGTGGGCGTGGCAGGTGCGGGCGATGTCCTCGGCGCTGGCGCCGTATTCCATGGCCAGCACCGCCTCGGCGATCATGGTGCCGGCGTCGGGGCCGATGATGTGGACGCCCAGCACTTCATCGGTAACGGCATCGGCGAGGATCTTGACCAAGCCGTCGGTATCGCCGGTGATGCGGGCGCGGGGGTTGGCGGTGAAGGGGAACTTGCCCGCCTTGTAGTCGATGCCCGCCTCCTTGAGCTCGTCCTCGGTGCGGCCAACCGCGGCGACCTCGGGCCAGGTGTAAACGACGCCGGGCACCCGCCCGTAATCGACGTGCCCGGCTTGGCCGGCCATCGTCTCGACGCAGGCGATGCCGTCCTCCTCGGCCTTGTGGGCGAGCATCGGCCCGGCGATCACGTCGCCGATGGCATGAATCCCGGCGGTCTTGGTCTCGAAGCGCGCATCGACCTCGATCATGCCGCGGTTGTCGGTCTTGAGCCCGACCGCCTCGAGCCCCAGCCCCCCGGTGTAGGCTCGGCGGCCGACCGAGCACAACAAAACGTCGGCCTTGAGGGTTTCGGCCTTGCCTCCGGCGGCGGCCTCGACGCTCAGCTTGACGCCGCGGCCGTCATTTCCGGCCTTCGCCACCTTGGAGCCAAGCTTGAAGGAAAGGCCTTGTTTGGTGAGGGTGCGCTGGAGCCCCTTGGCGAGTTCGGCGTCCATGCCCGGCACGATGCGGTCGAGGAGTTCGACGACCGTCACCTTGGCACCAAGGCGCGACCACACCGAGCCGAGTTCGAGACCGATGTAGCCGGCGCCGATCACCACGAGATGCTTGGGCACGCGGCCGAGCGCGAGCGCCCCGGTCGAGGAGACGATGCGTTTCTCGTCGATGTCGATGCCGGGCAGCGGCGTCGGCTCGGAGCCGGTGGCGATGAGGATGCGTGCGGTCTTGAGCGTACGCGCACCGCCCGAGGCGAGCGTCACCTCGACGGTATCGGCCGCGGCGATCGTGGCGGTGCCGTGGATGCCTTCGACCTTGTTCTTGTCGAGAAGAAAGGCGATGCCCTTGGTCAGGTCGCCGACGACCTTGTCCTTGCGCGCCATCATCGCCTTCAGGTCGAGCGTC
>CAYUNL010000147.1:0-7327 GCA_964446055.1 uncultured Alphaproteobacteria bacterium | reverse complement strand
CACCGAGCTGGAACTGGGGATCGTAGGGCAAGAGCGTGCACGGCACGACGCTGGGCCGCGCCGCGCCCTTGTGCTTGACCACCATGCGCGAGGTCGCGCACATCATGGCCTCGGGGTTGACGTTCAATAGGCCCCAGCACGCGGTAGTGATCTCGGGGACATCGAGGGTCTCGTCCATCTCGGGGAACAACACGAGCGCCACCGGATCGTCGGCATCTACGTCGATGCCGTGCGCCGCAAAAAGACGCGCGTAGCCACGGCGTAACACCGCCTCGGGTTCGCCCCAGAGCGTGCGGCCGGCGACATTGGTATGGAATCCGTTGTCCGAAAGCCACTTCAGCCCCTTGAGCGCCGGTCCCCACGAGTTTGCGCCACGCTCGGTTTCATGGAGATCGCGGCCGTAGTGATCGAGCGAGACCCGGATGGTGAGCTGCTGGGCGAAGCGTTCGCGGAGATCGAGCAGCGGCTCGGCGAGCTTCATCATCGGTCGCATGGCGTTGGTCAGGACCAGCACGCGCAAGCCGCGGCCGAACGATTGCGCCATCATCTCGATGATGTCGGGGTTCATGAACGGCTCGCCGCCGGTGAAGCCGATCTCTTCGGCCGGCCAGCCGCCCGCGGCGACCTCGTCGAGAAAGCCACGCACCTCGGCGGCGCTCAGATAGGCCAGGAGATCGTTCTTGGGGCTCGATTCGATGTAGCAATTGATGCAGGTGAGGTTGCAAAGCGTGCCGGTGTTGAACCACAGCGTCCGAAGTCCGGTCAGGGCCACGGACGCGCGCGCCTCACCCGTGGCGGTGAACTCGGGGTCGCGGAACTTGGCCGGATTGAGCGGCCGAAGGGGTGCATCGGCTGTCGTCATGTCGGAGGGTTAGTATCGTGCCGTCCCACCGCACGCCATACACGAAGCCGTGAGCCGCCTACCGAGGACGGCGTTCTCAGCCCCCGGTAAATGTGCTAACACGCGCGCAAGCGCGGGCGTAGCTCAATGGTAGAGCAGGAGCTTCCCAAGCTAAAGACGGGGGTTCGATTCCCCTCGCCCGCTCCAACGTTTCCTCACGGAATCAGAGACTCACCCCCATACCCCTCGACGTTTCGCCACCGGGGTCACAGTCTGTCCCCTACGGGGAGTGTTTCGGTGGACCAGTCTGTACCGGTGGCGATGACACACGATTGTCCGCCAATGGCGGTCACCAATAGGCTCCACGTGCCCCTCGGGGCCACAAATACCTCGACGACGCCCTTGCCGTTGGTTGTGAGGCCGAGCCCTATTCGCGCTTCGCTATGACTCTTCCGCAAAAGCTCGACCAGGCTGGCCCGGTCCGTGCAAATGGCCCGACTCGAGACGGGGGCTGCAAATGAAGAAGCCGCCACAAGGGCGGCCAGAACGAAGACGGCGCATAGCATCTATTCCCGACGCGTCATCGCAAGACTTGTAATAAGCAAGGCGGCGTCGCCCAGTTTGAGCTTTAACCGCCACTAATCGGCGCCCGCGGCGCGTGAGGGGACCGCGGAGCTGTTGCGGGCAAAGCGCGGGCGGTCGTCATCGAGGCGCAGCCAGGGGAGCTGATCGGTGGTCCATACATGGTCGTCGGGGCGCACTTCGGCGGCGCGGTCGAGGCTCCCCAAACACACCTGCACGCGGTCTTCGAGTACGCTTTCGTGCATCGTGAGGGTGCTTCCGCACTCCGCGCAGAAGCCGCGCTCGGCCTCGGGCGAGGAGCGATAGCGCGCGGGCTCGCCGACCGTCCAAACGAACGCTTCGCGCGGGAAATGGACGAACGTCAGGAACGCCACACCCGAAACGCGGCGGCACATCCCGCAATGGCAGTTGACGGCGCGCAGCGGGTCGGCACTGGCGCGGTACCGCACCGCGCCGCATAGGCATCTCCCCGTCCATTCCATGACCTCGCCCCCTCGATCAAAGCGCCGAATATGACGCCACTGTGATCCGATCGCGGTTGATTCTACCCCGAGTTGGGGGTGTTATCTGCGGCCATGAGAAACAGGGTGATATTGGCGGCTTGCTTGGCGCTGAGCCTGACGACGGCGCCTCCAGCGCTCACGCACTCGCTCGACGAGCTCGAGAGCGATCTTCTAGATCGCGAGGCCTACCTCGAAGTCGTGTACCGCCCGGCGCCCGAATTCTCCCTGACCGCGCCGGATGGGCGCGAGGTAGGGCTGTCGGACTATCACGGCATGGTGGTGGTGCTGTGGTTCCTCTACACCAACTGCCCCGATGTCTGCCCGCTGCACAGCGAGAAGGTCGCGCGCATCCAGGAGATGGCGAACGCCACGCCGATGCGCGAGGCGGTCCAATTCATTGCGATCACCACCGATCCCGCGCGCGATACCGCGGCGGTCCTGGCCGAGTACGCCGATATCCACGGACTCGACCCAACCAATACGGTCCTCTTGAGCAGCGGCGCCGCGAAGCCGGCGGCGACGCGCGAGCTCGCTGCGCGCTACGGCCTGGAGTTCACCCAGCAGGGAGATGAGTATCAGCTTCACGTCGCCGTCACCCACCTCATCGACAAGAGCGGGAACTTACGCGCGCGCTACCACGGGCTGAAGTTCGACCCCACCACGTTCGTCTTGCACCTCAACGCGTTGACCAACGACTACCACTGAGGCCGGCGCATGGACGGCGCGGGGTCGGCGGTGCTAGTGTTCGCGACCGAGGGCATGAAGATGGTCGAGACCCTTCCAGAGTTGCGATGGTGACGCTTCGTCATTGAAGCGCCGCGCGCGCGTGCGCGCCTTTCCAAGCCAATCCGGACACGCCGGCCGAGCGCCGGCAGGGGGCATCGCCGCCGAGCGGTGCTGGGACAGACCATGACCTATAGCTTTCATTCCGCCGCCGGGTTCGACCTCGTGCGCAGAACCGAGGCGTTGGACTACGCGGCCGGCATCGGCTTCGTGGTCGAGGGGCTCGACGCCAAGCGGGGCGCTTATTTCTCCTCGGGCGTCGAGTATCCCGACCGCTATTCGCGCTGGGATTTCGGATTCTTGGACCCGCCGCTCGAGTTTCGCGCCCGCGCCAGATCTCTGCGGGCCAGCGCGCTCAACCAGCGGGGCGAGCGGCTCTTGCAGATCCTCAAGCCGATCCTGATCGGCCCCGAAGCAACCGCCACCGTGGATACCGTGCGCGAGTTCGCCTTGGACATCGCAGAACCGACGCGGTTCTTCACCGAGGAGGAGCGCAGCCAACAGCCTTCGGTGTTCAGCCCGCTGCGGCGCCTGATCCACGCCTTCAAGGGCTTCGAGGACAACTTCCTCGGCCTGTACGGCGCCTTCGGCTACGATCTCATTCACCAGTTCGAGCGTATCGAGCCTAGGCTCGAGCGTGAGCCGCGCTGCGCCGACCTGCGAGTCTTCCTGCCCGATTCGATCTGGCTCCTCGACCGCCGCAAGGAGACGGCCGAGCGCTTCGATTACGAGATATCCGACGGCGGCGCGAGCACCGAGGGTGCAGATCCCGAGCCCTTCGATCCGCTTGTCGGAACTGGTGGCGCGGCGCGCGCCGGCGAGATCGTTTCGGACCACACGAACGAGGCCTACGCCGCCAAGGTCGAGGCCGCGCGCGCACGGATCAAGGTCGGCGACGTCTTCGAGGTCGTCCTGAGCCACGTCTTGAGCGCCGATTTCAGCGGCGCCCCTTCGCGTCTGTTCGAGACTTTCCGCACGCTGAACCCGAGCCCCTACGAGTTCCTGTGCCAGTTCGGGGACGAGCAGCTCGTAGGCACCTCGCCGGAAATGTACATCCGGGTCGAGGGCGACCGCGTCGAGTCCTGCCCCATCGCCGGCACCGTGCGCCGCGGTGCAAACGCGATGGAGGATTCCCAACGGGTGCGCGCCCTCTACAATTCCGAGAAGGACGAGGCCGAGCTGACGATGTGTACCGACGTCGACCGCAACGACAAGGCCCGAGTGTGCGTGCCGGGAACGGTTCGCCTCCTAGGTCGGCGCACGATCGAACGCTACGCCGGTCTCTTCCACACCGTCGATCACGTCGAGGGACGGCTGAGGCCAGGCTATGACGGCATCGACGCCTTTCTCAGCCACATGTGGGCGGTAACCTTGACCGGGGCCCCCAAGAAGATGGCGGTGCAGATCATAGAGGACATGGAGTCGACGCCCCGGCGCTGGTACGGCGCCGCCGTCGGCGGCCTGTCGCTCAATGGCGACGTCAATACCGGCATCACCATCCGCACCGTGCATATCGAGGGCGGTAAGGCCAACTACCGGGTCGGCGCAACGCTCCTGTGGGATTCGGTCGGGCTGGAGGAGGCGCGCGAGACCCACACCAAGGCGACCCCGTTCTTCCTCGCCTTAGCCGTGCAAGACGCCGGCTCGGCCACGCCGCCGGCCGAGGGTGCGGTTGCGCGATCCGGCGACGGAGCCACGATCGTGATGATCGACAACGAGGACTCCTTCGTCCACACGCTCGCCGATTACTTTCGCCAGCGCGGCGCCGAGGTCCACACCTACCGATCCGGGGTGCCGCTCGCGCGGATCGTGGAGGAGCGGCCGGCGCTCGTCGTCCACTCGCCGGGGCCGGGGCGGCCGGGCGACTTTGGGGTTCCGGAGCTGGTGCGGGCGCTAGCCGAGGCCGGAATCGCCCAGTTCGGGGTCTGTCTTGGCCTGCAGGGCATCGTCGAGGCATTCGGCGGCCGCATCGAGGTGCTGGACGCGCCGCGGCACGGCAAGACTTGGCAGGTCCACCACACCGGCGAGGGTTTGTTCGAGGGCGTCCCCGATCCCTGCGAGGTCGGCGCCTATCATTCGCTGATCGCCGTGCGCGATTCGGTGCCCGACGACCTGGAGGTCACGTCATGGACCGAGGAGGGTTTGGTGATGGCGGTCAGTCACCGTGCGATGCCCATCGCTGCGGTCCAATTCCACCCTGAATCGATCCTCAGCTTCGGCGGTGACGTGGGGCATACCATCGTCAAGAACGCGATCCGGACGCTCGTTGAAGCGCGCTGATCGCTGAACCTCACGGCTCGAGGAACTCGACGAATCCTTGTTCGCCGTCGACGCGGATGCGCTGGCCCGTCTTGATTCTTGTGGTCGCCTCGGGCACGCAAACGACCGCGGGGATACCGTATTCGCGGGCGACCACCGAGCCGTGAGTCATCAGTCCTCCGACCTCCATCACCAGCCCGGCGGCGTTAAGGAACAGGGGAGTCCAACCGGGATCGGTAAACGGGGCTACCAGAATCTCGCCCGGATTCAGAACCTCGCGGTCGGGATCGCGAATGACATGGGCCGGGCCCTCAACGACGCCAGCGGATACCGGGCTCCCGGCCAGTGCCCCCTCGGGAAGCGAGTCGGTGGCGTGGTGAACGACCGGGCTCTCGCCCTCACTGGTCAACACCCGCGGCGGGTAGAGACGCTGGTAGCGCAGGTGGGCGGCGCGGCGCTCGGCGATGCGGTCGCGGACTGGTTGGCTCGCGTCGTCGAGCACATCGGCGAGTTCGGCGAGTTCGAGGAACCAGACGTCGTCGGCTTGGTCGATACGTCCTTGGGCAAGTAGCTGATCGGCTGCCTCGAGGACGGTGCGCCGCACCAGGTCAAGGGCCCGCACGAGCATGAATTTCGGGTGCTCGCGCAACGGCAGGTGTTCGCGATGGACGCGGACGAATCGACGCACGAGCGGCCGCCGCGCCCATCCGAACGCGCCCCGCCCCGCCTCGCCGATCAGTCGCGCGGCGACCGCGTCCGCCTCGGCCGCAAGCTGCGTGTGGTGGGCCCGGTGCCCGCCCTCCTCGGCGCTTTTCAGGCTGCCGGCGACGGTGCGCAGGATCGAGGCGGGCTGGTCGCGCCAGCGCGGACGGCTGATGTCGATCTCGGCCGGACCGCGCATCCCGTAGCGTTCGAGGAAGGCGTCGAGCGCGGCCACGAACGCGCCGCCGCCGGCGACCGTGCCCACTTCCTCGCGCGTGGGATGTCCGCCGGTGAGGCACGATCCGACCTCGGGATGACCTCGCGCGACGTCGGCGAGATCGCCCACGGCAAGGTCCATTTCGGTGGTTACGTTTCCCGCGAGGCCCCGCCCCAGGGCCGCGAAATCGACGTCGGTGCGCGGCATCAGGCGCTTGAGGAGGACCCCCGCCAAGAAACCCGCCAGGACCTTGGGCGGCAGATGCAGGAGGCGCCAGATGAGCGTCGACATCACGTCTTCGGATTCGCGCAAGCGCGCCGAGAGCGAGTCGCCGTCCATGATTCGCGGGCGCACTTCGGCCTCGATCCGGTCGAGCCGCCGCGACTCCACGGCAACGCTGCCGCGCGGATTGCGAAACAACAGCCAGCCGACGAGCGCCGCGGCGCGCGGCAGCATGATGTGAGCCACCGCCCACGGCTTGACTCGTGGCCCTGCGGCGAACCCGGGCCGCTCGATGACATCGCAAATCGCGGCGACCGCAAGACGATCGACTCCGCCCAGCAGCCGGAGGAGCAGATGCCGGCTCGGCGGGAAGCGCAGAAGCCGGCTCATGTCGGCGAACACCCGCCCGCCCGCGGTCTGCACCCACGGCGCCGGGCCGCCCGCGCCCCAGCGTTTGCCCAAGGGCAGCATCAGCCGCCACATCGCGAGCGCCATCGGGGGCATGGCGTCGGTCATCACCTGGAAGTGGTTGACGCAGAACGAGACGTGGAGCACGCCGTCCTCGGCAACCGGTTCGGGCAGGGGATAGAGCGCGGTGATCGGCCGCGCTTACACGACATAGAGCGCGCCGTCCTCGGAACACCATTCAATGTCCTGCGGGCTGCCCTGCAGGCGCGCGATGTCGCGGCCCGCCTCGACCAGCGCGGCGAGCTCGGAATCGGTCAAGACGCGTGCCGTGCGCTGCGCCTGGGAAAGCGTTTCTCGCACCGTGCCGCCCGAATCGCGGGGTCGGATCGCCATCGCCTTGTCGCCGATCCGGGCCTCGATGAGCCGGCCGTCGCGGGCGTCCACCTTGTAGTGATCGGGCGTGATCAGGCCCGAAACCAGGGCCTCGCCGAGGCCGTAGCCGGCGTCGATCGCGGTTGTGAACCGGTGGCCGGTGGCCGGATCGGCGGTGAAGAGAATGCCTGATTTCTCGGCCCGAACCATCCGCTGGACGACGACCGAGAGCGCCACCTCGCGCGCCGGGATGCCGTTTTCGAGCCGGTAGAGGATCGCCCGGTCGGTGTAGAGCGAGGCCCAGCACGCGCGCACCCGGTCGACCAGCTCGGCCTCGCCGCGGACGTTGAGGTAGGTGTCCTGTTGGCCGGCGAAGGAGGCCTCGGGCAGATCCTCGGCGGTGGCGCTCGAGCGCACGGCGTAAGCGTGCTCGGCACC
>CAYUNL010000146.1:0-7369 GCA_964446055.1 uncultured Alphaproteobacteria bacterium | reverse complement strand
CGCCATCAGGATCGGTAGAGGGCGCCCACCGCAGCTCGACCTCGGCCGGGTCAAATCGCTGATGAACCGGCCGCTCATGATCGATCTTCGCAACGTCTACGACCCCGCCGCGATGGCGGCCGCCGGCTTCGAGTACGCCTCAGTCGGCCGACCCTCGCTGGAACCCGAAGGCTGAGTCCCTCGCTTACGTCGAGTAATTTGGGCCCTGGTCGGTGTCGAAGGCCCATTCATTGTCAGGGGCGTCACCTGCGACCGTCGTCCTCACCATCACGCGTTTCTGATCGAGGGGCCAGCGACGGCCGCGGTGGAGTACGCATCGGTTGTCCCAGATGATGAAGTCGCCCTCGGCCCATCGGTGTTTGTAGGTCCTTGGCTCGACGCAGGCCTCCTCACATAGCTCGTCGAGCAGGGATCGGCTCTCGTCTTCGTCTTCGCCGACGATGTGACTCGCGTGCCGCCCGAGATACAGGTTGTTTCGGCCGGTAATGGGGTGCTTTGCAACGATCGGATGTTCCACGGGGGGTAGCCGGTCGGAATCCAGAATGCTCATCCCGCCCCCGAGAAGGCCCTGACTGTAGCGATAGCTGTGGACCGCGCGCTTGTCGCGGAGCCATTCCTTCCGGTTCGACTCGAGTGCGTCGTAGGCCGCCCGCATGTCCGCAAACTCGGTCTCTCCGCCAGCGGAGGGGACGGTTTTCGCCGACAATAGCGATGCTTTGGCGGGAACCCTTTTGAAGGAACTATCGGTGTGCCAGTGGGTGTTCCCCCTGAGAAGGAAGTCCCTGTCGCTGTCTTCCTTGGCCAGGCTGCCGTCTTTTCCTAGGTTCGAAACGATCCCAAATATGGGCTGCTCGTTGGAGACCGTTCCTTCTTCTTCTCTGGAGAAGATCGCCACGTTCTCCAGCGGGCCGAAGCGACGGCTAAAGGCGGCCTGGGCTTCGTTGTCGAGATGTTGCCCCGGGAGAATCAGGACCGCGTATTGGTGCCACGCGCGCACGAGGTCCGTGAAGACCGCCGCCTCAAGAGGCCGCGATACATCTACGCCCCGAACTTCGGCGCCCAACGTCGCGTCAAAGGGCGATACGTCCATCGCCGTGCCTCGGATCCAGCGGCGCCCGCCGCAAGGCAGCCCTTATCGGTCGCCCTGCGCCGAGATGATCGAGGGCGGCACCAGCAGGCACTCGAAGTCCTGGCCCCGCAACAGCGTGCACGCCGCCCTGGCCTCGGTTTCGTCAAAGCCGGTTAAACGGGCGCGAAATAGGTAGGCGCCGCGGGCCTCGGTCGACACGACACTCACCTCATGTCCGCCCAACAGCTCGCGCGCCAGGCCGGCCGCAGCGGATGCGCGGGCCTGGGCAGCGGCGAAGCTCTGGAACGCGCCAACCTGAATGCCCCACTCGCCGGCAAGCGCGGCCGACTCGACGGCGTCCTCGTCCGGCGTCGAAATCCGCGGCGCAATCGGCGCTTGCGGACCCGCCATCGCGGTCCTCGTGCCCTTCGGCTTGTGCTTTGGCGGCGGATGCAATTCGCGCTGCCGATCGTCGAGGCGCTCGAAGGTTAGCTCCAACAGCCGCCGCATCTCGTTGTCGCGGGTCCGTGCCGATTTGCCCCCCATTACGATCCCGACGAGACGCGTTTGGCCCCGCTGCACCGAGGTGGCGACGTTGAACCCAGAGGCGCTGATGTAGCCGGTCTTCAGCCCGTCGGCGCCGGGCACGCTACGCAGGAGCCGGTTGTGACTGCGGTAGGTTTGACCGTTGAAGGTAAACGATTCGGTCGAGAAGTAATGGTAGTACTGGGGAAAATCATGAATGAGCGCGCGAGCCAGAATCGAGAGGTCGCGGGCGGTCGTGCGCTGTCGGCGATTAGGCAACCCCGAGGCGTTGCGGAATCGGGTGCGTTTCATGCCGAGCTTGCGCGCGACACGGGTCATCTCGAAGGCGAACTTGCGCTCGGTCCCACCGAGAGTCTCGGCCAAGGCCGCGGCCACGTCGTTGGCCGATTTGGTGACCAGCGCCAGGACCGCCTCCTCGACCGTGATGGTTTGCCCGGCGCTGAGCCCGAGACGCGAGGCCGGCTGACGCGCCGCATACTTGGAGATCGTTAGTGGCTGGTCGAGCCTTAGTTCCCCCGCCTCGAGCGCCTCGAACGTGAGGTACATCGTCATCATTTTCGCCAGCGAGGCCGGATAGCGATGACGGTCGGCGTTTCGGGCGTAGAGGACCTCGCCCGTACCGGCGTCGACGACGATGGCGGCATACTTGGCGGCCGCGGCGTCGCCGGGCGGCAGCGCCATCGCCCCAAGCACCACGACTACTACGCCGAACAACCGCAACCACGCGATCATGCCGGCAGAACCCCCAACACACTACTTGGACAGACCCATCGAGGCCGACGTAAAGGAGTACGCCGTTGATGAATCCGAACGAACCACACCTATCATAAGAAATTCTCGGGTGTTTGTCCATTCGATATTCTGAATCCTCGGTCGGTGTGCCGCCGGGTCACAGTTCTACTGATTCTATTCCTCGGTTTTCCTTCGCGACAGGGCTGGATCGAGCACACAAGACCATTGATCTTGAGCACCTGGGTACCAATAGTAAGGGCATGGGTTTTCGTTTCCTCGCGAGCCTTGCGGCGTTTCTCGGGCTCGCCGCATGCACCAGCGCCGGACCGGCCAGTTCTCCGGTCTCGCGTACGGCCGAGTGGTTCAGCTACATTGCCGGCGAGGACATTCAGGCAGGCTGCCATGAAGGCGCGCCGGATCGCTACCGTTTCGTTTACAACGCCGTCTATACCGAGCAGGTCCGTACCTACGATCTCTCGCTCGAGACCGGCGCGACCGGGTTGCTGCGATTGACGGTGTTCGGCGGCTTTCCCGTTTCGACTTTCTCGCTCAAAGATCCGCTGGCGCGCTGGCGTGGCGAGGTAAGCTGGGAGTCCGTGACCCCGGAGTCGGTGGCCCGGATTCGAGCGGAGCTCGCGGACGCCGGATTCTTCGCCCCTCCGCCGGTCGGCAAATTCCTCGATTCGGGCAATTTCTACTGGGTCGTCAACGCCTGTATCGACGGGCGCCACTACTTCAACGTTTTCACCGCTCCGGGCCACCCGGTTGCAGAGCTCGGCTTCTTCGTCGAGCTGCTGCGCTACGATGGAACCGACGTCGCGCTGAACCCGGTGCGCCCGCGGGAAGCGCGCGGCGAGGACCGGCCAGGTCCGCCGACCAGCCTTGAGGCCGCCAGACTCGGGCCGCGGTTCCTGCTTCAGGTGGGTAACGATGGACTGTTGGTTCGCCCACTTGGTTGAGCCCAGTATGTCAAATTAATCATTATTTATCAGATAGTTATGTCGCCAACAGTCCTCCACCGCTCGGGCAAATGGCCGCCGGGCGCAGCTTGCAAATCGAGGGCAAATCGAGTGCAATACGGCGTGCCTCGGGTTTCCACCGCGGCCACGGGGACCCATATTAATCGGCACGTAAGTCGGGCGCGTTAGGGTTGGCGACATGAGCGATAGGCGTTCCGGTGACGACCCGGTTACAGGGGTAATCACCAAGCCGAAGGAGAAGACGAAAAAGCCGTCGCTTTACAAGGTGCTGTTGCTGAACGACGATTACACGCCCATGGAGTTCGTGGTGCACGTCCTGGAAAGGTTTTTCGGCATGAGCCGTGAGGAGGCGACCCGCATCATGCTCCATGTACACCGCCGCGGAGTTGGCATCTGCGGTGTCTACACCTATGAGGTGGCCGAGACCAAGGTGAGCCAGGTGGTTGATTTCGCACGCGAGAACCAACACCCGCTGCAATGCACGATGGAAAAAGAGTGATGCCCGGTTTCTCGCGCGATCTCGAGCAGACGCTGCACCGGGCGCTGGCGCTTGCCAACGAGCGGCGCCACGAGCTGGTCACGCTCGAGCACCTTCTCCTGTCGCTCACAGACGACCGCGACGCCACGGCGGTACTGCACGCTTGCGGTGTCGATATCCGCCGGCTGCACGAGCGTCTGGTGGCCTATTTGGACGAAGAGTTTGCCAACCTGGTCGGCGAGGGAAAGGTAGACGCCAAACCCACCGCAGGTTTCCACCGCGTTGTGCAACGCGCACTTATCCACGTCCAGTCCTCGGGACGGGAGGACGTGACCGGTGCGAACATCCTGGTGGCAATGTTCTCGGAACGCGAGTCGCAATCAGTCTACTTCCTGCAGGAGCAGGAGATGTCGCGCCTGGACGCCGTTAACTACATCTCGCACGGCATCGCCAAGGTTCCCGGCTCGACCGAACAGCGTCGGGTGCAAGGGGTCGACGAGGACGTCGACGAAGAACGCGGGGAACGCCGCGAGGCTGAGGCGCTGAGCGCGTACTGCGTCAACCTCAATGACAAGGCGCTGGCCGGCAAGATCGACCCCTTGATCGGACGCGGCGACGAGATCGACCGAACCATCCAAATCCTTTGCCGGCGCACGAAGAACAACCCCTTGTTCGTCGGCGACGCGGGGGTGGGAAAGACGGCTATCGCGGAAGGCCTGGCCCGCCGTATCGTCTTGGGCGAGGTGCCCGACGTGCTGGAAGGGGCGACTATCTTCGCGTTGGATATGGGCTCGCTGTTGGCCGGCACGCGGTATCGCGGCGACTTCGAGGAACGCATCAAGATGGTGCTGAACGAGCTCGAGGGGCACGACGGCGCGATCCTCTTCATCGACGAGATTCACACTGTCATCGGCGCCGGCGCCACCTCGGGCGGTGCGATGGACGCCTCGAACCTTCTAAAGCCGGCGCTACAAAGCGGAACGCTGCGCTGCGTTGGCTCGACGACCTACAAGGAGTTTCGCAGCTATTTCGAGAAAGACCGGGCCTTGCTGCGCCGGTTCCAAAAGATCGACATCACCGAGCCCTCGATCGGGGATGCGGTAAAGATCATGCGCGGCCTGAAGCCCTACTACGAGGAGTTCCACAAGGTTCGCTACACCGACAAGGCGATCAAGGCGGCGGTGGACCTGTCGGCGCGTTACATCAACGATCGCAAGCTTCCCGACAAAGCCATCGACGTCATCGATGAGGTCGGCGCCTCGCAGATGCTGCTGCCCGAGGCCCGCCGCCGCCGCACCATCGGCGTCAAGGAGATCGAGAACGTCGTCGCCAAAATCGCGCGCATGCCACCCAAATCGGTATCCAAGCGCGATGTCCAGTCGCTGCGCGAGATCGAGGGCGAGCTCAAGGCCGTGGTCTACGGCCAGGAAAAGGCGATCGCGGCGATCGCCAGCGCGATCAAGACATCGCGCGCAGGCTTGCGCGAGCCGGAAAAACCGGTGGGCTGCTACCTGTTTTCGGGTCCCACGGGGGTCGGAAAGACCGAAGTCGCGCGCCAGCTCTCGCGCATCATGCACGTCGAGCTGGTTCGTTTTGATATGTCGGAATACATGGAGCGCCACACCGTTTCGCGGCTGATCGGCGCACCGCCCGGTTACGTCGGATTCGACCAAGGCGGCCTGATGACCGACGCCATCGACCAGCACCCGCACTCGGTGTTGTTGTTGGATGAGATCGAGAAGGCCCACCCCGACATCTTCAATGTGCTGCTGCAGATCATGGACCACGGCAAGCTCACCGACCACAACGGCAAAGCGGTCGATTTCCGCAATGTGGTACTGATCATGACGACCAACGCCGGGGCCCAAGAGATGAGCAAACAGGCCATCGGCTTCGGCCGCGGGCTCAAAGAGGACGAGGACGAGGAGGCGATCAAGCGCACGTTCTCGCCTGAATTCCGCAACCGGCTCGACGCCACCATTCACTTCGCAAGCCTCAGCCTGCCGATCGTCGAGCGCGTGGTCGACAAATTCGTGCGCGAGCTCGAAGGCCAGCTCGCCGAGCGCAAAGTCAAAATCGAACTCAGCGACGAGGCGCGGCGGTGGCTGGCCGAGAAGGGCTACGACAGTTTGTACGGAGCACGCCCCTTGGCGCGAGCCATCCAGCGCCATGTCAAGACACCGCTCGCCGACGAGCTATTGTTCGGGCGGCTCGCCAAGGGCGGCCGCGTCGAGGTCGGCCTGGAAAAGGACAAGCTCACCTTCAGTTATCCCGATGCCATCACGGACGACGGCGAGGGAAGCGACGGCAAGGCGAAGAAGGTCCCCGAGCTCGCCGACTAGCCGCCAACACCACCAGTCAATGCCCCGCGAAGGACGCGCGCGCCCGGGCTGCGCTGGACCGTCCAGACGACTTCGCGGTATCAGCCACACCGACTACTCCGCGGAACGCCGGGCAGCTTCGTGGGCGAGGAACGCAACGGTTGGTATGTGGAGCTTACAATGGCGCTCCCAGGGATCGGCGCGCTCGGGGGCATAGCCTCGGCAAAGCAGGTCGCCGGACTCGAAGTGCCAGCCCGAAACGTGCCAATCCCGGCCGACCGGCTCGACGATCACCACCGATTCACGACCGGACGGCGCACACTCGTCGTCGCTGGGATAGATGCAGCGCCGACTGACCATCTACGGTACTGTCCGCCCGGCGATGGAGCGGCTATTCGCGGGCGCGCCCAGGGCGCTGCATCCGAGTTGGTGCGCTACGTCCTTGGCAGCGGCCGAGTCAGTCGCGTCCTACCGCACCTCTCGTCCAGGTGACGTTGAAGGGCGGGCTCCCGCCGACGGGGAAGTCGCGGCGCTCGCCGTAGTGCAACCATTCGCGGAGGGGCGGAGGAAGCTTCGAATAGCTCGCGGCGAGGGAATAGATGGTGCGCCCGCGGTCGTGGCGAGCGCCTGCGTGGACGCTGCCATCTCGCGTGTCGACGACGATCATCGCGGTCATGACGGATTTGCTCCCCCACTCGTCGATGACCGGCCCTCTGCGCCGTCCTTCGAGCACCAGGTATCCGCGATCGTAGTGAATCGGTGCCACGCTCGCCATGAAGAGGTTGACGTAAACGAGTTCCCGTCGGTCCATGATCTCGACGAGCGCGGACCAGATCGCGGGGTCGTTGATCACCGCGCCGTAGCGGTACGTGCCAACTAGGGGCGCGAGGTGCCGCAACGCACCTGAATTCCAGTCGGTCTCATGACGAACCTTGTCGAAGTCAAAGTCCATCGTCATTGGGAAGCCACGCCCGGGGGCGTCGAGATGCTCGTCCATCCGCGCGAAGTCGTAGGCCTCGGCCTGCAACTCCAGAATGCGGGCGTCGTCGAGGCGCGAAAAGCGCCCGCCGGCCCAGCGAAATCCGGAACTCGCTGTCCACACGGTCTTGTTCCCAGTCTTCGGATCGATCCAAACGTTGAGACTGTCGAACCTCTCCCCGTCGATCCGGACGGTTGCGGTGCTGATGCTCACGTATCCCAACCCCCGCCACTTCACCGGCCAGTTTCTTGAAAATGTAGAGGT
>CAYUNL010000145.1:0-7404 GCA_964446055.1 uncultured Alphaproteobacteria bacterium | reverse complement strand
CTTGGTTTCCTTATCGGCTTCCTCATCATCATCCCGATCGGCGGCGCCGACATGCCGGTGGTCATCTCGATGCTGAACTCCTACTCCGGCTGGGCGGCGGCGGGAATCGGGTTCACCCTCCAAAACACCGCGCTAATCATCACCGGCGCACTGGTCGGCTCCTCGGGCGCCATCCTCAGCTACATCATGTGCCGGGCAATGAACCGCTCGTTCGTCAGCGTCATCCTTGGCGGCTTCGGCGGCGAGACCGAGGTCGCCGCGGCGGCCGCGGACCGCAAGGTCAACGCCGGCAGCGCCGAGGACGCCGCATTCATCCTCAAGAACGCACAATCGGTGATCGTGGTGCCCGGTTATGGGATGGCGGTCGCCCAGGCTCAGCACGCGCTGCGCGAGATGGCCGATGCACTCAAACGGGCGGGGATTACCGTGCGCTATGCCGTGCACCCCGTGGCCGGGCGCATGCCGGGACATATGAACGTGCTTCTCGCCGAAGCCAACGTCGGATACGACGATGTCTTCGAGCTCGACGACATCAACCCCGACTTCACGGCCACCGACGTGGCCTTCGTCATCGGCGCCAACGACGTCACCAACCCCGCGGCGCATGACGACCCGCAGAGCCCGATCTACGGGATGCCCGTGTTAGACGTCGAGAACGCGAGTACGGTCCTGTTCGTCAAACGGAGCCTGGCGCCGGGCTACGCGGGCATCGACAATGCGGTGTTCTACCGCGGCAAGACGATGATGCTGTTCGCCGACGCGAAGAAGATGGTCGAGGACATCGTCAAGGCGCTCTAGCCCGACTTAGCCCAGGAGCGGCGCGAGGCGGTCCATGGCTTCGGTCAGGCGCTCGGGCGAGCTCGCGAAGCACAACCTCATATGGCCCTCGCCGCCGGGTCCGAAGGCCGAGCCCGGGGCTAGTCCGATCCCGGTCTCAGCCAACACGCGCTTGGCGAACGTGCGGCTGTCGTCAAGGCCCTCGACCGCGAAGAAGGAATAGAACGCGCCCGCGGGCAGGTGCGTACGGACCCTTGCCATCGCGCTTAGTCGTTGATGGATCACGTCGCGGGCGGTGCGGTATCCGGCCACAAGCCCAGCCACATAGTCCTCGCCCTCGCGCACCGCGGTCACGCCGGCGTGTTGGACGAAGGTCGCCGGACTGGAGATGCTGTACTCCATCATCATCTCCAGCGTCTCGCCGAGGTCGGCGGGCGCCACCAGCCAGCCGAGCCGCCAGCCGGTCATCGACCACGACTTCGAGAAGCTGTTGATGACCAGCAACCGGTCCTCGGGCGCGGCCACCTGGAGGAAAGACGGCGCGCATTTGGCCTCATAGACGATGCGGGCATAGACCTCATCGGCGATCACCCAGATTCCCCGCGCCCGGCACAGCGCCAATAGCGCCTCCTGTTCGGCGGCCGACATCACCCATCCCGTCGGGTTGCCGGGTGAGTTGACGACGATTGCCCGGGTGCGCGAATCGCACGCCGCTATCACCCGATCGAGGTCGAGATGCCAGCCCGCATCGCTGCCTGACAGTGGCGTGAAGCGGGGCTCGGCACCCATGATCTGGATCGCACCCGCGAAGTTGGGCCACAGGGGCCCGACGATGACGACGTTGTCGCCCGCCCCGGCGACGCATTGGACCGCGATCATGACCGCGTTCATCGCCGAGGCCGTCACCGTGATGCGTTCGGCGTCGAGCGCGATCGCGTAGAGCCCGCGCATATATGCGGCCAAGCTTTCGCGCAGCTCGGGGATGCCCCGATTGGGCGCGTAGAAGGTGTGACCCTCGTTCAGCGCGCGCACCGCCGCCTCGGCGATGAAGGACGGCGTCGGTGCGTCGCCTTCGCCGAACCAGAGCGCAATGGTGTCCTCGCGCCCGAGCCGTGAGACCTCACGAATCTGCGAAACCGCGAGATCGGCGATGGCCCCTCGCACCTTGCGCGGGCCCGATTCGCCCTGGAGCGGCTCGCCCATGCCGGCCGCCTCGGCTTAGGCGGCGATCAATTCCTGGCGCTGCTTGCCAAGCCCTTCGATACGCAACACCATGACATCGCCCGGCTTCAAAAAGAGCGGCGGCGTTTGTCCCTGGCCCACGCCGGGTGGCGTCCCCGTGGTGACGATGTCGCCGGGTAACAGCGTCATGTAGCGGCTGATATAGCTCACCAGCGTGGCCACCCCGAAGATCATGGTGTTGGTGTTGCCGTCCTGATAGCGCTTGTTGTTGACCTCGAGCCGCATGCCCAGGTTCTGTGGGTCTGGCACCTCGTCCGGGGTCACCAGCCACGGCCCGATGGGGGCGAAGGTATCGGCGCTCTTGCCCTTCACCCATTGGCCGCCGCGTTCGAGCTGGAATTCGCGCTCCGAGACGTCGTTGAGGATGCAATAGCCGGCGATGTGTGAGATGGCATCTTCTTCGGCGACGTGGCGCGCGGTCTGGCCGATCACGAAGGCGAGCTCAACCTCCCAGTCGGTCTTGGCCGAGCCCTCGGGGATGACCACCGGGTCGAAGGGTCCCGAGATCGCCGAGGTCGCCTTGGTGAACAGCACCGGCTCCTCGGGAATCGGCATCCCGGCCTCTTTGGCGTGGTCGGCGTAGTTGAGACCGACCGCCACGATCTTGCCGATGCCGCTCAGCGGAACGCCGATGCGCGGCGTGCCGCGGACCACCGGCAGATCGTCGTGGTCGATCTGGCGCAGTCGCTCCAACGCGTGCGGCGCGATGGTCTCGGGATCGAGATCGCCGATTTCGGCACCCAGCTCGTGGATGCGACCACGGTCGTCCAAAAGGCCCGGTCTCTCGGCGCCGGGCGGTCCGTATCGCAATAGCTTCATCGGTTGCTACTCCGTGCGAAATAATCCTTCGGCCTCGCCGCGCAGCGACGTCTTGGCCTCTATCAGTGCGCGTGCTTCCGCGATCTCGGATTCCAGGGCCGCAATGCGCGCGCGAAGTTCCTTGATGGATAGCTCCTCGATCTTCGGGGGCTGGGGTGCTGCCGGCGGGGCGACGTCATCGGTGTCCATTCGTCCCTCCCTCGGCGCCCGCGCGTGTCTCCCGTGCGTGGCGTCGCTTGTCAGTGTGAAGCGAACGCTCTAGACCTGCAACCGTGTTTCAAAGCTATCGGTGCGCACGATGCCGCCGCCACCTTCGATGACTTGCGTCGAGATTGCCGCCCCCGGCGGGCCCGAGGTCATGCGGCTGGCCGAGCGGCCGACCCCGGTGCCCGCGCCCGGCGAGGTACTGATCGCCACTGCCGCCGCGGGCATCAACCACGCCGACCTCCTGCAGCGCCGCGGGCGCTACCCGCCGCCGCCCGGCGCCTCCGATATCCCGGGCCTTGAGGTTGCCGGTACGGTCGTTGCCGTGGGTCCGGGCGTCGACGCCTTTCGCGCCGGCGATTCGGTGTGCGCGCTCCTCGCCGGTGGCGGCTATGCCGCCTATTGCGCCGTGCCCGCAGCCCAAGTGCTGCCCCTGCCGGCCGGTGTCGAGGCGCTTGCCGCCGCGGCGCTGCCCGAGGCCACCTTTACGGTTTGGACCAACCTGATCGATCGCGCCCACCTCGTCGCCGGCGAGCGCCTTCTGGTCCACGGCGGGGCGAGCGGCATCGGCACGACCGCGATCCAGCTCGCGCGCGCTCTTGGCGCCCGGGTCTTCGCGACCGCCGGCACGCCGGAAAAATGTGCGGCATGCGAGAAGCTAGGTGCCGAGCGCGCCGTCGAGTACCGGTCGGCCGATTTCGTCGCCGAGATCGAGGCGCTCGCCGGCGGCGTAGACGTCATTCTCGACATGGTCGGCGGCGATTATCTCGCCCGCAATCTCGAATTGCTGGCGACCGAGGGCCGGCTGGTGCAGATCGCCTTTCTCGGCGGCGCGCACGCCGAGGTTGATCTCTCCGTGGTGATGCGCAAGCGTCTGACGATCACCGGCTCGACGCTGCGGGCCCGCGCGATCGAGGACAAGGCGGCGATCGCGCGGGCGGTGGGAGCGCGTGTGTGGCCGCTGGTCGAGGCGGGCGAGGTCGTCCCGGTGATCGATTCGGTGTTTCCCTTGGCCGAGGCCGCGGCGGCGCATCGCCGCATGGAGGCGGGCGAGCACATCGGCAAGATCGTGCTGCGGGTGTGAATCGTGCGGAGCCTCGGCAAACGTGCTTAAATGGCGCGAGCGCCAAGGCCCCTCGGAGGACCAATGACACTGCCCCTCATGCCCAAGGCGACCGCCGTCTGGTTGGTCGAGAACACGACCTTAACCTTCGATCAGATCGCGGCGTTCTGCGGGCTGCACCCGCTCGAGGTCGCCGGCATCGCCGACGACGAGGTGGCCATCGGCATCCAGGGGATCGACCCGATCTCTCGGGGCCAGCTCACTCGCGAGGCGATCGAGGCCTCCGAGGCCGACACCCAGCATCCCCTTGAGCTCGCCGCGCCCAGGGTCCAGCTACCGCCGCGACGCGCCTCGGGGCCGCGCTACACGCCGGTCTCCAAGCGCCAGGACCGGCCCAACGCGATCGCCTGGCTGTTGCGCTTTCACCCCGAGCTAAGTGACGCGCAGCTCTCGCGCCTGGTGGGCACGACCAAACCGACGATCACCGCGATTCGTGACCGCACCCACTGGAACATCGTCAACATCCGCCACCAAGACCCGGTCTCGCTGGGGCTTTGCACCCAGACCGCGCTCGACGAGGCGGTCACCAAGGCGCGCGCGCGGGAGCGCGCCAAAGAGGCCAAGGCCGCCGCCAAGGCCAGGCGAGACAAGGAGCTCGCCGCCGAAGCCGCCGCTGCCGCGGAATCGGAGGCTCCGGCGAAACCCGCGGTGGCGCCACCGGCCGAGGCGGCGCCCGCCGCCGATCCTTCAGCCACCGCTGATATCTTGGCGGAACCCGCGGTGGCGCCACCGGCCGAGGCCGTGCCCGCCCCCGATTCCCTCGCTGAAACGACGCCGTCCGGGGCCGGCGAAGCCGCGCCGCCCGGGGCCCCGGTCCCCGCCCTCACACCGGTCTGGCCCCCGCCGGCGGTCGTGCCGCCTGCGGTCGACGCCGAGCCCGCGACACCCCCGGAGGCGGCGCCAGCCGCCGTCCCCGACCCCTCGCCGGCCGCCGAATCAGCGCCCGATCCCGGCGTCGACGCGGCGCCCGTCGAGGAAGCGCCGCCGCCCGGGCCCGAGGATCGCGAGACCCCATAGCGCGCGGCGCCGCGCCCGCCCGCCGCAGCCTGTGTGTCCGCTGGGTATGGCTGGGAACCGCCGTTCCGCGCCGGGTCGACTCAATTCTGCGCGGGTGGTGAAAATTCCTGGTATTCTTGGTGGCGGAATGGCAAAACGCATCACGCCATGACCGGGCAGGACGAACTAAAGAAGAAGCTTTTGGACCTCGCGACCGAGCACCGCGACCTCGACAACGCGATCGCGGCGCTGACCGGCTCGGGCTCCTACGATCCCATCCAGGTGCAGCGGCTCAAGAAGCGGAAGCTCGCGCTCAAGGACCAGATCGCTCGCCTCGAAAGCGACACGCTACCCGACATCATCGCCTGAGCCGCCCGTCCCGCGGGTGCGGCCTTAGCCGGCGGCGGCCTTGGACGCCAGCTTTTGCTCGTACATCGCCCGGTCGGCAGCGGCCAGCGCGTCGTTGACGCTTTCGCCGGCCTTGAAGGCGTAGACCCCGTGGGCGACCTCGAGCGCGATGTCGTGGCCATCCCACGAGAAGGGGTTCTCGCGGATTGCGGCGGCGAGCCGCCGCGCCTTGTCGAACGCCGGCTCCAACTCGGTCTGAACCATAATGACGCCGAACTCGTCGCCGCCCAGGCGCCCCACCACGTCCACGTCGCGAACGTGCTCGCGCAGGATGCTGGCGACCCGCAACAGCCCCTCGTCGCCCGCCGTGTGCCCGTAGGTGTCGTTGATCTCCTTCAGCCCGTTGACGTCGAAGTAGACCAGGCTCGAGGGCGTCCCGTAGCGCTCGGTGATCGAAATGGCGCGGCTCAGCTCGCGTACGAAGGCGCGGCGGTTGGCGATCGGCGCCAGCGGATCCTGATCGGCGAGCCGTTCGAGGTGGGCGAGCCGTTCACGAGTGTGCTCGACCTCGTGGCGCAGGCTTTCGACTTCGGCCATCAGGGTGACGATGGCGGCCCGGACTTTGGGCATGAGCTCGACCTCGGGGATCCCCATGATCGAGACCGTATCGGCGACTTTGCGCGGCTCGACCGGCGCCGTTTCTTGGGCTCCGGCGCGCGCCCGCGCGCGACGTACCGAAACCGGGCCCGAGCTTCTTCCCGTCTCGCCGACCTTCATTGGGCCCTAACAACCCTACGATATCTTGGTGAGGATCAACGATCCTATCACAACATATCTTGAGAAGAAGTGAAATGTCCGGAACGAGAGCGGCTCGCAGTGGCGCGGATTTCGTCTTTCGGTTCTGCGTTCAACGTCCCGATGCGCTCGCCTTGCCGCCACGGACCGCGCTCCTATAATCGCGGCTCCATTGAACAAGTGGGAGGGGGCGATGGCGGAATCCGCGCCAACCGTGGGCGTCATAATGGGAAGCCAGAGCGACTGGGAGACGATGCGCCATGCGGTCGATACCCTGGACGCGCTCGAGGTCGGCTGCGAGGCCCGGATCATCTCGGCCCACCGCACGCCCAAGCGGCTTTCGACCTACGTCGAGGGCGCGCGCGAGCGTGGCCTCCGCGTCATCATCGCGGGCGCCGGCGGGGCCGCCCACCTGCCCGGCGTGACCGCGGCAATGACGGTTCTGCCGGTTTTCGGCGTACCCATCGAGAGCCCGGCGCTCAAGGGCATGGATAGTCTCCTCTCCATGGTCCAGATGCCGAGCGGCGTGCCGGTGGGGACGCTCGCCATCGGCAAGGCCGGCGCGATCAACGCCGCGCTGTTGGCCGCCGCCGTACTGGGCTTGAGCGATCCCAAGGTGGCGGTTGCCCTGGAGGAATGGCGCGAACGCCGCGCCGCCGCGGTCCCCGAGAGGCCCGAGTCCTAAGGGGCCTATGCCTTAGATGGCGCTTGGTGATGGGTGCGGCCGGCAAAGGGGCGCCGCGCCAAGACGGAATCCACTCGCCCGCGTAGCCTCTGGATGCCCATGATCTCGGCGATGCGGTCGTCGAGAAATCGCCAGGTCACCGCCGAATCGGCGCTCTCGTCGTCGAGCCAATAGAGGAGCGTCGTGGCGTAGACGCCGCCCAGCAGCGCCCGCTTGGAGTAGAAGCTGAAATCGGTCGAGGTATCGCCGACGGCGTACCATAGCGCACTCACCGAGCCCCACAGCGCGCGTACGCCGAGGGCCGCCAGGCGCGGCCTCGCCAGCACCGTGACCAGCGCGCGCAACGCCGGCTTGTGCTCGGCGTGCTCGACAAGTCGGAGCCGCACCGCCGCGGCGATGCGCTCGCGCACGCGCA
>CAYUNL010000144.1:0-7446 GCA_964446055.1 uncultured Alphaproteobacteria bacterium | reverse complement strand
CCGCGAGGCTGTGGGCGCCCTGGCCGGTACCTGAGGCATATTGAGGCGAGGCCAAAGGAGGATGTCATGAGCGAGGACGCCAAAGACCGGGCCGGGGTCATCGCCCCGCCGCCATTGATCTACCTCGGGTTCATCCTTGTCGGACTCGCGCTCGAGTACGTGTGGCCCGAACCGTTGCTACCGGAGGACGTGCAGTATGGGCTGGGCGCGGCCCTCATTGCCCTGGCATTCCTCATCGCGATCCCCACCTTCGTCCAGTTCTCCAGAGCCAAAACCAACGTCGATCCCTACAAGCCGGTGACCGCGATCATCCGCAACGGGCCGTTCCGCTGGACCCGCAACCCGCTCTATCTGGGAATGGTGATCGTTCAGCTGGGCGTCGCGGCCGCCGTCGATGGGCTATGGATTGCGGTGCTGGTCATCCCGACGATCTTTGTCGTCAGCATTGGCGTCATCGTTCGTGAGGAACGCTACCTAGAGCGCAAGTTCGGTGAGGAATACCTCGCCTACAAGGCCGCCGTCCGCCGCTGGGTCTAGCTCAAGGGAGCGGCACACCGACTTTCTTGAGCGTCGCGGTCTGGCGCTTGTGCAGCTTGGCCTCGTCGAAGTCGGCGACCAGTTCGTGAAACATGCGGTGCCAGTTGATCTTGGCCTTGAGGCGGAGGAACACCCCCCCAAGACCGATGGCGGCGCGGTCCATGAACACGAACTCGCGCGGCGGCCTTACCCCGCCGTGTTCACGCAGGCCGCGGTGCACCTTGGCCACCACGTTGGCGCCGTAGACGGTGCCCGAGTCGAACTCCTGGATTCGCCGTGCCCGGTCCTCCAGAAGCGGCGCGTAGACGAACTCGGCCCATAGATTCAGGGTGTCGATGACCTCTCTCGAGAGGCCTGTGAAGCCCCAGGTTTCGTACGCGTGGACCGCAAGATCGCGGTCGTTCCGTTCGAGCGCGTGGTAGAGGTCGATCACGCCGCCCACGAACTTCGCTTTGAAGAGCCGTACGCAACCGAAATCGAGCAGGTTGATCGCGCCCGCTTCGCCCACCGTATAGTTTCCGAGGTGGGGGTCGGCGTGAATCACCCCGTAGCGATAGAAGGGAACGTACCAGGCGCGGAACAGAGCCTCGGACAACCGGTTGCGCGTCTCAAGCGATGCCTCGACAGAATCCATCAGCGGCGCCCCTTCGAGCCAAGTCATGCTGAGCAACCGGCCCGTCGACAGTGCGGCTACCGGCTTGGGCACGCGCACGCCGGGCTCGCGCGCAAGTATGGCGCCGTAAAGCCGCATGTTCCGCGCCTCGCGGACGTAGTCGAGCTCCTCGCGCAAGCGCTCGGCGATCTCGGCGTGTATGTCGCTGGTGTCGATGGCGTCGTCGTAGCGCCGGTGGATGGCGAAGATCAGTTTGAGCTGCCGCAGGTCGGCCTCGACCGCCGAGGCCATGTCGGGGTACTGGAGCTTGCAGGCGAGCGCTTGGTCCTCGAGGTCGCTGGCGCGGTGGACCTGGCCGAGCGAGGCGGCCCTTGCGGCCTCGCGTTCGAAGCTGGCGAAGCGGCCCCGCCAATCGGGCCCGAGCTCGGCCGACATGCGGCGTTTGACGAAGGGCCAGCCCATCGCCGGTGCGTTGGCCTGTAGCTGGGTCAGCTCGGAGGTGTACTCGCTCGGCAGCGCCTCGGGAATCGTCGAGAGGATTTGCGCCACCTTCATCAGCGGCCCCTTGAGGCCGCCCAGCGCGGCGCGCAGGTCCGAGGCGTGGCGCCCGCGGTCGAGCGGGACGCCAAGGAAGCGCTCGCCCGCCAGGCGTGCGGCAAAGCCGCCGACCGCGCTGCCGACCTTGACGTAGCGCCGTACCCGGCCGGTCAGGTTGTCGTTTTCGCGCCCCGCGGCCACGTCAGGCCGCTTCCAGCTCGTCGATCAGACCGCCGATGACGCCCAGGCCGGTCGACCAGAACGCGGGGTCGCCGGCGTCGAGGGCGAAGGGTCGCAACAGCTCGCCGTGTCGTTTGGTGCCGCCGGCGCGAAGCATCGCCAGATACTTCCTCTCGAAACCCGCCGGTGCCCGCTCGTAGACGGCGTAGAGCGCATTCACTAGGCAGTCCCCGAAGGCGTATGCGTAGACGTAGAAGGGGGCGTGGATGAAGTGCGGAATGTAACACCAGTAGTTCCGATACTCAGCCGCGAAGCGGAAGGCCGGACCCAGGCTCTGACGCTGGATGTCGAGCCAGATCTCGCCGATGCGGTCGGGCACCAGCTCACCTTTCGCGCGCTCCTCGTGAAGCGTGCGCTCGAAGGTATAAAAGGCGATCTGGCGGACCACGGTGTTCAGCATGTCCTCGACTTTCGAGGCCAGCAGCACGCGGCGTCGCGCCGGGTCTGACTCGGCGTCCAAAAGCGCGCGGAAGGTGAGCTGCTCGCCGAACACCGAGGCCGTCTCGGCGAGGGTGAGTGGGGTGTCGGCCAGCAGCGCCCCTTGGGGGCCGGCCAGCACCTGATGCACGCCGTGCCCCAGCTCGTGGGCCAGCGTCATCACGTCGCGCGGCTTGCCGAGGTAGTTGAGCAGAAGGTAGGGATGTGCGCTCGGCACCGTGGAGTGGGCGAAGGCGCCCGGCGCTTTGCCCGGTCGAACCGGGGCGTCGATCCACGCGTTGTCGAAGAAGCGGCGCCCGATCGCGGCCATCGCCGGCGAGAACCGGGCGTAGGAGTCGAGCACGATGTCGCGTGCCTCCTCCCAGCGATAGCGCCGCTCGCGGGCTGTGGGCAACGGCGCGGAGCGATCCCAGTACTCGAGCCTGTCCTTGCCCAGCCAGCGCGCCTTGAGCCGGTAGTAACGGTGCGAGAGCGTCGGGTAGGCGGACATGGCCCTCGACCTGGTTCGAGATGTGCCGCGAGGCCGCCGGGTGCGGGTAGCCGCGCAGGCCGTCCTCGATCGCCTTGTCCTTGGCCAGCGTGTTGGTGATCAGCGCCAGGGTTTTTGCGTTGCCCGCGAACGCTCGGCCGAGCGCTTTCGCCGCCTGTTTGCGGACGGCGCCGTCGGCTTCGGTTAGCCGGTCGAAGACCTCCTCGAGCGCGAGCGGGCGGCCGTCGATGCGCACCCGCAGGCCGGCCAGCGTTTCGTCGAAGAGCCGGGTCCACGCGGCCCGGCCGGCGACCGCCTTTTGGTGCAGCACCGTCTCCAGCTTCTGGGCCAACTGATAAGGACGGTGCGCCCGCACCTCGCGAAGCCACGGCGCGTATCGGCCGAGTGCCGGCGATCTCAGGCGCCGCGCCAAGGCGCCGTCATCGAGCCGATTGATCTCCAGCGCGAAGAACAGCAAATCCGCGGCAACCGCGTTTATCGTCTCCAGCGTGTTTTGATAAAACCGCGCGATCTCGGCGTTGCCGGTATCCCCGGCATAGAGGAGCTGCGCGAAGCTCATCACTCGCGCCATCGTCTCCTCGATCGCCTCGTACTCGGCGATCGCCGCGCCCAGCGCCCGGCCGCTCAACCCCCTGAGCCGGCCCCTGTAACGCCGCCTGAATCCCCTTGCCTCCGACGCTGCGGCGGACAACGAGGCCTCCAGTTCCGGCGAGTCCGGACCGGGATATAGATCGCTGAGGTCCCACTCCGGTAGCGGCCCAAGCGCCTTGCCCGCTCGTTTGCCCATGGCTGTGCTCCGTTGTCTCAAACGCCGTGATAGTCGCGGAACCAGGCAACGAACCTCGGCACGCCCTCGTCGATCGTGACCCTGGGCGCATAGCCGAGTTCAGCCACGGTCTCCGAGATGTCGGCATAGGTCTCTTTCACGTCTCCTGGCGGCATCGGCTCGAGGATACGCTCGGCCTTCGCCCCGAGCGCGTCTTCCAGCAGCTCGACCAGCCGAAGCAGCGGCTCGGTGCGGTTGTTTCCGATATTGAAGACGCGGTGCGGAACCGCCGCCGCGTCCGTCGGCGGGTTATCGAGCGCCGCCAGCGTACCGGCGACCACGTCGTCGATGTAGGTGAAGTCACGCCGCATGTCGCCGTTGTTGAAGAGGTGGAGCGGGGTTCCCGCGATGATCGCCTTGGCGAAGATGTAAGCCGCCATGTCGGGCCGGCCCCACGGTCCATAGGCGGTGAAGAAACGCAGGCCGGTCTGCGGGATGCCGTAGAGGTGGCCGTAACAATGGCTCATCAACTCGGCCGATTTCTTGGTCGCGGCATAGAGCGAGATCGGCGAATCGACGCGGTCGGAGGTGCGGAATGGAAGCCGGACGTTGCCGCCGTAGACCGAGCTCGAGCTGGCATACACGAGGTGGCGAAGGCCGGTCATCGCCCGACTCAGCTCCAAGACCGCAAGATGCCCGACCAGGTTCGCATGGGCATAATCGAAGGGGTGATCGATCGAATGGCGCACCCCCGCCTGCGCCGCCAGGTGGACGACACGATCGATGCCGCGGTGGCGCGCGAGCGCTGTGGTCATTGCTTGCGGCTCGGCGATGTCGGCCCGCTCGAACGCGAAGTCCGCGTGTGCGCCCAGGCGTGCGAGCCGCGCCTCCTTCAGCCCCACATCGTAGTAATCGCTCAGATTGTCGAGGCCGACCACGGCCTCGCCGCGGTCCAGGAGCGCCGCCGCGACGTGATAGCCGATGAAGCCGGCCGCCCCGGTCACCAAGATCGTCATTGTTTCTCCATGCCCTTGTCACGCCCCGCGCGAGGGCGCGAGAGCTTAGACCGCTGCCCGTCGAAAATCACCCCCACGCCGCACCCGCCCCGAGCGCGCCGCATTAGACGGCGTCAACCGCTTGCCCTAAACTCGATTGCATCTGCGAGCGTCGTGCCTGGACGGTCAGATAGGTCAGCATATATTACGTATATGGCCCGCAGCCTCGCGCCTCCGAAGACCCTTGCCGCATGACCTTGGCCGACGTAACGCTGGACGACAAGTACACCGCCGAATCGGGTCGGGTGTTCATCTCGGGCATCCAGGCGCTGGTTCGGGTGCCGCTGGCGCAGCGGCGGCGCGATCAAGTCGCGGGCCTCAATACCGCCGGGTTCGTGTCGGGCTACCGCGGCTCGCCCCTCGGTACCTACGACCAGGAGCTGTGGCGCGCGGCGCGCTTTCTCGATACCCACCACGTCCGCTTCCAGCCGGGCGTCAACGAGGACCTTGCTGCCACCGCGGTATGGGGCAGCCAGCAGACCGGGCTCTTCCGCGGCGCTCGTTACGATGGCGTGTTCGGCCTGTGGTACGGCAAGGGTCCGGGGGTCGACCGCTCGGGCGATGTATTGAAGCACGCGAACCTCGCCGGCACCTCGGCGCACGGGGGGGTGCTTGCACTCGCCGGCGACGATCACGCCGCGCAGTCCTCGACCAGCGCACACCAGTCCGAATACGCCTTCATGGCGGCCATGATCCCGGTGCTGCACCCCGCCAACGTGCAAGAGATCGTCGATTACGGCGCGCTGGGACTGGCACTCTCACGCTACGCGGGAGTCTGGACTGGGCTCAAGCTGGTTTCCCAGACCGTCGAGAGTGCGGCCACCGTTGACGTCGGGCCGGAACGTGCCGCGCCCCGCGAGCCCACCGACTTCGAGATGCCCGAAGGTGGCCTCAACATCCGCTGGCCCGACGCCCCGCTCGACCAGGAGCGCCGGCTGCACACCCACCGTCTTTACGCCGTCCTCGCTTTTGCCCGCGCCAACTCGCTCGACCGCACCGTGATCGACGCGCCCGAGCCGCGCTTCGGCATCGTTACCACCGGCAAGGCCTACCTCGACGTGCGCCAAGCGCTCGACGATCTCGGCATTGACGAAGACCACGCCGCCGAGATCGGGCTCCGCCTCTACAAGGTCGGCATGGTGTGGCCCTTGGAGCGTGACGGCATACGCCGATTCGCCGAGGGCCTCGATGAGGTGCTGATCGTCGAGGAAAAACGGGCGGTGGTCGAGAACCAGCTCAAAGAACAGCTCTACAACTGGAGGGCCGAGGTGCGGCCGCGCGTGGTCGGAAAGTTCGACGAAGACGGCGCCTGGCTGTTGCCGTCCGCGGGCGAACTCACCCCGGCGGCGATCGCCCGGGTGATCGCTGCGCGGCTCGATCGCTTCTACACCTCGCCCCGCATCGCCGAGCGCCTTGCCTTCCTCGAGGCCAAGGAGGCGGCCCTCGATACCCGCCCGGCGCGGCTCAAGCGCAGCCCCTACTTTTGCTCGGGCTGTCCGCACAACACCTCGACCAAGGTGCCCGAGGGCTCGACCGCGCTCGCCGGCATCGGCTGCCACTACATGGTCTTGTGGATGGACCGCGAGACGCGGACCTTCACGCCGATGGGCGGCGAGGGCGCGAACTGGCTGGGCGTGGCGCCGTTCAGCGACACCTCTCACGTGTTCGTCAACCTCGGCGATGGCACCTACACCCACTCCGGGCTGCTGGCGATCCGCGCCGCCGTCGCCGCCGGCGTCAATATTACCTACAAGCTCCTCTACAACGACGCCGTGGCGATGACCGGGGGCCAGCCGGTTGAGGGCGGCTTCACCGTGCCCGAGATCGTGCGCCAGTTGGCGGCCGAGGGCGTGGCCAAGGTCGTGGTGGTCTCCGACGAGCCCGACAAGTATCCGAGCGCCGCGTTCGCCCCCGGCGTCAGCGTCCATCACCGAGCGGAGCTCGATCGTGTGCAGCGCGAGCTGCGCGACCGCCAAGGGGTCTCGGTCCTGGTCTACGATCAGACCTGCGCCGCCGAAAAACGGCGGCGGCGCAAGCGCGGGACCTTCCCTGATCCGCAAAAGCGAGTGGCCATAAACGAAGCGGTTTGCGAGGGATGTGGCGACTGCTCAACCGCCTCCAACTGCCTCTCCGTCGAGCCCCTGGAAACCGAGTTCGGGCGCAAGCGCACCATCAACCAATCCTCGTGCAACAAGGACTACAGTTGTACCGACGGCTTTTGCCCGAGCTTCGTCACCGTTCACGGTGGCCGCTTGCGCAAGCCTGACCTCGCCGTGGCTGCGGCGAATCCTGCCGCCGGTCTACCGGCGCCGGTCGTACCGATCCTCGATGGCGCCTACGATGTCCTGATCGCCGGAGTCGGCGGGACCGGCGTGGTGACGCTCGGCCAGCTGCTCGGCATGGCCGCGCACCTCGAGGGACACGCCTCATCGGTGCTCGACTTCACCGGGCTTGCCCAGAAGGGTGGCGCCGTCCTGTCGCACGTCCGCGTCGGGACCTCGGCGGATGCCATCCACGGTAGTGGCATCGCCGCCGGCGGCGCGCGCCTGCTGCTGGGCTGCGATATCGTCGTCGCGGCCAGCTTCGATGCGCTGGCCAAGCTTCGTCGCGGGCTGAGCCACGCGGTCATCAATGCCCACCTTGCGCCGACCGCCGATTTTACGCTCGATGCGGACGCCCAGTTCGACGCGCCCGAGCTCAACGCCGTGATCTCGGAGGCGACGGGCGGGGCGGCGGCAGACTATCTCAATACCACGCTGAAATCGTTCGA
>CAYUNL010000143.1:0-7452 GCA_964446055.1 uncultured Alphaproteobacteria bacterium | reverse complement strand
TCACCCGGACGCCCGAGCGCGATCCGGCGGCGGAGGCGCGCGCGGTGCTAGCCGCGGGTTGGGACGAGCAGGCGCTGTTCGAGGCAGTCTCGATCTGCGGGCTTTTCAATCTAATGAACCGCTTGGTGGCGGGTCTCGGGATCGCCGCAAGCCCGGATTGTCTGCAGATGGCCGCTGAACGGCTCGCAGCGGGCGGTTATGCTGGGCTGGAGGCGGCGCTCGATGCGGATTGAGGCCCCGGCTTCACTCCTTGACCGGGTGAGTAGGATCATCGCCTGACGCGGCCGATCCGCCCCTCCTGCGCGCACCTATTCACGGGCTGCGACGCTCACCGGAATCCGGGCGTCCATTACCCGGCGCCACAACGGCGGGACCAGGGCAAGCAGCGTCATGCCGGCGTAGCCGGTGGGAAGTTGGGGGCTTTCGTCAAAGTGGCGTAACTGCTGGTAGCGCCGGCCTTCCTCGAGGTGGTGATCGGCGTGGCGCGGCAGATTGAACAGGAACCAGCCGGTCAGCCGGTGGCTCGAATTCCACGAGTGGTGGGCGCCAATGGGCTCGAACCGCCTGCGCCCGGTCTCGCGGCGGAAAAGGCCGTAGTGCTCGATGTAGTTCACGGTCTCCAGCTCGAGGACGGCAATCAGGCCCTGCGCGGCGAAGAACGCCACGGCCGGCCAGCCAAGGGCGACCCACAGGGCGGCGTAGACGGCGCCCTGGGCAAGCCCGATCGTCACCATGTGAGGCCGGCACGACCGCGCCGGCGCTGGCGTTCGGCCTCGATGCGCCAGGCGCTGACCGCGCCGCCGAGGATGGTGCGCGGCCAGAACGCGTATAGGCTTTCGCCCTGCCGCGGGGTAGCCGGATCGAGCGGGGTGCCGACGTGGCGGTGGTGTCCGTGTACGTGTTCGACACAGAAATGCGCGTAGCTCGAGGCGCCCATCAAGACGTAGGCAAGCGCGCGCTCGAATCCGATGCGCCGGTGCATCAGCTCGTGCGCGACGGTGATCCCCAGCGCCCCGCCCGTGAGCCCGACCGAAAGGGTGAGGCCGATCAGCTCGACCGTCGTCATCGAGCCGGCGACCACCAGCGATAGAACCCAGGCGACGAGCGCCACGTGCACCGGCGCCGCGAGCCATAACGGCAGCCTGAAGGCCAGTCCGCCGGATGCTGCGTGCCGGCGATCGACGATCTCGGTCTCCGGCGGATTGCGAGGATCGGTCCCGACCACTGCGTCGGCGGGCGGAATCAGTCCGTAGATGCTGATCGCCGTCAGGAAGGTCCACCCGCCGCCACCGGAAACCCCGGCAACGACGGTGCCGGGGATCAGATAGGACAGCCAGAAGGGTAGAGCGCTCACCGGCTCGTCACCCTTAGCCCGCCGCCACCCCCTCGGTTCCGCTCTTGGCGGCTTGGGACTTGGCCATCTCTTCGGCCACCAGCTCCTTCTTCGAGAGCTTGCCGATCAGGGTCTTGGGGAGTTCGTCACGGAACTCGATGTGCTTGGGCTGTTCGTGCCGGCCGAGCTTGTCCTGGAGGAAGGCGGCGAGCGCCTCGGCGGTGAGCGACTGACCCTCTTTGAGTTTGACGAAGGCCTTCACCGCCTCGCCGGCGTAGTCATCGGCAATGCCGATCACCGTGCATTCGGCGACCGCAGGGTGCTGATAGATCCCTTCCTCGACGTTGCGCGGATAGACGTTGAAGCCCGAGACCAAGATCAGGTCCTTCATGCGATCGATGATGAAGGTGTAGCCGTCCTCGTCCATGTAGCCGACGTCGCCGGTCCGCAGCCGGCCCTCGACCATGACCAGGGCGGTTTCGTCGGGCTGCTTCCAGTAGCCAGCCATCACCTGCGGCCCGGTGACGCAGATTTCGCCGTGCTCGCCGACCTCGAGCACCTTGTGCGGGTCCTCGCGCGAGGTGATGGTAATGCTCGTGCGCGGCACCGGGAGGCCGATCGAGCCCTCTTTGTTGGGGCCTTCGATCGGGTTGGCGGTGACGATCGGCGCGGCCTCGGTGAGTCCATAGCCCTCGACGAGCTTGCAGCCCGAAAGCGTCTCGAATTGTTGCTTGACCTCGAGGGGAAGCGGCGCACCACCCGAGATACAGGCCTTGATCGAGCCGAGGTCGTAGGCGGCCAGCTTGGGATATCCGTTGATGGCGGCAAACATCGTCGGCACGCCCGGCATCAGCGTCGGCTTCTTCTTGGAGATGTCCTTCAGCACCGGCTCGAGCTCGAAGCGCGGATGCATGACGATCTCGGCGCCGATGTGGATCGAGTAGTTCATCACCACCGTCATGGCGAAGATGTGGAAGAAGGGGAGGACGCCCAGCATGCGTTCGGCGCCGGGCTCGTTGTCAGCGAACCAGAGCGCCGCCTGAAGGGTGTTGGCGTAGAGGTTGGCGTGGGTCAGCATCGCGCCCTTTGACACGCCGGTGGTGCCGCCGGTGTATTGAAGGACGGCAACGTCTTTCTCGGGATCGATGGTCGCGGGCTCGTGCACACCGCTGTTGTTCAGGAGCTCGCGAAACGAGAGGTGCCGGGCATCGTTGGGCACCTGCGCAACGTCCTTGGCTTTGGCGAGCAGATAGAGAAGGTTTTTCGGGAACGGCAGGACCTCGGGCAGGTTGCCGATGATCAGCTTCTCGACCTTGCCCTTGTCCAGCACCGCCCGCATTTTCGGGTAGAGCACCTTGAGGTCGAGGGTGACCATGAATCGGGTCTCGGAATCCTCGACTTGGTGGAGGATCTCCGCCTCGGCATAGAGCGGGCTGTAGCACACGACCGTGCCGCCGGCGCGTAGGATGCCAAAGTACGCGACTACGAATTGGGGGCAATTGGGCAGGAACAAACCGACCTTCACGCCGGGCCCGACGCCGAGCTTGGCGAAGCCGGCGGCGGCGCGATCGATCTGTTTTCCGATCTCGGTGAAGTTGAACTTTCGGCCGAGGAAATCGATGCAGGCGTGGTTGGGGTAGGCCGCCCGCGAATCATCGAACAGCGCGTACAACGGCTTGGTCTGAATCTCGGCGTTCCAATCGACATTGCCGGGATAGCGCCTAAACCAAGGATCCTCGCCCATCACCCGGGTCCTCGCGTCGTTCATAGGGGTCGAAGTTGTGCTACTGGCATGCTAGCTGCCTTGCGGAAGGCTGCCAACCGTCACTCGAACTCGGTGCCGACGTCTAGGCCGCCGTAGGCCCAGACCATGCGCCAGGGGCGGCCGGAATCGTTCTTGAAGGCGTGGCTGACGCCGGAGGGCACGAGCATCGCATCGCCCACAGAGAGCAGGGCCTCTTCCTCGCCCAGCCACACGGTGCCGGTCCCTTCGGTCACCACGAACGCCTCTTGGGCCTGGTGGCGGTGGCGGCCGATCTCCGAGCCGGGCTCGAAGACCAGATCGCCCATCTTGATGTAGTCCGAGCCCGACGCCTCGTCCAAGAGCGTGCGCTCCCCGTAGCCGTCGAAGCCCTCGTGGGTCGTCTTGCAGTCCTTCGATCGCACGATCGCCATAGCTCAACCTCCCTTTCAATCGACAAAGAAATCGGTGAACAAGTCGCCCTCGGACGAAACCTTGTAGCGGTCGAGGTCGCGCACGCCCGCCTCGGCCAGGACCTCATCGTCGAGGAAGAAGTTGCCCGTGCAGGCGCGCGAATCTCGGCACAGTATAGCGTATGCCGCGTCGGCGACGATCTCGGGCGTGCGGCAGTTCTGAGGTTGCACGGCCCCGCCAAGCATTCGCAGCGCCGCGGTGTCGATGGCGGTCCGTGGCCATAACGAATTGACCGCGATGCCGTCGCGCTTCAGCTCCGCGGCCATGCCCAGAGTGCACATGCTCATGCCGTACTTGGCCATCGAG
The DNA here is from genome assembly GCA_964446055.1 of uncultured Alphaproteobacteria bacterium. Classification (GTDB taxonomy): domain Bacteria; phylum Pseudomonadota; class Alphaproteobacteria; order VGEJ01; family VGEJ01; genus CAYUNL01. The sequence continues at coordinate 3,598 of CAYUNL010000143.1, read as the reverse complement.
TATGCGACGTGACCTTCGAACCACTTCGCGTCCATGTTCAAGGGCGGCGCAAGGTTCAGGATGTGTGCGTTGGTCGATCGCGCCAGGTGCGGGATGCACGCCTGGGAGCAGGCGTAGGTGCCGCGCACGTTGACCGCGAACATCAGGTCGAACCGTTTAAGCGATGTCGCCAGCGTGCCGCCGAGGCTGATGGCGCTGGCGTTGTTGACCAGCACATCGATGACGCCAAAGGTCTTGACCGCGCGCTCCACCGCCGCCGCGATCTGGTCGCCATCCCGGATGTCGGCGGCCACCGCTAGCGCCCGGCCGCCCGCGGCCTCGACCTCTTCGGCGGCGCTGTGGATAGTGCCGGGAAGCCTGGGGTGAGGCTCGGTGGTCTTGGCGACGATGACGATGTTGGCGGCATCGGCGGCGGCCCGGAGCGCGATCGCTTTGCCGATACCGCGCGAAGCCCCGGTGATGAACAGCGTCTTGCCCGCTAGGGTCATGGTGCGTGCGCCGGTCTCACAGCTGCTCGGGCGGGATCGCCATGAGGTTGTCGGGGCCGCGCGTGATGGGTCCGAGCAGCGCCGTTGCCGGCGGGATGAGTTGTTCGGCATAGAATCGCGCGGTCGCTATCTTGGCAGCGTAGAAGGGATCGTTGCCGCCCGCTGAAAGGTGCCGGGCGGCGGCGAGCGCGCCGCGGCCCAGGCCCCAGCCCCCGGCGACGACCCCGAACAGACGCAAGTAAGGGGTGGCGCCGGCGGCCGCCGAGGTAGGCTCGTCCTCGCCGCGGTCGCGAAGCCACGTGCTCGCTGTTGCCAACACCGCCTCGGCGCCGCCGAGCGCCCGCCCGATGGTTTCGAGGTCGGCGGCGAGCGCGCCGTCCAGTTCGGTCGCCGCGTTGCCGAGTTGCTTGGTGCAAGCCCGCACCGAGTCGAGGAAGGCTTCGAGATCGCGGCCACCCTCGCGCTGGATCTTGCGCGCAGCGAGATCGAGCGCCTGGATGCCGCTCGTGCCCTCGTAGATGGGGATGATGCGGGCGTCCCGCAGGTGCTGGGCGGCACCGGTTTCCTCGATGTAGCCGGCGCCACCGTGAATCTGGACACCGAGCGAGGCGACCTCGACCCCGATCTCGGCGCACCAGCCCTTGACCACCGGTGTCAAGAGCTCGCCCAAACCCGTGTTCCGCGATCGCACCGCCGGCTCGGCGTGGTGCACGCCGAGGTCGAGCGCCTCTGCGGTGAGGTACGCGAGCGCCCTACCGGCTTCGATCTGCGCGCGCATCGTCATCAGCATGCGGCGTACATCCGCATGCTCAACGATCGTCGAGGGCGAGTCCTGGCTGGCGCCGACCGCACGTCCCTGGCGGCGCTCCCGGGCGTAGGCAAGGGCCTGCTGGTAGGCGCGCTCGGCGATCGCCACGCCCTCAAGACCGACGGTAAGCCGAGCCGTGTTCATCATCGTGAACATGGCGGCAAGTCCCCGGTTCTCTTCACCGACAAGATAGCCGACCGCGCCACCCTCGTCGCCGTACGCCATCACCAGGGTGGGGCTGCCGTGGATGCCGAGTTTGCTCTCAAGCGAGACGGGGCGAACGTCGTTCCGTTGCCCCAGCGAGCCGTCCGCCTCGACCACGTATTTGGGCACGAGGAAACAGGACAATCCCTTGGTGCCGGGCGGTCCGTTGGGCGTGCGCGCGAGGACCACGTGGACGATATTCTCGCTGAGGTCGTGGTCGCCGTAAGTGATGAAGATCTTGGTTCCGGTGATGCGGTGGTGGCCGCCCTCAGCGAGGGCCTTGGTCTGGATGAGGCCGAGGTCCGAGCCGGCCTGCGGCTCGCTCAGGCACATCGCGCCGCACCACTGGCCCGAGACCAGCTTGGCGAGATAGCGGTCCTTGAGCGCATCCGAGCCATGCGCCGACAAGAGCGTTGCCGCCGCCTGGGTGAGCGTCGGCGAGAGGCTGAACGAAAGACACGCCGCCTCCCACATCTCGAGGAGCGCGAAGGCCACCGCGCGCGGCAGGCCGTGCCCGCCGAGCTCGGCGGAGAAGGACGCCGCGGGCCAGCCATCGGCAGCGAAGCGGGCGTAGGCCTCGGGGAATCCGTCCGGTGTCGAAACGGCGCCGTCTGCAAGGCGGCAGCCCAGGCGGTCCGCGGGCCGGTTGAGCGGCGCAATCACCTCGGCGGCGAACTTGCCGGCCTCGTCGAGCACCCGATCGACGAGGCCGGGGCTAGCCGCCGCGAAGGCATCGAGACGCGAAAGGCCCGTGAGATCGACGATCTCGTTGAGGACGAAGCGCATGTCGTGAAGCGGTGCGGCGTAGGCTATCACGGGCCCGATTCTCCCCCCGGCAACGAGGGCCAAACCTAATGCCCGCGCCGCCGGCGCGCAAACTACCACCGGCGATTGGATCGCGCCGTTTAGCTCGCGTTAAAGGATGCCTGGTATGGCTGGCGCAACCAATTCGAGGGTTGCGATGCTTTCGGCGCAAGCGAGCCTGGATTTCATGCTGGAACGGATAGAGGCGCTCGGTCGCGGCACTGCCACACACGAGCGCGCGACCTATCACGCACTGATCAACCTCGTCCAGCGGTGGGCTGAGCCGACTGACCAGTACATCGACAACGATCTCGAAATGGCCGAGCGCATCGGCCAGGACCTGGCCGAGATCTCGCGCCATCTCTCGGACCTCCAACACGTGTATCTCAAGCAACTGTTCGGCAGCGCCGCCGAGTAACCAACTTCGGCGCCGGGTTGCGCTACACTGGACCCCAAAGGGTGTTCAGCGAGGCAGCCGGTGTCCGTGGTTTCCGTACCTATTGCGGCGCCCGGCGGTGAGACGATCGCCGAGGCGGCGCGGCTCATACGCGAGGGCCGCCTTGTCGCTTTTCCGACCGAGACCGTCTACGGCCTCGGCGCCGACGCCACCAATGCGACCGCGGTCGCCCACGTCTACACAGTCAAACGTCGCCCGCGCTACAGCGCCATGAACGTCCTAGTGCCAGATACCGCCGCCGCGCGCGCGATCGGCGACCTCGACGCCCGCGCCGAGAAGCTCGCGGCGGCGTTCTTGCCCGGGCCGCTGACCTTGGTGGTGCCGCGTTCGCCCGCGTGCCCGGTGGCGCCAATCGTTTCCAACGGGCTCGACCGAATCGGCATCCGTATCCCCGACCACCCGGTCGCCCTCGCGCTCCTCCGCGCAGTCGGTCGCCCGATCGCCGCACCGAGCGCCAATCCCTCGGGCGCCGTCAGCCCGACCACGGCGGCCCACGTGGCGCAAGGCCTTGGCGATGCAGTCGACATGATCCTCGACGGCGGACCCTGCCAGGTGGGCGTCGAATCGACGGTGATCGACTTGGACGGCGGCGAGGTGGCAATCCTGCGTCCCGGCGGGATCGGCCGGTCGGCCATCGAGGCGTTGCTCGGGGACGGCGCGGACCTTGCGGACTTCCTGGCGCTGGTGGAAGACACTGACGGGGACGGATGGCTGGACCTGGTGGACAACTGCCCGGACCTTGCGAGTCCGGACCACACGGACAGCGACAGCGATGGGGTCGGCGACGTCTGTGACGTGTGTCCCTGGGGGCCGGACACGGTGGACACCGACGGCGAC
>CAYUNL010000142.1:0-7534 GCA_964446055.1 uncultured Alphaproteobacteria bacterium | reverse complement strand
GTAGCGGGTCTCGTCGCGGTGGGCCGAGATGCCGAGCCCCTGGGCCGCGTAGTGCTGAAGCATCAAGTCGTTGAAAACCAGTGGCGACTCGAAAGGATAGGAATCCAAGGCCCCCAACCGCCCCTCGAGAAGAGCCTGAAAACGGCGAGTGAGTACGCGAAACAAACTCGCCGTGGGGAATTGCTCACAATAGCTAAGGTCCTGGCGCACCGCCGCGGCTCCGGTGCCGATCACCTCCCGGCCGCGGCGATACGGGGCACGAGACGCCTCATCGAGCAATGACGCCACAAACGCCTCCCTCAGCATCGGCCGCGCGCACGCGCCGTTCTCGCGTATGGCCTCGACGACCGCCGCCGCCTGCAGCGATTCGGGCACAAAGATTTCTTCGTGCGACATCGGTGGAACAAAGGTTGACAGCCGATTTGCGGCAGCTATTTTAATAGGAGTAAATTTGTCCTATATGAGCGTTTCGCGCGACAGAATTGCAATCCTAATGACCTCCAAGAGCGGGCGGCAAGGACCATGGTTCGACTGACTCGGATGGCGGATTACGCGATCGTCCTGATGCATCATGTGGCGAGTGCAGGGGGTCGCCCCTTGAACGCCGGGGAGCTGGCCGGAGAGACCCGCCTGCCGCGGCCCACCACCACGAAGATTCTCAAGTCGCTGGCGCGGTCCGGGCTTCTGACCTCGAGCCGCGGCATCAAGGGCGGATATACGCTCGCCTTCTCGGCGCTGGACATCTCGGTGGCCGACATCGTGGCCGCGGTCGAAGGCCCGATCGCGCTCACCGACTGCATCGAGGACGCGCCCGGCGCCTGCGAGCTCGAATCGTGCTGCCAGGTTCGCGATACCCTTCAGATCGTGAACACCACGGTGCGCGGGGCGTTGCGCGAAGTTTCGCTTGCCGACCTGTGTACGCCGGCCTCGTTTGCACCCACCGCTGACCCGGCGCGGCCGGCCGCGTCCGGCACCTCCTAGGTCGCGGAATCGATCATGGGCGCGAACGCCGATAACTTCGACCGCATACGCTCGGCGACCGATGAGCCCTACAAGTACGGCTTCGTCACCGACATCGACTCCGAAATGGCGCCGCGCGGACTCAATGCCGACATCGTGCGCTTTATCTCGGCCAAGAAGGACGAGCCCGCGTGGCTCTTGGAGTGGCGGCTGACGGCCTTCGAGGTGTGGCTGTCGCGCTATCAGCCGGCCGGCGACCCGACCTGGGCCAACGTGCGCTACCCGGCGATCGATTATCAAGACGCCTACTACTACGCGGCGCCGAAAGAAGGTGACGGACCGAAGAGCCTCGACGAAGTCGACCCCGAGCTCCTGCGCACCTATGAGAAGCTCGGCATCCCGCTCGTCGAGCAGGAGCACTTGGCCGGGGTCGCCGTCGACGCGGTGTTCGATTCGGTCTCCGTGGCGACCACCTTCAAGGAGACGCTGGCCAAGAAGGGCATCATCTTCTGCCCGATGTCCGAGGCCGTGCACGAACATCCCGAGCTGGTGCGCCGCTATCTCGGCTCGGTCGTGCCTTACGCCGACAACGCCTTCGCGACGCTCAACTCGGCGGTCTTCAGCGACGGCTCGTTCGCCTACATCCCGCCCGGCGTGCGCTGTCCGATGGAGCTGTCCACCTATTTCCGCATCAACGCCGAGAACACCGGCCAGTTCGAGCGCACGCTGATCGTCGCCGACGAGGGAAGTTACGTCAGCTACCTCGAAGGCTGCACCGCGCCGATGCGCGACGAGCACCAGCTCCACGTCGCCGTGGTCGAGCTGGTCGCGCTCGAGGGCGCCGAGATCAAGTACTCGACGGTGCAGAACTGGTACCCCGGCGACAAGCAAGGCCGCGGCGGGATTTACAACTTCGTGACCAAACGCGGCGCCTGCCGCGGCGCCCGGGCCAAGATCTCGTGGACCCAGGTCGAGACCGGCTCGGCGATCACCTGGAAATACCCGAGCTGCCTCCTCGAGGGCGACGGCTCGGTCGGCGAGTTCTACTCGGTGGCGGTCACCAACAACCACCAGCAGGCCGACACCGGGACCAAGATGATCCACATCGGAAAAGACACGCGCTCGACGATCATCTCCAAAAGCATCTCCGCCGGCCACGGCCAGAACACTTACCGCGGGCTGGTGCGCATCCTCCCCAAGGCCCGCGGCGCGCGCAACTTCACCCAGTGCGATGGGCTCTTGTTGGGCCCGGAGTGTGGCGCCCATACCGTGCCCTACATCGAGGTCAAGAACCGCTCGGCCCGGGTCGAGCACGAGGCGACGACCTCCAAGATCAGCGACGATCAGCTCTTCTATTGTCTGCAACGCGGCCTTTCGCCCGAAGACGCGATCAACATGATCGTCAACGGCTTTTGCAAGGTTGTCCTCAACGAACTGCCGATGGAATTCGCGGTCGAAGCGCAGGCGCTGTTGGGCGTCAGCCTCGAAGGCAGCGTCGGCTGAGCGGCCGGGGACCGGCGATGCTCGAAATCAAGGGACTTCGCGTCGCCACCGGCGGCAAAGAGATCGTCAAGGGCGTCGACCTCAGCCTGCCGGCGGGCGAGGTCCATGCCATCATGGGGCCCAACGGCTCGGGCAAGAGCACGCTCTGTTACGCGCTCGCCGGTCGCGAGGGCTATGACGCCACCGCCGGCGAGGTCCGCTTCGAGGGCCGCGACCTGCTGGCGATGGCGCCGGAAGAGCGCGCCCGCGAGGGCCTCTTCCTGGCGTTTCAGTATCCCGTCGAGATCCCCGGTCTCGGCGGCATGGTCTTTCTCAAGGCCGCGCTCAACGCCAGGCGCGCGCACCGCGGCGAGCTCGAGCTCGATGCGATCGAGTTTCTGGCGCTGGCGCGGGCCAAGCTAAAGCTCCTCGACATGGAGGAATCGCTCCTCCAGCGGCCACTTAACGTCGGCTTCTCGGGCGGCGAGAAGAAGCGCAACGAAGTCCTGCAGATGGCGCTGTTGGAGCCCAAGCTCGCCATCCTCGACGAGACCGATTCGGGCCTCGACATCGACGCCCTCAAGGTGGTCGCCTCCGGGATCGAGGCGATGCGCGGGCCCGAGCGTTCGATCCTGGTAATCACCCACTATCAACGGCTCTTGGACTACATCGTCCCCGACCGCGTGCATGTCCTCGGCGATGGCCGCATTGTCGCATCGGGGGGCAAGGAGCTCGCGCGCGAGCTTGAGGACAAGGGCTACGCTGCTTTCGGCCCAGAATCGGCGACCCAAACAGGCGCCGCCGAAGGCGAGGCGGCATGAGCGGCGTGGCGCAGGCCTACCTCGATCGTTTCGCAGAGGTCGAGGCCGGCCTGCCTGGCAGCGACCTCGCCTGGCTGCGCCCGCGCCGCGCCCGCGCGATTGAGGCATTCGGCGCCCACGGCCTGCCGAGCACACGGGTTGAGGACTGGAAGTACACCAACCTCCGGCCCCTCGAAAAGACCGTCTACAAGCTTGCCCAAGGCGGTCCGAACGGCATCGATGATGCTCGCTTGGCGCGCCTTGCCCCCGACCCCGGACCCTGTTTCCGGCTGGTGTTCGTCAACGGTGGTTATCGGGCGGACCTTTCCGCGCCCGAAGTCCTCGCCGCGGGCGTCACCATCACGCCGCTCGCCGAGGCGCTAAAGGAGCGGCCCGACCTGATCGAGGCCAATCTCGATCTCGAGGCCGACGTCCAAGGGGTGCGGGCGTTGAACGCGGCCTTCATGTCCGACGGTGCGGTCGTGCATCTCGCTGCCGGCACGATCCTCGAGCACCCGCTCCACCTCGTGTTCGTGACGCTCGCCGAGGACGCGCCCACCCTCAGCCACGCCTTCAACCTGGTGGTGGCCGAGCCCGGCGCCCGCGCCTCGATTGTCGAGACCCACACCGGCGTCGGCGCCTATTGGGGCACCACCGCGGCCCGCGTCATCGTCGCCGAAGCGGCCGAGGTCAGCCGCACGAGTGTACTGGCGGGCTCGAACGAGGCCTTTCACCTCGGCGCCACCGAGGCCGAGGTCGCCGGCGGCGGCCACTTCCAGAGCTTTGTCCTGACCCACGGCGGCCGGCTCAGCCGCGACGAGATCGACGTGACACTCGTGGGCAAGGGCGCCGGTTGTCGGCTCGACGGGCTGGCGCTGGGGCGCCGCAACCAGCACATCGACAACACCACCCGCATCGTCCACCGCGCCCCCGGGGCCGTGAGCCGAGAGGTCTACCGCGGCGTCCTTGACGAAAAGGCGCGCTCGGTATTCCAGGGCAAGATTCTGGTCGAACCCGGCGCCCAAGGGACCGACGCCTACCAGCTCAACGAGAACCTGCTGTTGTCCGAAACCGCCGAGGCCGACGCCAAGCCCGAGCTCATGATCTACGCCGATGACGTGAAGTGCAGCCACGGCGCCACCGCCGGCGCGCTCGACGACGAGGCGCTGTTCTACCTCCGAGCCCGCGGCATCGACGAGGCGGCGGCGCGTGACCATCTGGTCGAAGCCTTCGCCAGCGGGATCGTCGACAACCTCGATGCTGGCGTCGGTGCAATCGTGCGGGGGGCGGTCACCGAGTGGCTCGGCCAGGGTGGCCGCGTATGAGCCCGGCCTTCTCAGCCGAATCCGCGCGCGCGGATTTCCCGATCTTCGGCGAAACCCCCCACGGCAAGCCGCTGGTCTTCCTCGACAGCGCCGCCTCGGCCCAGAAGCCGAGCGCCGTGATCGACGCGGTTCGCCGCTGCTACGAGACCGAGTACGCCAACGTCCAGCGCGGCGTCTACTACCTGAGCGCGAAGGCGACCGAGAACTTCGAGGCCGCGCGGGACAAGGCGCGGGCGCTCCTCGGCGCTGCCGAATCGCGCGAGATCGTCTTCGTTCGCGGCGCCACCGAGGCCATCAACCTGGTCGCCCACAGCTTCGTCCGTCCCCGCTTCCAGCCCGGCGACGAGGTCGTCATCAGCCACATGGAGCACCACTCGAACATCGTGCCCTGGCAGCTCCTGCGCGACGAGCTCGGGCTCGAGATCAAGGTCGTGCCGATCGACGATGCCGGCGAGTTTCAGTTGGATGCCTACGCCGGGCTTTTGGGGCCGCGCACCCGGCTCGTGTCGGTGACCCACGTCTCCAACGCGCTCGGCACGATCACGCCGGCGGCGGAGATCGTGCGCCTGGCGCATGCGCGCGGCATCCCCGTCCTTTTCGACGGGGCCCAAGCAGTGCCGCACCTGGCTATCGACGTGGCCGCGCTCGATTGTGATTTCTACACGTTCTCGGGCCACAAGCTCTACGGCCCCACCGGCACCGGCGTCCTCTACGCCAAGGCCGAGCACCTCGAAGCCATGCCGCCCTATCAGGGCGGCGGCGAGATGATCCTGTCGGTGAGCTTCGAGCGGACCGAGTACGCCGCCATTCCCCACAAGTTCGAAGCCGGGACGCCGAACATCGCCGGGGTCGTCGGTCTCGGCGCGGCGATCGAGTATCTGCAGGGCTTCGATCGGGCCGAGGTGCGGGCCCATGAGCAGGCGCTCTTGGAATACGCCACCGCCCGCCTGTCCGAGATCAACAGCGTTCACCTCTACGGCACGGCCAAGCACAAGAGCGGTCTGGTCTCTTTCACCGTGGACGACATACACCCCCACGACGTCGGCACGATCCTCGATAGCGAGGGCGTCAGCGTCCGCACCGGCCACCATTGCGCGCAACCAACGATGGACCGCTTTGGCGTCCCGGCGATGGTCCGCGCCTCGTTCGGCCTCTATAACACCCAGGCCGATGTCGACGCCCTGGTCAAGGGCATCCGCAGGGTTCTGGAGGTATTTTCCTAAGATGGACGTGCGCGAGCTTTACCAGGAGGTGATCCTCGATCACAGCCGCCGGCCTCGCAACTTCGGCCGCCCGCCCGGGTGCAACCGCGAAGCCAAGGGCCACAACCCGCTCTGCGGCGATCGCATCAGCATCTACCTCGAAATCGTCGACGGCGTGGTCAAGGATGTCGCCTTCGAGGGTGCGGGCTGCGCCATCTCGATGGCTTCGGCCTCGCTGATGACCGAGCAGATGAAGGGCATGAGCGAGGAACAGGCGCAAGAGCTATTCCGGCGCTTTCACCGCTTGATGACCGAAGCGGAGGGCGAGGACGCCGAGGCCGGTCTCGACCGGCTGGCCGTGCTGAGTGGCGTCCGTGAGTTCCCCGTCCGCATCAAGTGCGCGACGCTCGCCTGGCACACGCTGAAGGCGGCGCTCGCCGACGCCGGGAACGAGGTGAGTACGGAATGAGCGATCCCGCGCAGCACTTCACGCCGCCCGATAGCGCCGAGGGCGAGCCCAAGCTGGTGGTCCCGCACCACCTTCGCCAAGCCCCCCCCAGCGATGGGAAGGGCGAGCCCGAAACTATGGAGGGATGGTCCGTCGAGGCGCTGCGTACCGTCTTCGACCCCGAGATTCCGGTCAATATTTACGACATCGGTCTGATCTATCATATTGAGGCCGACGCCGAGGCCGGGACCGTCAAGGTGTGGATGACGCTGACCTCGCCGATGTGCCCGGTGGCCGAGGTCATGCCCGCGATGGCCGAGCGGGCGGTGCGGACGGCGGTTCCCGGCGCCCGCGAGGTCGAGGTCGAGATCGTCTGGGAGCCGCCGTGGGAGCCCGACATGATGACCGAAGCGGCGCGCCTCGAACTCGGCATGATGTGATAGGAACGACTAGACCTTTGGTCCGGCATGAGTGGAGAATAGGTTGATGGTTGAGCTACCGCCGCCCCCCTTGACGCTGACCGATCGCGCCGCCGATCGTGTCGCCGCGATCCTTGCCGAGCGCGGCAAGCCATCGGCCGGGCTTCGCGTCGGCATCGATGAGAAGGGCTGCTCGGGCCTAGCCTACAAGATCGAGTACGCCGATGCCCAAGAGCCGCTGGACGAGGTCATCGCCGACAAGGGGGTCACCGTATTCGTCGATTCCCGCGCCATCATGTTCCTGATCGGCAGCGAGATGGACTACGTCGACGACACGCTTCAGTCCGGGTTCGTCTTCAACAACCCCAACGCCAAGGGCAGTTGCGGGTGCGGCGAATCCTTTCACGTTTAGGAGTCGAGCATGACCTACATCGTCAATGAGAACTGCATCCGCTGCAAATACATGGACTGCGTCGAGGTCTGTCCCGTGGACTGCTTCTACGAGGGTGAGAACATGCTCGCCATCCACCCCGACGAATGCATCGACTGCGGCGTCTGCGAGCCCGAGTGCCCGGTCGAGGCGATCCATCCCGACACCGACGAGGACGCCGAGCGCTGGGTCGAGTTCAACCGCGACTACGCCGAGAAGTGGCCCAACATCACCCGCATCGGCAAGGTCCCCGAGGACGCCGACAAGTACAAGGACGAGACCGGCAAGTTCGACAAGTACTTCAGCGCCAAGCCCGGCGCGGGAACCTAATCGGCGTTAATTTCGCAGGCGGCGTACCCCTGAACGCCGCTGATTGATCGTCGAAGCCGTGGCCGCCTGATGTCCGCTGATAGCCCGAGGCTGTTGAAGAACTCGGATTTGAGCCGGGTTTTCTGTTTCCGCTTATAG
>CAYUNL010000141.1:0-7537 GCA_964446055.1 uncultured Alphaproteobacteria bacterium | reverse complement strand
GGTCAACCGCACGGTCGCCCGGCACGCCCGGCTCGGCGGCATCCCCGTCAACGTCGCCGACGATCCGGCGCTCTGCACCTTCATCATGCCGGCCATCATCGACCGCTCGCCGGTCGTGGTCGCGGTCTCGACCGGTGGCGCCTCGCCGGTCCTGGCGAGGATGCTGCGGGCCCGGCTGGAGACGGCGATCCCCGCCGCCTATGGGCGCCTTGCCGAACTCGCCTCCACGTGGCGGCCGCGGGTGCGAGCGCTGCTGCCCGACGCGACCGCCCGCCGCCGTTTCTGGGAAGATCTGTTGGAAGGGTGGCTGGTGGAGCGGGTGTTCGCGAACGACGCCGGGGGCGCCGAAGAGACGCTGCGGACGGCGCTGTCGGACGCCACGGGGTCGCGGGTATCGCCTGGCGGCGAGGTGTGGATCGTCGGTGCCGGGCCGGGGGATCCCGAACTCCTGACCTTGCGCGCCCTGCGTTTGATGCAGAAGGCGGACGTCGTCGTGTACGACCGGTTGGTCTCCGAAGCCGTGCTCGATTTGGTGCGCCGCGAGGCCGCCCGCATCTACGCCGGAAAGGCGCCGGCGGCCCATTCGATGGCCCAGGACGAGATCAACCAGCTATTGGTTCGCCTGGCCCGGGAAGGCAAGCGGGTGGTCCGGCTTAAGAGTGGCGATCCCTTCGTCTTCGGCCGCGGCGGCGAGGAGATCCAGGCGTTGGCCGCCGCCGGCATTCCGTTCACCGTGGTTCCCGGCGTCTCGGCCGCCACCGGCTGCGCCGCCTACGCCGGCATTCCGCTGACCCACCGCGAGTATTCACACCAGTGCGTATTTGTTACCGGCGGCCAGCGCGACGGGCAGCTGGACCTCGACTGGGCCGGCCTCGCACGGCCGCGCCAGACGATCGTGATCTACATGGGCGTCAAGAAACTAACCAGGATCGCCGCCAACCTGATCGCGCACGGCCTAGCCCCGGCTACCCCGGCCGCGATCGTCGAGAACGGTACGCGGGTCGACCAGCGGGTGCTGGTCGGTACGCTGGAGACGCTTGGCGCGCTCGCCGCCGAGGCGCCGATCACCGGGCCGGCGACGACGATCATCGGCGAGGTCGTGGCGGTCCGCGACCAGGTGGCTGGCACGGCGCAATCCGGCGTCGCGCACGTCCCGCAAGCTGTGGCCGCCGCTATGGCCGCGGCGGAATAATGAGGGAGATGACGATGGTCGACTCATCCTCGGGAGGCATCGATGTCCCCGTCGGATTCCGTTCCGCCGCGAGCGCCCGCGCGCTCGCGCATATCGCTCTGGAGTATGCCGACGGGCGGGTCTATATGGACGCGCCGGAAGGCCCGTACATCCGGTCGATCCCGACCCAGCGGGTCGCGCAATTAGATGCCGCGCTCGACCGCGGCGGCGGCGCCGACCGCACGACGCGGTTCCGCGTCCCTGAATCAGTGCGCCCCTCGGGTGTCTTCATGCACCAGGGCGGCCGCATGGGGGTCTTGGTTTCCGCACCGGAAGGCTCGCTCTCCTCCGAGGTGATCGAGGGCCTCGCCCGTATTACCGAACGGAACGCCTTCGACGGCATGGCCTCGACCGAGGACGGGCGGGTCGCGATTCTCGGCATCGACCCGACGGTCGTCACCGAGGTCATCGCCCTGGCCGAGCAGCTCGGCCTGACCGCCCGAACCGGCGGCGACTAGGACCAAGCAGGAAAACAAACCTCGACCCCGCGGGGCGGTGGTGCGCCCGTCGCGGTGGCGCGCATTCCTCGTTAGGATGTGGGAGCCGGCGCGCTTTTTGGCCGGCCTGTCGGGCTGTGCGAGATCATGAAGGAGCCGCTCTCGGTTGCGAGTACCGCCGACGATCGCGTCGGGCTGGGGATCGGTAGCGTCGTCTGCGCGGTTCTTTGCTTCTCGATCGTGGACGCCACCGCCAAGTGGCTCGGGCAAGCCTACTCGCCGATGCAGATCCTTTTCTTCCGCCATCTGTTCGGGATCATCCCCATCGCTTTCCTGCTGTGGCGCAGCGGCAGCTTTCGAGGCCTACGCACCCGGCGGCTGCACCTCCACGCCGTCCGCGCCGGTCTGTTGTTCACGGCGCTCCTGTCTTTCTTCGCCGCGTTGCGCAGTCTGCCGCTCGCCGAGGCGGTCGCGGTCGGTTTCACGGCGCCGCTCTTCGTGACCGCGCTGGCCGGCCCGCTTCTAGGGGAACCCGTCGGCCCACGACGATGGGCGGCAGTCGGCGTCGGCTTCGCCGGCGCGCTGATCATGGTGCGGCCGGGAAGCGAAGCCTTTCAGCCCGAAGCCCTTCTCGTCCTTCTCTCGGCACTATCGTTCGCACTTGCCATGCTACTCACGCGGAAGATGTCGCAAACCGAGACCGACGTTTCGATGGTGGCCTACACCTCGCTCATTACCGGGCTTGGGAGCTTGCCGTTCCTGGGCTTCGTCTGGCGCCCGCCGCCGGGGGACGACATCGCATTGTTTGCCTTGGTTGGAGTGCTGGGTGGGACCGCCGCCTACCTGCTGGTCGTCGGCTATCGACATGCGCCGGCGACGGTGGTCGCACCGTTCGACTACACCGGAGTGATCTGGGCCTCGTTGTTCGGCTGGATGCTATGGCGGGAGACGCCAGAGCCGGCGGTGTGGATCGGCGCCGCCACCATCGCGCTATCGGGGATCTACATTACCCACCGCGAAACCCTGCGCCGCCGCGAGGCGCGCTCGGCCGAAGCTCGCGGGCTCAGACGCCCCAGGCACCGATGATGGCGCCCTTAACGACGAGCGCGATCAGGTAATGCCCGCCGCTGAGGCATGTAGTAGACGGTGCCGATCACCAATCCGACGATCGTGGCAACCACCACCGCGATGTAGTTCACGTCCCACTCAACCGACATGGTGTCTCCTCTCCGCTCGGCTCATGCGGGAATACCGAGCATCGAGCCGGCGGCGTCTTCAAGCCATTGCCACAGGTACTCGGCGTACGAGCGGTCGACATAAAGATCGAAGGTCGGCTGGTCGTCTGTCTGGTGGATAAGAACCACGGTCTTGGCAAGGCTCGCCCGGGCACAACGGCCGGGGGCAAACGCCCGGGGATGAAGATCGAGGCTCATACCCTTTGCCAACAGGTGGCGCGCGTCGGCGCCGGAGACGGTGATGACGGCCAGGCTCTCGCTCACGTCGGTCACCGCGGCGCCGTGGCCGGCTATTCCCTCGCGCAAGCCGGCCACCGTCTCGCCCTCCATCCCCGGCGTGGTGACCACGAGCCACTCGCCCGGTCCGATCCACAGTGCGACGCGGCCGTCGGCTTGGGCGACCGCGCCGGATTCGCTTGCCGGACGCACACCGATCGCGGTCGCAACTGCATCGAGGAAGGCGGGCTCGGGCGTCCCGCGAAGGTTGATCTTGCCGCGGAACCTCTGCTCGGCGAGGTGAACCGCGGCGCCACCGATTGGATCGGCGCCACGTGCCGCGAGGTGGAGATGATCGAGCGGGCTTTGCCGCTGGTAGTCCTCAGCCACGGAGGCGCGCTCCCTCGACGTCGTAGAACACGGGATCGGTTACCTTGGCATGCACGACCTTGGGTGGCGTCCACACCTTCACGGTCTCGCCTTTGCGGGCGAGACCGCCTTTGAGGAGCGCAAGCGCGATCGAGCGCCCGACGCGGGGGCCGAAGTAGCTTGACGAGACATGACCCTCCATCGGCATCGGCGGGGCGGCGCGTACCTCGCTGACGATGTGCGCGCCTTGCGGCAACACTTCGTTCGCGTCTTCGGTCAACAGCCCGACCAACTGTTTGCGGCCAGGCTTGACCATGTCCGACCGCGCCAGCGAGCGCTTCCCCAAGAAGTCCTTCTTCTTTGCACCGACGATCCAGTCCATGCCGAGATCGGCTGGGATGACCGTGCCGTCGGTTTCTTCGCCGACGATGATCAGGCCCTTCTCGGCCCTCAGCACGTGCATGGCCTCGGTGCCGTAGGGCGTGATCTCGTATTTTTCGCCCGCCGTCATGAGCGTCTGCCACAGCGCCAGGCCATAGCTTGCCGCCACATTGATCTCATAGGAGAGCTCGCCCGAGAAGCTGATGCGGAAGATGCGGGCGGGAATGTCCGCGACCGTGCCCTCGCGCACCGCCATGAAGGGAAACGCCTCGTTCGAGAGATCGACGTCGCCGCATACCTCGGCAAGGAGGGCGCGGGCGTTGGGTCCGGCAAGACCGATTACCGCGTACTGGGTAACGACGTTGGTGATCCACACCTTCAGATCCAGCCACTCGCACTGCAACCACTCCTCGAGCCACGACTGCACGAGAGCAGCGCCGCCGGTGGTGGTGCTCATGAGGAAGTGCTCGGGGCCCAAGCGCGCGGTGACGCCGTCGTCGAAGATCATGCCGTTCTCGCCCAGCATCAGCCCGTAGCGGCAGCGCCCGACCTCGAGCCGGTTCCAGGCGTTGGTGTAGACGCGGTTGAGAAGCTCGACCGCATCCGGCCCCTGGATGTCCAGCTTGCCAAGCGTCGAGGCGTCGACGATGCCCAGGGATTTGCCGACCGCCTGGCATTCGCGGCTGACCGCGGCCTGGTTGTCTTCGCCGGGTCGCGGGTAGCAATAGGGCCGCTTCCAGTGCCCAACATTCTCGAACACCGCGCCGGCGGTCTCATGCCATTCGTGCATCGGGGTCTTACGCACCGGATCGAACAACTCGCCTGCGTCCCGCCCGGCAAGCGCGCCATAGCTGACGGGCGTATAGGGCGGGCGGAACGTGGTGTGCCCAAGCTCGGCCATGTCGGCGCCCGTCGCCCGAGCGAGGACCGCCAATGCGTTGACGTTGCTGCTTTTGCCCTGGTCGGTGCCCATGCCGGTCGTGGTGTAGCGCTTGAGATGTTCGACCGACAGGTAGCCCTCACGCACCGCCAGCGAGATGTCGGCCACGGTGACGTCGTTTTGCAAATCGACGAAGCGTTTCGCGCCCTGCGCGGCCGGGGGCGGCGGGATTTCCCATAGCGGTCGCATCGCTTCGGTTTGTGGTTCGGCGGCCTTTGGCACCACGCCGGCCTTGCCATCGCCGTGCCCCGCCTGCCTCGCGGCTTCGGTCCCTGCAGCCGAG
Organism: uncultured Alphaproteobacteria bacterium; assembly: GCA_964446055.1. Classification (GTDB taxonomy): domain Bacteria; phylum Pseudomonadota; class Alphaproteobacteria; order VGEJ01; family VGEJ01; genus CAYUNL01. Next base: position 2,445 of record CAYUNL010000141.1, on the reverse strand, counting down.
CCTTGGCGCAAGCAGGCGCCCAGGGTGGCCGCACCGGCGGCCGCGCCCGCCGAGCGTTCCGCCTGGGCCGAGGCTCCGGGTACGATGGCGAAGGCCTCGGCGTCGTAACGAGTACTGCCCCGCGACTGTGAGAACAGGTGGACCGACGGGCTCCAGCCACCCGAGACGCAGACAAGATCACAACCCAGGCGCCGCGGCGCGCCCGCCCAGCCCTCGCCGGTCGCATCGAGCGGCGCAATATCGACCGCACGTACCGCCCCGGCGCCGCGGGTCGTACACACCGCGTGACCGGCGTGGACCGCGAGACCGGCGCCGCGTGCCGCCGCGACGGCCTCGCCCTGTGGATCGGCGCGCACGTCGACGATGGCGGCGATCTCCACCCCGCTCGCGTGCAGATCCAGCGCCGCCGCATAGGCGCCGTCGTTGTTGGTGAACACCACCGCGCGGCGTCCCGCGCGCACGCCATAGCGGTTGAGGTAGGCCCGGGCGGCGCCCGCCAGCATGACGCCGGGACGATCGTTTCCGGCGAACACCAGCGGGCGCTCGTGGGCACCGCTGGCCAACACGACCTCCTTCGCCCGCACCCGCCACATGCGATGGCGCGGCGCTACCGCCGGCGCCGCGTCCGGCCCCAGGTGGTCGGTGACCCGCTGGGCGATGGCCAGGAAATTATGGTCGTAGTAGCCGAACACGGTGGAGCGTTCGAGGACCCGGACCTCGTCAAGGCCGTCGAGCTCGGCCGCGGCCGCGGCCACCCACTCGAGCGCGGGCTTGCCGTCGATCTCTTCCCGCGTGCCCAACAGCGAGCCGCCGAGCTCGTTCTGCTCGTCGGCAACAATGACTCGCGCGCCGCTACGACCGGCAGCCAGCGCCGCGGCCAACCCCGCCGGACCGCCGCCCACCACCAGCACGTCGCAGTGGGCATGCATCTTTTCGTAGGTGTCGGGATCGGGCTCCTTGGGCGCGGTACCGAGCCCGGACATCCAACGGATGAAGAATTCATAGCGGCGCCAAAAGCTGCGCGGCCACATGAATGTCTTGTAGTAGAATCCGGCCGGGAACAGGAAGCTGAAGAGGCTCGACCAAGCGCCGAGATCGAAGCGCACGGTGGGCCAGCAGTTCTGCGACCGGGCGACGAGGCCTTCGAATATCTCGATCTGGGTGGCCCGCGTATTGGGCTCGGCCCGGGCGCCGGTGCCCAGCCGGACCAGCGCGTTTGGCTCGGTCGAATCGCACGACACGATGCCACGCGGACGATGGTACTTAAAGCTCCGCCCAACCAAGCGCACGCCCTTGGCCAAGAGCGCCGAGGCCAGGGTATCGCCGGCGTGGCCGGTGTAGGCCCGGCCGTCAAATGTAAAGCGAATCGGTGCCGTGCGGTCGATGCGACCACCCTCGGACACGCGGAAGGGCTGCGCGCTCACGGTACCCTCACCACAGACTACTTGTAGAAGTCGACCTCGCCTCGCGCGGTCGGCTGGATGAGATCGAGGCAGTCGCCGCTGGGCGCCGGCGGTGCGCAAGCGGCGACGTCGTTGAGAAGCACCTTGGCGAGCCCTGGGCAGGAGAGATCAGGCACGTCGAAGTACCGGACCACCGTCTTCTGTGGCCGTATCTGCAGGAAATCGACAGTGGCGTCGGTGATCACGCCGCCCTGGGCGTCGAAGAAGGCAAGCTGCAACCGGAACTCGGAAAACGCCGCGTCCGATTCGTTGCTGAGCACGAACGAGAGGCGGCAGACGTCGTCCTTGGCCACGACTTTGTTGAGCTCGAGGACGATGCCTTCCTCGGACGCCGCGGGCCCCGCGACGAGGGCCAGCGCCGCGAACGCCGCCGCGACCGCGAGCACTACTCCCCTGCCACTGTTCATGCCCTTCCCCCCCGGTTTTGGTTCCGGCGCCGATGCCACGCCCGCGCCGTGGACCCCAGTATAGCCGCTCTACCGCCCACTCCCATCACAAATTACCAGCCGCGTTCAAGCGTCTGGGGTGAGCACGATCACGGTAACGTTGTCCCGACCGCCGCGGTCGATCGCCGCCTTGACCAGGGCCTCCGCCGCCGCCGCCGGATCGCGGACCGAATCCGCGAGCAGTCTCTCGATCATCTCGTCGGGGACCATTTCGCTGAGACCATCGGTGCACAGCAGGATCGTGGCCGTTTCGCTTGGCTCGATCGTGGTGAGCACCGGCGTGATCTCGGGATCGGTGCCGAGCGCTTGGGTAAGGGAGTTCCACCCCCACGAGGCGCGAGCCTCGTCGAGCGACACCGTGCCCTGGCGCACCATGTCCATGGCCACCGTCTGATCCTCGGTCACTTGGGCCAGGCCATCGCCGTTGATGAGGTAGACACGGCTGTCGCCAACCTGGGCGACGGTGGCGGTGTTCTCCGCGCCGAGCACGAGTGCGGTGAGCGTCGTCCCCATGCCATGCAAGGCGGGGTCGTCTT